>CALDKB010000049.1 GCA_937899245.1 uncultured Bacteroidales bacterium | reverse complement strand
AAATGGAAAACGTAATGGAACTTGGCAAGTAATAGACAATGAATAACAACAATACTACATACCACCCCCTCGGCGACTACATCCGCCCCGTTGACGTCCGCAACAGAGATTTGAGAAATTCTTTTGGTAATTAGGAAATAAAACAAAAAGTACAACGACTATGACAGACTTGATACAATATGCAGATTGGCTAAAAAGCGTAAAGCTCAGGATTCGGCAAAGCCAGATAAAGGCGGCCGTAAAAGTCAACAATGAACTTTTGCGGTTGTACTGGTCGTTGGGGAAAGAAATTGTTGAATTGCAGAAATCATCTCAGTGGGGCGATTCTTTCCTGCAAAAACTCAGCAAGGATTTAGCCACCGAATTTTCTGACATGAAGGGTTTTTCATATAGGAACCTGAAAAGCATCCGACAATGGTATCTATTTTATAGCCAATACGATGCGTTTGGGCAACAATTTGTTTCCCAAATTGCCGAAGGAAATGGGCAGCAATCTGTTTCCCAATTTGAGCACATCTTTTTTTCAGTGCCATGGGGACATCATCTATACATTATACAAAAGTGCAAAGAGGGGTCCAAGGCAATGTTTTACCTAAAGAAAACTGTTGAAAATGGGTGGTCGCGTGCAGTTCTGGCTAATTTTTTGGATACAAATCTGTATGAACGGGAAGGCAAGGCCATAACGAATTTTCAACAAGCACTGCCTCTGGCACAAAGCGATTTGGCCGAACAAACGATAAAGGATCCATATAATTTTGATTTTCTTACATTAACAAAGCCCTTCAACGAAAAGGAATTGGAAAACGCATTGATTGATAATGTGACGAAATTCCTGATTGAATTGGGCAAAGGATTTGCGTATGTGGGACGTCAGATTCATTTTGATGTCGGGGGCGAAACATTCATGCCCGATTTATTGTTCTATCATTTGGATTTGCGATGTTTTGTGGTGATAGAATTGAAAGTCACCGACTTTGACCCTTCCTATTTGGGGCAGCTCAATTTTTATGTGAATATGATCAACCATCAGATGAAAAAAGAGGTGGACGCACCGACCATAGGACTACTCATCTGCAAAAGCAAGAATGACATAATTGCAAAATATGCCCTTGAAGGATACAGTCAGCCATTGGGCATATCCCAATTTGAAATGTCGAAGATGATGCCGGATAATTTCAAATCGTCGCTTCCTACCATCGAAGAAATAGAATCTGAACTTTCAAAAATATAACGACACGAATGACCAAACCGAACACCACATACAAACCCCTCGGCGACTACATCCGCCCCGTTGACGTCCGCAATGATAAATATAAAAATGATGAATAAAAAAGAAGGCAATATTACAACGTACAAATTCTCAGATTTAATTGAGGAAGTTGTAGAATTTAACTCTGACAACAGATACGGATTGGATGACATTGTCGGTGTTACAATTGAAAAAGGATTAATTCCTACAATAGCCAATTTGAATCAAACTGCTCTGGATAAATTTTATCTTGTTCGCCCCAAAACATTTGTATATAATCCCAGAACACACGGTGTTCGATTAGGGATGGGATATAATGAAACGGCAAACACCTACATTACAAGTTGGAACAATGTTGCTTTTAAGGTGAGATCAAAAGCAGAAAATATTGTATTGTCTAAATATTTGTGGTTGTATTTTTGCAGACCTGATTGGGACAGACAAACCAATTTTTTAGCATGGGGAAGTTCAACCATAGTTTTTGCATGGAAAGATTTTCTTGATATCGAAGTCCCACTTCTTCCGATTTCGGAGCAGCGGGCGATAGTGGCGGACTACGAGGCGGTGGCGCGGCGCATAGCTGTAGCCAAGCGCACGATAGCCACCTTGCAAGCCACCGCGCAGACCCTCTACCGTAAGATGTTTGTCGATGGCATCGACAAGGAGAACCTGCCGGAAGGATGGCGGTGGGGGACGCTGGGAGAGGTGTGCGAATGTTTTGATAGTAAAAGAAAACCATTGGCAAGTTACGACAGGTGTGATATGGAGAAAAAATATCCGTATTACGGAGCAGCTTGTTTAATGGATTATGTAGATGATTATTTATTTGATGGCTGTTATATTTTGATGGGAGAAGATGGTACTGTTATTAAAGATGACAACACACCTATTCTTCAATATGTAACAGGAAAGTTTTGGGTGAATAATCATGCTCACGTATTGAAAGGGGCAAATGGCTTTGATGAAAATTTGCTTTATATGGTGCTGTGCAACACCAATATAGCTCAGATTGTTACTGGTGGAGTACAAGCAAAAATAAATCAAGCTAATATGATGTCAATTGCAGTATTGATTCCTAACACAATGGGATTAAGCGCTATAAAGAAACAACTTGCACCACTGTTTCAGAACATTGTACTATTTGAAAAAGAAATCGAGAAATTAACGGAAATACAAACGATAATACTCTCCGGGATGGGGAGATAACACGACCAAATCTATGGACAAACAGAAATACAACAACTATCCGCTGACCATCAGTCAGATTTTGGGTCTGATAGAGGCCAACGATATTGCCATTCCGGAAATTCAGCGTCCGTTTGTGTGGCGCATCATTCACGGTGGTGGAAAATTTGCGGATATGCGTGATGGTTGTGGCGCATGGCCGTGCGGAAAACCCAAACATATCGGTGGGCGTGAATGATTTTCCAATTCCCAATGTCGTTCAATTGTTCCTGTTTTAACGAAAAATGAAAAAACAATAAAATGCCTGAGAAATTCAAAAACAGATACAGAATCCCGTCGAATCGGTTGCGCGGATGGAATTATGCCCGAAACGGACATTATTTCATCACCATCGTGACATACGGACGGGAACACCGTTTCGGGGAAATTGTGGATGGACAAATGGTTTTGAACGAAATCGGAAAGATTGTTTACGATGAATTTTTCAAATCGTTTGAAATACGCGAGGAATTGTTTCTGGGCGAATTTGTATTGATGCCCAATCATTTGCACGCCATCGTCATTTTGGATAAAAACGGATGTGAACCCGATGAAAACCGCATTATGGTAGAGACGCACGGCCGTGCGTCTCTACCACACCGCGAACCACAATCGATTTCATCGTTCGTGGCGGGTTTCAAATCGGCGGCGATAAATAAAATCGACGATTGGATGGATGAAAACAACCGTTCCATGAAAAAATTCAACAAAACCAATCCGTTGTGGCAGGCGAATTATCATGACCACATTATCCGGAACGAACAGGAATACATCAGAATTTCCGAATATATTGTCCATAATCCCGAAAATTGGGAAGAGGACACATTGAAATCAGATAATCAATAAAACCACAATATCATGCCCTTTACCGAATCCCATTTAGAATCCGCCATCATCGAATAAAACACAACCAATAATATGGACAAACAGAAATACAACAACTATCCGCTGACAATCAGTCAGATTTTGGGTCTGATAGAGGCCAACGACATTGCCATTTCTCTATTTGTCGAGATGATTTGAGCAACATGACGATTTATATTTGTAAATTCGAAACTCTTTATAAGCAATGGCATAAAAATTAAAGCATAGAAGATTATACGATGAACGAAATACAATTTTTACTCTATCAGCTGCCCGAAGAAGAGGGCAAAGTGCAGGTCGTCATCAAGGACGAAACGATTTATGCCACGCAAAAGGCAATGGCACATCTGTTTGGCTGTTCAACCGACAACATTGGCCTTCATTTGAAAAACATATTTCTTTCTGGCGAATTAGAAAAAGAATCAGTTACCGAGAAAATCTCGGCAACTGCAACTGATGGGAAAAACTATCTTACCACATTTTATTCCCTCGATGCCATTATAGCAGTCGGCTACCGCGTTTCGTCGGCTAGGGCAACGAAATTCCGCATCTGGGCTACAAAAGTTCTCAACGAATATATCCGCAAGGGATTTGTATTGGACGACAACCGGATGAAACAGGGCGAACGCATTTTTGGAAAAGACTATTTCCGTGAACTTTTGGAACGCGTCCGTTCAATTCGGGCCAGCGAACGTCGCATTTGGCAACAAATTACAGATATTTATGCGGAATGTAGCATTGATTACGACAAAAATGCTCCGACCACACACGATTTCTATGCTATGGTTCAGAATAAATTCCATTATGCAATAACTGGACAGACGGCTGCTGAAATCATTTATTCAAAGGCCGACAGAAATAAAGAGAATATGGGCCTCACAACATGGAAAAACTCTCCTGACGGAAGAATCCTGAAATCGGATGTGACTGTTGCAAAAAATTATTTGTCCGAACTTGAAATCAAGCAGCTGGAACGTGCCGTTACCGGTTATTTCGATTATATAGAGGATTTGATTGACAGGGAAAACACATTCAATATGCAAGAGTTTTCGGCAAGTGTAAATGAATTTCTTGCTTTTCGTCGTTATCAGATTTTGCCAGACAAGGGAAAAATCAGCAAATTTGAAGCAGATAAAAAGGCCGAGGCTGAATATGACGAATTCAACAAAACACAGAAAATCATTTCCGATTTCGACAAGGAGATAAAAAAGATAACTAACAAATAAACCCAGAAACTCTTAAACATTTAAACTTTTCAACCCTTAAACGCGTTAGCATAAAAACTCAGAAACCTTAAATATCCACCATCATGTCCTTTACCGAAGCAAAACTAGAGCAAGCAATTATCGAACTCTTCCAAAACGAGGGCTACGAATATGTGCACGGCGACAATGTGGCACGTCAGGAAAACGATGTGCTTCTGCGCGATGATCTGCAGGCATTTCTTTCGCACCGCTACAAGTCGGCAGGAATAACCGCCAACGAGGTGCAGACTGCCGTCCATGTTCTGGAACAATCGGTGTCGGCAAGCCTCTACGAGGACAATGTTCACACGCTTCGCCTGCTTATGGACGGCTTCTCGATAAAACGCGAAGACTCCTGCAAGCCAAATCTTTTCATCAACCCAATAGACTACAGCAATCCCGACAACAATATCTTCAAGATTGTCAACCAGTTTGAGATTCAAGGCGAAGAAAAGCGAATTCCCGATGCTGTGGTTTTCGTAAACGGTATTCCTGTGGTTGTGCTGGAATTCAAGAGCGCGGTAAAGGAAGAGACAACAATACTCGATGCCTACAAGCAACTTACGATACGGTATCGCCGCGATATTCCTCAGCTGTTCAAGTACAATGCTTTTGTTGTAATCAGCGATGGCGTGAACAACAAGTTCGGCTCGCTGTTCACCGGTTACGATTTCTTCTACGCATGGCGTAAGGTCGAGCAGCACGACAAAAGCACCGACGGCATAAATTCGCTCTATACAATGGTGCGCGGACTTTTCCGCAAGGATCGTCTGCTGGAGGTCATCCACAACTTCATATTCCTGCCCGACACGCCCAAGGGCGAAACCAAGATCGTGTGCCGCTATCCGCAGTATTTTGCAGCAACGGCATTGCTACACAATATTTTACAGCACACGCATTTGAATGACGATGGCGACGGCAAGGGCGGAACTTATTTCGGCGCCACAGGTTGCGGCAAAAGCTTCACAATGCTTTTCCTGGCCCGCATGCTGATGAAAAGCCGCGAACTGCACAGTCCTACAATACTTTTCATAACCGACCGCACCGATTTGGACGACCAGCTGTCGAAACAAGTGCTGAATGCACGCAAGTTCATCGGCGACGAAACCATAAGGCAGGTCGAAAGCCGTACTCAGCTAGGCGAATTACTTCGAGGCCGCACAAGCGGAGGCGTTTTCCTAACGACAATACAGAAATTCTCGGAAGACATCGACTTGCTTTCGGAACGTGCAAATATTATCTGCATCAGCGATGAAGCGCACCGCAGCCAGACTGGCATTGGCATGAAGCTTCGCATTACCGATGATGGCGTATATCAGCAGTACGGTTTTGCTAAATATCTGCGCGACAGTTTGCCCAATGCCACCTATGTAGGCTTCACCGGTACACCGATCGATGCAACTCTCGATGTATTTGGCAGTGTAGTCGACAGCTATACGATGACAGAATCGGTTTCCGATGGTATTACAAGGAAGATAGTTTATGAAGGACGGGCATCGAAGGTAATTCTCGACACGCAGGAGGTTGAGGAAATAGAAAAATACTACAGCATGTGTGCCGCCGAAGGCAGTGCCGAATACCAGATTGAGGAGAGCAAGAGGGCAATGACGCGCCTGGATGTCATACTTACCGATCCCGACCTGCTGATGCGTATAGCAGAGGATATTGTACGTCACTACGAGCGTCGTGTGGAAGAAGGTTCCACGGTTAAGGGCAAGGCGATGATTGTATGTTCGAGCCGACAGATTGCGTATTACCTGTACCAGAATATTATTAAGTTGCGTCCCGAGTGGGCGGAAGTCAAGGAATGTTGTGAAGGTGAGGAACTTTCGGAGGAAGAAAAGAAAAATGTGTTGCCAATAGAACGTGTAAAGATGGTAATTACACGCAACAAGGACGATGAGAAAGAATTGTATGATTTGCTTGGCAACAACGACTACCGCAAACAGCTAGACGAACAGTTCAAGGAGGATAAGAGCAACTTCAAGATTGCCATAGTTGTTGACATGTGGATAACAGGTTTCGATGTGCCGGCACTGGACACGATGTATTGCTTCAAGCCATTGCAACGTCATACACTTATACAGACAATTTCGCGTGTAAATCGCGTATATCCAGGCAAGGACAAGGGGTTGGTTGTCGATTACCTAGGAATAAAGAACAACTTGAATTTTGCACTGAAGCAGTATGGCGGAGGAGAATTGTCGCAAGCTTCAATAGAAACAATCGAGCAGTCTGTTGTTCTAACCAAGGACGAGTTGGATATTATACGTCGTATGTTTCATAAATTCGACTATTCGGGATTTTATCTCGGCTCGCCGATCGAGCAGCTCGACATCCTTAACCGTGCTGCAGAATACATACAGCGTACAAAAGAAACCGAAGTGCAGTTTATGGGCCACTCGCAGAAAATGCGCAGTGCTTTCAACATTTGCTGCAATACCGACAAGTTTGGCTATTGCGATGTGAAGGACATACACTTTTTCATAGCAGTGCGTTCTGTGATTCATAAGCTAACACGCGGAACAGCAGCCGATTCGGCCACAATGAACCACCATGTGGCAGAACTGATTCGCAATGCACTTATTTCGGAGGAGGTTGAAGAAATCACGCAAATAGGAGCCAAGGAAGATGAAATTGATTTGCTGTCGGAACAATATATGGAGCGCCTCAACAGATTGAAATTGCCAAATACGAAAGTTAAACTTATGGAAAAACTTTTGCGGAAGGTTATCGGCAATCTGCAGAAAATAAACAAAGCTAAAGGTATTGATTTCTCGGAACGTCTTGAAGCAATTGTGCGGAATTATAACGACCGTAGCGATAATACAACCTTGGCCAACGAAGTTATAGATGAGGTTGTAGCTCAGATGACGGATTTGTTGAGTGAAATCAATAACGACAAAAAGCAATCTGAAGAGATGGGTATTTCGTATGAGGAGAAATCGTTTTACGATATTCTGATGCTTGTCGCAAAGAAGTACAATTTTGAATATCCCGATGACAAGGCAATTGAACTGGCCAAGAAAATCAAGGAAATTGTTGACGACAAGGCCAAGTACACCGACTGGTCGCGCCGTGAAGACATAAAAGCCGAATTGAAGATGAATTTAATTCTTACTTTATCGGAATATGGCTATCCGCCATTTGTCAACGATGAGGTTTTCAAGGAAATTTTGGAACAGGCAGAAAATTTTAAGAAAAATAGGGTATAGCTGGTCGCTCAGTCTACCACCTTTATAACGTCCTCTTCCTTTTTTCTGGATTTTTCGCGGATTGGGTAGTTTTCGACAGGGTAGCCGACGGCTATGACAAGGCGTACGATTCTTTTCTTGTCGAAACCGAGTGCCTGCTGTATGGTGCGTTGTCGGAAAGAACCGATCATGCAGGAGCCAAGGCCTTCAGCTTCGGCAGCAAGGCAGATGTGGGCGGCAAGTATGCCTAGATCTATGGAGTTGAGGTCGTTGTCGCCAAACTTTGTGATTATGGCACTGCTCAAGCTGTCGTTGTGCTGCTCTATGACTATGAAATTGTTGACTTTGTCGAGAAATTTGTTCATCCCAAGCAGCTGGCAGGATTTGCGCAATTCGGCAAATTTGGGGTAAGTGCTGCGTACTATGTGCATTATCCATGGCTGGGAGTTGCACGACGATGGCGACAGACGGGCCACCTTGCAGATGTTCTGCAGCTTTTCGAGTTCTACTTCGGCAGTAGAAAAGTCGCGTGTGCTTTGGCGACGAAGGACTAAGGACGGGAAGGACATGGGGACGAAATGGTTTATATTGTTTACGAGCTCTCGCTCGTGACACTTCCGAAAACTTATAAAAAAAAGGGGAGACGTGTGCCTCCCCGTGATTTATTAGATGTGAATAACTTCGTTGTGAGCTGCAGCGGCTGCTTCCATAACTGCTTCCGAAAGACTAGGATGCGGATGGATTGTCTTGATAAGATCCTTTGCCTTGCCGTTGAGTTTCTTTACAGCTGACATTTCGGCAATCATTTCGGCTATGTTATCGCCAATGAAGTGAGCGCCAAGAAGTTCGTCGGTATTTGCATCGAAGAGAAGCTTTACGAAGCCATCTCTGTTGCCAGCTGCCATTGCCTTGCCTGATGCTGTGAACGGGAACTTGCCAACCTTATATTCAATACCCTTGTCGGTGAGCTGTTTTTCTGTGAAACCTACAGAAGCAACTTCTGGAGTGGTATATACGCATGAAGGAATGTAGTCGTAGTCGATCTTTTCAACATCGAGGCCTGCAATCTTTTCAACGCAGCAGATACCCTCGGCAGAAGCAACGTGTGCCAATGCCGGACCATGAACGATATCACCGATAGCGTAAACGCCTTCGCAAGAAGTGCGATAGAAATCGTCAACGATAATCTTGCCTCTTTCAGTAGGGATGCCCATTTCTTCGAGACCAAGATTTTCGATATTTGTGACAACGCCGACAGCCGAAAGGACCTTTTCGCATTCGATAGAGTTTTCGCCCTTCTTGTCGGTGTACTTAACGATGCACTTGCCGTCTTGAACTTCAACACTCTGAACAGCAGTGCTAGTCATAACCTTGATGCCCATCTTCTTGAATGAACGAGCAAGCTGCTTAGAAACTTCTTCGTCTTCCAAAGGAACTATTTCCGGAAGGAATTCGATGATTGTAACCTGACAACCCATTGAGTGATAGAAGAATGCGAGTTCAGATCCGATTGCGCCAGAACCAACAACTACCAATGATTCAGGGAGTTTTGGAAGGGTGAGGGCTTCGCGGTAACCGATGATGTTAACGCCGTCCTGCGGTATGTTAGGCATAACCTTTGAACGAGCACCTGTAGCAAGGATGATGTGGTTTGCTGTAAGTGCTTCAACGCTACCGTCGTCCTTGGTTACATTGAGCTTATGCGCTTCAGCGAGTTTTGCAGTTCCGTTGATAACGGTAATGTTGTTCTTCTTGAAAAGGTATTCGATACCTTTGCTCATGCCTGCTGCAACTTCGCGGCTGCGAGCGATCACCTTTTCGAAGTTCGGCTTTGCTTCGCCTTCGAGTTCGATGCCGTAATTTTCGCAATGCTTCATATAGTTGTAAACCTGAGCCGACTTAAGCAATGCCTTTGTAGGGATACAACCCCAGTTGAGGCAAATGCCACCAAGCTGTGCACGTTCAACAACTGCCACCTTCATACCAAGTTGCGAAGCTCTGATTGCTGCAACATATCCGCCGGGACCACTGCCCACTACTATTAAATCAAAATCCATATCGTGTGTATTTTATTTTAAATTTGTTTGTGCAAAGATAGAAAACAATTGCAAATTGGCAATTGACAAATAACAATTATTCGACCCGGCAGGTCGTCTCGTTATCTGTTTCGCGGTATGGCTGTTATGAATATTGAGTGCTAGTTGTGCACCGTATAAAAAAATCTCGAAAATAAAACTTATCATTGATGTAATTTGTTAAATTTGCGACATTAGAGTAAAAGTGTTTAACAAAAAATAAAGTAATGATGGAAAGATGTATTTTAGTACCTTACGAGTTTAGTAACGAGGCAAATTTTGCTTTGAATCATGCATACGAAATTGCAAAGACAGAAAAGCTTCCGATTCATGTCCTTTATGTTGCAGAGTCGGAAAAATTGGCTGACGAATGGCAGATAGAACTTGACAAGGTTGTTGCAAAGTTCGTTAAGGATACTGGCTATGAAAATGTTAAGTCTGTTGTTAAGACTGGCTCTCCGTTCGATGTAATTCATGAGTATGGTGTCGAGCAGAATGCTTATCTCGCAGTTATGGGTGTCCATGGCATCAAGTCAATCGACAAGCAGATGAAACTGATACAGAAATTTGTAAAGGTTCCGTTTATATTGGTTCAGAGTCCTTTGGCATTCGGTGAATACGACCGCATTTGCATTCCTATTGACAATGACAAGAAGTCTCGCTCTAAATTTGTATGGGCTAAGTATTTGAATCTTTTGTTTGAAAGCCATGCTTATGTCGTTTATCCTATCTCTGACAACGAAAGACGCCAGGCGGAAATCAACAGCAATGTCCAGTTTGCAATGTCGCTATTTGCCGACAATGCTATCGATTTTGATGTTGAAGGCGTTCCCGAGGAAGATTTCTACGACAATATCTACGACTATATGGGCAAGATTTCTCCAGATTTGGTATTGTATATGTCGGAAAACTACAAGAAGGCATTTACAAGTTTGAAGCGCCCTCGTAACATCGAGCTTAGCAAGAAGATTCCGGTAATGTGTGTAAATCCACGTACCGACATCGTAAAACTTGGCGGTTTCAACTATTAAGATAAATAGCATTTGCCCGTTGATTTAAGATTGCAATTAACCATGCGTATCGGATTTATGTCAAAAATATCGTTTGTAACGATTATTGTCGTTGCGATATTCATCTTGCTATGTCCGAAATCCATATTTGCAACCCACAACAGGGCAGGTGAGATTACCTATAGGCAGATAAATGCCTTGACTTATGAGGTAACGGTTATAACTTATACCGCCACCGGTCCCGGCTGGTGTGCCGACCGTCCCGAACTTGACATATCGTGGGGCGATAACACAACGTCGTCGCTTGACCGATGCGAGGAAATATTTTTGCCCGACTACTACAAGCGCAACAAATATGTAGGACAGCACACCTACGGAGGTCCTGGCATATTCTGCATAACTGTGGAAGACCCGAACCGAAATGCCAATGTGGCCAACATACCAAATTCGGTAAACACTCTGTTCGCAATATCCACGACTATGATTATAGATCCAACACTTGGCTTGAACAATACGCCAATACTTACGCAACCTCCAGTTGACAAGGCGGCGGTTGGACAGGTGTTCGTCCATAATCCCGGTGCCTACGATCCCGATGGCGACAGTCTTTCGTACAAGCTTACGCAATGTCGCGAGGAAAACGGAAGTCCAATACCAAATTATACTTATCCGGCTGCGTCGGACTATATAAAAGTTGACGAACGCACGGGCGATCTTATTTGGAAAACACCTATTTACGTTGGCGTGTACAATGTCGCAATGCTTATTGAGGAATGGCGTGATGGCGTGAAGATCGGCGAAATAATCCGCGATATGCAGATTGAAGTTTTTGACAGCGGAAACATAATACCGCAGATCGACCTTTCTTCGCTTGATACCATTTATGGTAGCCACGATAGCATTTGCATCGAGGCTGGCACTTTCTTGTCTTTCTCTGTGGCCGCCACCGATCAGAACAATGATTCGATAGCACTTTCGGCTTACGGAGCGCCTTTTGTCGCTAGCGATGACGCTCCGGCTCATTTCTCGCAAACAGTGTCAATGGCCGGTTATGCTAAAGGCATTTTCGAATGGCAGACTTCCTGCGGTGTAGTTAGGAAACAACCGTACATATTGAATTTCAAGGCTCAGGACGACAGCCATATTGTAAACTTGGTGGATATTGAGAGCCTTTACATAACCGTTGTTGGTCCGGCGGTTGCTGGTGTTTATGCTGTGCCTTCGGTGCAGGACATTACATTACATTGGTCCGGAAGTTCTTGTCCTAATGTGATTGGGTATAATATCTATAGGAAAATACAGCCGTCGGGGTTTGTTCACGACTATTGCCAGACCGGTGTACCGGAATCTACAGGTTATCAGAAGGTCGCTTTCGTTGATGGCCACGAAAATACGATTTATGCCGACAACGACATTGCTCAAGGTCACGAATATTGCTACATAATATGTGCTGTATTTCCCGATGGCGCAGAGGGATATGCATCGGAGGAGGTTTGTGCCTCGCTGGAGAAGGGATTGCCAACAATGACTAATGTTAGCATTGTGTCGACAGACAGGGCTACTGGTGAGGTTTATGTTGCGTGGGTTAAACCGGATGAAAGTGAACTCGAAAATACTGCTGGTCCGTATCAGTATGTAATATACCGTTCCACTGGTTTCCTCGGCGAAAACTTCAGGCAGGTTGCAGTCGTTGATGGCATCAACAATACCGAATATCATGATGTGAACGTCAACACAGTGGATTATGCATATACATATAAGATTGAGTTCTATAATAATGCTGAAGGAAACAGGTTCCTGATTGGGTCGCCGAGTTTTGCCTCGTCGGTATTCATCGACTTTGTGCAGCAGGAATCTGCACTGAAGGTTAGGTTAAGGAATAATGTGCCTTGGACTAATTATAAATACGAAGTTTACAAGCACGAGGCCGAAACCGACACTTATGAACTTTTAGGTGAGACTGCTGAAAAATATTTTATTGACGAGAGCGTAGAATATGGAAGCGAATACTGCTATTTTGTAAAGTCTTATGGTAGTTATTCTATGCCAGGCTTCCCGGAGCCGCTGATAAACAATTCACAGCAGTCGTGCAGATTGTCGTTCGATTCAGTTCCGCCGTGCAGACCTCTACTTTCAGTTGTCTCAATGTGTGATTCTACGTATAATGACATTTCATGGTCTGTTCCTGATTCTTGCTTGAGCGACATAGCGTCTGTAAACCTTTATTACACTCCATATCTCGATGGCGACTACCAGCTGTTGTCGACATTTGTGGCAGGCGAGACTTCGTATCGGCACTATCCTGAGATAGGAATGGCTGGATGCTATTATGTAAATGCAACCGATGTTTCTGGAAATGTCAGCGAAAATTCTGTCGTTGTTTGTGTCGACGACTGCTCGTACTATGAATTGCCAAATGTGTTTACGCCTAATGGCGATGGCCTAAACGACTATTATCATCCGATAGGCGAATATCGTTTTGTTGAAAAGGTTGATATGACGATACTTAATCGCTGGGGACAGGTGATGTTTGAGACTAACGATCCAGACATAATGTGGGACGGCAGAAACCGTATGACAGGACAAATAGTTGTTCCGGGCGTGTATTTCTATATTTGCGAGGTTTACGAACAGAGGTTGACCGGTTTGGAAGCCCGTCATCTGAAAGGTTTCATACATGTTTTTAGCCCCGACGATTTAATCCAGCAGAGAGACTGATGAAGTGTAGGTTTTTGCATATTGTTTTCGCCTTGTTGCTATGTGTGCCATGCGTGGCGCAGATAGACGACATTCAATACGACTATTTTAGGGCTAGATATTATCTGGAACATGGCGAAACAGATTCGGCAATCATGCTTTGGAAAATACATTCCGACAAGGCTGAATTCTCTATTTGTCTGGTCGATTGTCTTATTGATGCCGAACGATATCCCGAAGCAATAGAAGCCTGCAGACACTTGGAAAAGACAAATTCGGCAGAAGCTGATTTCAGGATGGCGCGGATTTATTCCGGGATGGGATTTGCGGAAGAGACAATAGATTACCTCGAAAAACATTTCAATTCCAATGATAAGAAATCGTATTCGGAAATTTTGAAGTGTAAGGAGTTTGAGAATATCAACCGTACAGCAGAATGGAGAGATTTCTGGTCGGTTCAGAGGTATTCGCGAACAGCGGAGGTTTTCGCCGATATAGAATATATGATATCATCAGGCGAATATGAAAATGCTATTTCGCAGATCGGGGAAATGAGCGCAGGAAATGCGGCACGAAAGAATTTTCTCTTGTCAAAAGCATATTTCGGACTTGAAAATTACTCGCAGGCATTGAAATATGTGGAACTTTCGTTGGAAAAAAGTCCTAATGATGCGAAATGTGTCGCACTGAAGTTTGCAATACAGAAAGTGTCGGGCGATATGCGCGGTGCCTGCGAAACTGGCAGGAAAATGCTGGCGGACGACAGGTACAATGCCGGCAATATGCTTGAATATGCGGAAGTTTGTTCGTTGTGCGGCAAGAATAGTGAAGCAAAGATATACACCAGCAAGTATCTTCAATGTTTTCCAGATGACGAGCGTGCTTTATTCCTTGATGCAAGGTTAGCGTTAGCAACTGAGTACTCTTTTGATGCGCTTGTTGAACTCTCGACGCTGATAGAGCGGAATCCGTCGAAATCAGAATACTATAGGATGCGTGGCGAAACCTACTATGGATTTGAGATGTGGGAACAGGCGTTTTATGATTTTTCGATGGCGTTGGATATTATGCCAGATGACGCACGACTAAATTATATGATGGGAATGTGCAAATACAATCTTGCTTCGTACGAAAAGGCGTGCTATTATTGGCGTAGGGCGGCAACGTCAAAGTCGAGGGAGGCCGCAGAAATGTTTTATCAGTATTGCGAATAATCGCAATGATATGTATATGCTTGTCCTTTAGCTATAAAGGTCTTATTTGTTTGCTAGCAATTCGTCGTACAGGTTTTTCATGTCGTTGACAAGTCGAGTGTAGTGAAATTTGTCACGTACAAACGTCCAGCCATTTTCAGACATTTGCTTGCGAAGATTGTCGTTTTCAACCAATTCAAGAAGGTTTGCACTGAAGGCGTCAACATTTTGGGTAGGAGAGAGCATTGCTGTTTTTCCTTCAATAACTACATCGCGAATACCGCCAACAACAGTGCTGACAACAGGGACGTTGGCTGCTTGCGACTCGATAATCGAAACTGGCGTTCCTTCGTTTAGTGAGGTGAGGGCGGAAATTTCGGAGCCAGCAAATACATAGTCGGCATCTTTTATCCAAGATGTAAATATGATGTCGGAATTCTCTATTTTGCTGTTTGGCGTTGAACAAGTTAGCCCTTGTGCATTGGCATATTCGATTAGACCGTCACGCAAATCGCCATCGCCGACAATTACACCGCGAACATTTTTGTTCGTTTTAGACTTCACATTCTTAATTGAATCGATGAACATCCTGTGGTTTTTCACCGGAACAAGTCTTCCTACAATCGATACGGCTATATCATCGTCGGCAATGCCATATTCCTTTCGGAATGCTTCTCGCTTTATGCTTTTGTTTTCCTGGAATCTGTTTAGGTCGAATCCCAATGGTATCACTCTGAACTTTTCGGCCGGAGCAATCTTGTAAATTTCGGACAGTTCCTGCTTTTGAATTTCGCTAATGGCAACTATGGCTGAAGTTTTTTTTGCATAGTGCTGCTCAATCTTGCGGAATGTCTCGGTAACGTACTTGTTGAAGTACGAGTTGAAGATATGACCGTGGAAAGTGTGAACAATCACAGGGACGCCGCAACTGATGGCAGCCTGTCGCCCAAGTACTCCGGCTTTTGATGCGTGAGTGTGTACAATGTCAGGCTGATACCTTTTGATAATGCTTTTGATTTTCTCGTATGCGACAACGTCATTGTAGCCGTTGATACTTCTTATCATTTCAGAAATCTTAATGGCATGTATGCCCAGCTTTTGTACAATATAGTCTGAGCACGCTTCGGAAGCATCATTCATTCCTCCTACAAGCAAGGTCTCGTATTCAGGGGGCATGTATTTGGTAAGGTAGCTTACATTGAAAGTTGGACCTCCAAGATTGAATCTGTTAATTATTCGTAGTATCTTTGGCATTTTTACTTAATAGTGCAATAACTTTTGCCTTTTTGTCTTTTTTGCATTTAATTAAGGCAATTTTTGCGGTGATAATTACTAATAGAACTCCAATTATCCCAAGTAAAATCCCAAATATTATCAATAAAGATAAGAGCACCCAGTAACGAGTGTTAATGGTGCTGCTTATCTTTATTTTGTCGTTTTTCTCTTCAATGACATGCAAAATTGAGCCGTCGAATATGTAAATGTCGCCCTTGCTGATTTCCGCTTTTTTATATTGAGCTTTAATCAGATTGAAATCTTCTTGTAGTATGGGCGACAAGTTCTTCATTATTTAGTGTTTTTGCTTGTAAATTGCAAGTCGTTTTTCTAGCAATTCCATTTTGTCTGGAGTTATTTGCGAAACGCAGGCGCGGAGTCCGTATTTCTTGCTTCCTGTATTGTCGAGAGTAATTGCACTTATGCCG
Organism: uncultured Bacteroidales bacterium; assembly: GCA_937899245.1. Lineage (GTDB taxonomy): Bacteria > Bacteroidota > Bacteroidia > Bacteroidales > ML635J-15 > Bact-19. The sequence continues at coordinate 275,285 of CALDKB010000049.1, read as the reverse complement.
TAATGAAGCAGTTCTTCCAGCAATTCGCTTCCTGTCCAGTCCTTATATGTAATTGTGAAGTAGAATCCGTCGGCAAGATCCTTGTCGATATCCTTGTCGTAAACAATCGAAAATCCTGCATCGGTGAATAGCTTTTTCATTTTTGCTGCACGGTTTCCATATTCTTCAATGTCCTTGATGAAATTGAAAGTTCCGTCATTTGCTGCCTTTAGCATTGCTGCCAGACCATATTGTGCAGAGTGGCAAACACCCGAACTCAATGCATATATGATACGCATTACGAATGTTGCGCCAAATTCGTCACGTCCGAAGCGTTTCTGTAGATTTTCGTACTTGCGGTGGAAAATCTTGTCGGAAATAGCTACAACGGCTACACGCTGACCGGCATAGCTGAATGCCTTTGAGCCGGAAATCATCAGTATGTAATTGTCGGTGTAGTTTGCTACCGATGCTTGGTATGGCGGGAATCCCGGATGGTATGTGTCGTCGCGGAAGTCCATTCTGAAGTATGCCAAGTCTTCTATAACGATTGTGTCATATTTGTTTGCGACGTCGGCAATAATCTTAAGTTCATCGTCTGTGAAACAAATCCAGCTCGGGTTGTTAGGGTTCGAGTAGATAATCGAGTTGATATTGCCTTTCGACAGGTACGATTCCAATTTGTCGCGAAGTTTTTCGCCACGATAGTCGTAAACGTCGAAGCTTTCATACTTGTGTCCCATTACGTTGAACTGTTGCTTCTGAACAGGGAATCCCGGGTCGATGAAAAGTGCAGTATCCTTTTTTGGGTCTAGGTTCGAGCAGGTTAGGAAAGTTGCGTAGCCGCCTTGCATTGAACCAACGGTAGGAATACAGGATTCTGGAGAAACCTCAACGCCGATAAAGTTCTTAATGAAACGTGATGCTTCATGCTTAAGTTCTGGAACACCATCAACCATAGGGTATATAGCAGCAACACCGTCTTTCAATGACTTGATTTCGGCATCAGTACCAACTTGAGGTGGGGTAAGGCTTGGAACGCCCATTTCCATTCTTACATATTTTTCACCAGTTGCCTTTTCTATGCAGTTTACCAATCCGACAACTTCTCTAATTGTAGATTTGCCTACATTGCTGATTCCCAGCTTCTGACACTGTTCTTTTATTACAGAGTCGCTTATTGGAGTATTTACCATATCTAATTTTATTTAAAATTTTCTACAATATTAATAATTATTTTTCATTTCAAACTTGTTGTGCAACATCTTATTATAAGTTGTGTGTTTATGATGCCGTGTCTATTGTCCGTTTGCATTGAATGTCGAGTCGATAAAGTTGAACTTTAGTCCGGAAATTTCTTCAAATTCCTTTCCGCTTTCAAGTATGTCTTCGTCGTCGGCTTCGTAGTGCCACGATATTTCAATGCTTTCTTTGCCTTTAAGTTGCCTGAAGAAGTTGTATAGAAATCGTGCCGAACTTGTGTTGAAGTATCCTAGCGAGAAATGTATGTGCAACTTGCCGGTTTCGTTGTATTTGCTAATGGCTATATTGTTGAATTTTGTGAAAATCTCAATTGGATTTTCTGGAACAATTGTTCCCCACACGTATAGTTCGTCGTTTTCTTCAAAGATACGTGGAGTGTGCCCTGTTGCTTCGATAAGTATATTCATGATTTTATCTTGTTGAATTTCAGGTTGATGTGCAGCATATCTTCTGCTTGTACAGCCAGAATGTCGTTGCCGGATTTTAGCTTGCACAATATAAGGCCGTTGCCAGTGCCTGCTTGCTGGTTGTCTCGCGTCAGGTTGTCGGTAAATCTTTTTTTCAGAGTCTCGTGTCCTGTTGCGTTAATTTCTTTGATTTTGGCAATCAGCATCCTGCAGGTGTCGTTGTCGGACTTTCTGGTCGTGTGTAAAATATAGAAATCTTCATTTTCGGAAATCTCAACTACGATTTCTTTGTCGGTATTATAAATCAAGTTGTTTTGTATCAGCTCGATAGCACATGAGACTATGCGCTTGCGAATATTCTTGCACAAATGCGAAAGCGATTCGTCGATTGTGTCGGTGAAATTGTAGCGGTTCTTGTCTCTTGAGACGAAAATAGTCAATATGTTTTTTTGCGTGTCCAACTATTTGAAGCTGATTGGTTTAGGAATAGTTATCTGTTTTATTGCGTCGAGTGCGAAAACGTCGGTCATTCCTGAGATATAGTCGGTGATGATGTTGATTTCGGTTTCGTTACGCGATGTGTAGAAGTGGTTCATGGATTCGATATACTTGCCGAAATATTGGTCGAGTTCAATATGAGACGATTCGTACTTTGCAAAATCCATTTGGTTTCTGACATAGATTTCGTGCAGGTAATCGAACAGCGAATTTATTATTCTGTGGCAGAAGGAGTCGTATTCGCGTAGAATCTGGTTGCTGTATATCTTCTCGTAGTTGAATTTCTTTAACTTCGTGACAACCTCGTATGTTGCATCTGAAAATCCAATAACATCCTTGTCCTTGGAATTCTCAATTATGTCGTTTACCAATGAGTTTATAATTTGTCCGTTGCGGTTGCCTAATATTTTTTTGACATCGTCGGGTACGTCGCTTTCGGTGATGAATCCGGCCACGAATGCGTCTTCGAGGTCGCGGCCGAGGTAGGCTATTTTATCGGAAAAACGCATAATGCAACCTTCGTATGAGGATGGCATCACCGAGCGGTCCTTTATTTCGTCAAGGTTGTTGAGGTCTTTTGTCGGGTATGCATATTGTTCGTCGCGTTCGCCGTTGTGACAGATAATGCCATCCATTACACCGTAGCAAAGGTTAAGGCCGTTGCCGTGGTTGGCAAGGTATGCAACCTGACGGTATGAATTAACTTCGTGGATGAAATGCCCGTTTCCGCTTTCTGATAAAATAATATCTAGGGATTTTTCGCCTGCATGACCGAACGGTGTGTGTCCGAGGTCGTGTCCGAGGCCGATGGCGTAAGCCATTTCGTCGTTTAGTTCCCATCCGGCCTTGTTAAGTCCCTTGCATATTGTTGATGCTATTGTCGCTACATGCAGCACATGCTCGATGCGCGTGCATATATGGTCGTTTTCTGGAGCAAAGAAAACTTGCGTTTTCTTTTTCAGTCGGCGGAATGGTGTCGAGTGTATAATGGCGGTCTGGTCGCGGAAATAGTCTCCTCGTATGTCGGTTTCGCGGTAGGTCTTCCTTTTAGAGTAGGCTTCGTCTGGCAATGGATTTTTCATTTTGCTATTCCTTTAAATATTTGTCGTATACATGTGTTGGTACGTAGGTCTTGAGGTATTCTACCGCATCTTCAGGGGTTTCGCATACATAAAACGTGGTCTTGTAGTTGTTTACGGTGAAACCTTCGTCGAAAAATTTGGCGATCTGTTTCAGCATGTCGTCGTAGAAATGGTCGAAGTTTAATATCACTATTGCCTTGTTGTGGTATTTTAGTTGCTTCAGGGTGATTATTTCAAACATTTCGTCCATGGTTCCGAAGGCTCCGGGCAATATGGCGAACGAGTCGGCGTGCTCGCGCAGAAACGCCTTGCGCTCTTTCATGTCGGCGGTAACAACCAGCTCTTGCATCTCGGCGGAAACGATGCCTTCGCGGCAAAGTTTTTCGGGAACAACACCGATAATCTTGTTTCCGCCTTGCTCGTATGCGCCACGCATAAGAGCACCCATAAGTCCAATAATCCCGCCACCATGGTAAATTGTGATGTGGTTTTCCGCTAATATTTTGCCGAATTTAGCGGCATAGTCGTAATATTCTTTTCGCAGGTCCTGACTGGAGCTGCAGAAGACACATACAGAATCAATCATTTTATAATTTTTGCACAAATATAATAAATGAAAACATATTGATGCTAATTTGAACCCTTTTTGTTTTGCTGTAGAGAAAGTCGCTTGAAAAAGTGTAGCGAATTATAAATAAGTCGTTTGAAAAAGTGTGCTAAATGATAAAAAAGTCGTTTTAAAAAGTGTAGCAAATGATAAAAAAGTCGTTTGAAAAAGTGTAGTAAATAATATGTAAAATATTGAACTATAGGCGGTTATAATATGTGTGCTAAGTTGTTGTAAAAAATATGTACTTTGCGTTGGCGTTTGTGTCGAATGCTATTATCTTTGTGGTTGAAAAATGTAATGATTATGAAGCGGAAGATAATTCAGGAGTTTATCGACTGGAAAAATGAACAAGAACATAAGCCTTTGATTGTAAAGGGATGCAGACAGTGCGGGAAAACATATTCTGTTCTTCAGTTTGCAAACGAGAATTATGAAAATGTCGTGTACATTGATTTTTTCCGCAAGGCGGAGTATGCCGAAATCTTTTCTAATTCGCTCGAAGTTGATGATTTGGTGATGTACATTTCGTCGATGTTAAACGTAAAGTTTAAGCCGGGAAAAACCTGTTTGGTGTTTGACGAGATACAGCAATGTCCCAACGCTCGTGCTTCTTTGAAGTTCTTTTGCCTTGATGGAAGGTACGATGTCATTTGTACAGGATCGCTCTTGGGCTTGAAAGGTTATCGCGATGGTGATGACATGCGTGCAATTCCTGTAGGGTATGAGACTAGTCTCACTATGCATCCAATGGATTTTGAGGAATTTTTGTGGGCGAATGGCATAGATGAAATTGTTATCGCCAAGTTGCAGGAATGTCTCGAAAAGGAGATTCCTGTTCCGGCTCCGTTGCATTCTCGTTTTAGGGAGTTGTTGTTGCAGTATGTCGTTGTGGGAGGGATGCCCGAGGCTGTTAAAATTTTTATAGAGACGCACGACATGGCTAAGGTTTTGAAAAAACAGCGAGACATTGTTCGTGGCTATAAGGATGATATGGTAAAGTATGCCGATAAAAAGTACAAACCGAATATACGCGAATGCTTCGATTCTATTCCAAAGCAGTTGAGCCGCGAAAACAAGAAGTTCAAGTATTCGGAAATTAAAAGGAATGCACGTGCGGATATGTTTTTGGGTTGCCTGCAATGGATTGAGGATGCTGGTATAATTGAGCGCTGCTATAATTTGTCGATAACGGAACTTCCGTTGGATGGCAATGCCGTTAACGATGTCTTCAAGGTCTATATGGCTGATACTGGATTGTTTGTAAGTATGTTGAGCAATGGGACACAATCCGATATCCTTATGGGAAATTTATATGGGTACAAGGGAGCAATTTTCGAGAATCTTGCTGCCGACTTCTTAGGTAAGATGGAGCGGCGTTTGTTTTATTTCCACAAGGATTCTGGTTTGGAAATAGACTTTGTGATGCGTTATAAAGGCGAATGCGTGCTTTTGGAGGTTAAGGCGGAGTCTGGAAATGCAAAAAGCATGAAGACGGTGTTGAAACAACCTGAAAAATATCATGTTTTTCATTCCATAAAGCTTGGAGACTATAATGTAGGTAGGGATGGTCAGACGCTTACGCTGCCGCTGTACATGGGGTTCTTGCTTCGCAGTATGTAACTGGCTTTATTCACATTTTATATTGAAATATGGTTAATATCTTGGTGCGATTATTTTGTGCCAAGATTTGTAAACCTTTTATTTTCGCAAATTGTATAGTGAATTTGGGATTGAAATGAGTGAAGAAGTTCAAATTGTTTGCAATCAGGAGTATTGTGTTGCTAAGATATTCGGTTGCAATGAATTTAAGAATTGTATGAAAGACCGTGGCATTGCCATAGGTAAGTCCATTGTGGTGACAGACATTACCCGTGACGGGAAAGTTGTTGTTAAGGTTGCCGGAAACAAGAGGCCTTGCGTTATGCCAAAGTCGTACCTTGATAATATCTCCCTTGTGTCTGCAGCCGATCCGAATTGCCAGGATAAGATAGTCGATGAACTAGATAGCGTAAGGGTTTCTATTATGCAGACGGCAGAGTCGTATCCGATTAATCTCTTTGGCGGCGAGTCGGAATATAATTTTGAGAATTACAATTTTAGCATTACATATCTTCCCAAGGTCGATTACATTTTTGGAAACGATTATCCAAACAAGCGCTTTAGAAATCTTATATTGTCAGAAAGAAACGATGTAATTGTTGCTGTCGTTGACTTTTACAAGCTTGAGACCGAGCTTATGCCGATTGTTCAGATGATGGATTTCGGTGCCAAAATGGTAATGCTTGTTCGCGGGTATGTCGACGAGGATGAAAACGGTGTTTCGTATGATCTTGGTTTGCTGTCGCGATATTTGGGAATCCCAATTGCATTGTACAATGAGGCCGACGAAACCGATGAAAGCAGGCTCAATGCCATGAAGACGATATTGTCGGCATATACAGAAGACAATCCTAATTTGCGAAGTGTACATGCAAATTATGGACGACAGATTGAACATCATATTTCGTCGATAAAAAGAACGCTGGCACGCGAAAAAGGGTATGATTTTAATGCGTCGCCGAGATTCCTTGCTATATCGATGCTTGAGGAGGACTCTATAGTGCACAACTTCAATTCTCCTTGCCGTTCGTGCAACAATAAGGTTAATTGCTTTGTGAAAAGGCACATGTCTGTAATAGGCAAGCAGTACGACAATCATGTTTTCTATATGCTGAAGCAGGCAAGGCGTTCGTATATTGACGGATTACTGTCAAATGTTACTGGTGAGAGACGGTCTCAGTGGGATTCTGAAAAAAAGGATTCGGTGCTGATGTCTGCCAAATCGGGAATTCCGATATTCCTGCTAATTATGACTGCTATTTTCTGTGCAACATTTGAACTTGGTAAATTTCCTTTCGTATGGATTACCCGCGGTTTCAAATCTCTTTCGGTGGCAATTCATAGCTCGATGACGGAGGGCTTTTTCTGCGATTTTCTTGCTGATGGACTAATAGCAGGCATTGGTTGCATCCTGTCGTATGTGCCGATGTTGTTCATATTTTTCCTATTGGTCGGCATCATGGAGAATTCTGGATATTTAGGTAGAGTTTCGTTTTGCCTTGATGGCTTTTTGCGTAAGCTTGGTTTGCAGGGAAAGTCGTTGGCTCCAATGATTCTTGGTTTCGGCTGTTCGGTTCCGGCTATAATGACAGCAAGGTCTGTCGAGAGCAAAAAGGATAAGGCGGTTTTGTCGATGATGCTTCTTTTCTTGCCGTGTGCTGCTAGTTGGCCGGTGTGCATAATGCTTGTTTCCGCAATTTTCCCTGAATATCCAGCATTGATAATGGTGGTTGTTTATCTGATTGGTTTTTTATTGGCTCTCGTATATGCAAAAATAAGTTCCAAAGCTCTTCGCCGTCATACGGAAACTCCTTATGTTATTGAACTCCCATCTTATAAACGCCCGACATTGTTGATTTCTATTTCTTATATGTGGAATCGTACGTGGGAATATCTGAAGCGCATTTCTGGTGTCGTTCTTATTGGCATGCTTGCCATTTGGGCTTTGACGTATTTCCCTCATAATGCTGAATATTCGCGAAATTACGATGCGTTGATTGCTAATGCATCTAATGAAGATACAAGGTCTGTTTTGCAAACCGCAATGCATGATGAGCAAATTGGTCGATCGGCACTAGCAAAGGTGGGTGTATTTGTAGAACCGGTTTTCAGACCAATTGGCTTCGACTGGAAAATGTCTGTTGTTACACTTTCTGGATTCTTTAGCAAGGAATTGACGGCCTGTTCAATGGCTTTACTTAATATTAATGGGAAAGACAGCATAGTCGTAACTTCACGACAAGGCAAATGTGCGGCCTTGGCCATGGTGTTCTTTATGCTTGTATGTTTCCCGTGTCTTGGTGCCACCTCGGCTATTCGCAAGGTTTCTGGACTGAAATGGGCAGCCATATCGGTAGGAGTGTCGTTGGCACTTGCTTGGCTGGTTGCCTTTGGCGTTTTCCAGATAGGAATGATACTCGGATGATCTGCTGACAGACAGACCGGTATGTTTTGACTTTATTTCTTTTTTGCGAAGAATTCTGCAATCTTTGTTTTTCCGTCGCTTTGGAGTGTGGCGGCAAATTCCTTTATTTCAAGGTTGAGACTTTCCTTAATATTGCCGTTTAGTGTTGATGTAATTTCGTGTTTTGCAGCGCGTAGCGCCTCACGAGATTTTGATGCAAGTTCCTTTGCAAACTCAAAAGTATGGGAATAGATGTCTTCGCTTGGAAAAACATTCTGTACGATGCCATGCTGCTGTGCGTATTCTACTGGAATCGGCGAACAAGAATAAACAAAATATGCAATGTCAGCAGGCGATATGTATTTGGAAAGGAATGAAATGCCTCCAGCACCAGGGATTATTCCCATGTCAACTTCGGGAAATTTGAAGCGTGTTTTTGGTGTGCAGAAACGGATGTCGCATCGAAGGGCAAGTTCTAGTCCTCCGCCGTATACTATTCCGTCCAATGCGGCTATTACTGGAATTTCTAAGTTTAGTATTCCGTCGTAAATGTAATGGGCGTTGGTTGCCATTAGCACTGCAGTTTCATAGTCGGCGGCTGCTATCTCGTGTAGGTTACCACCGGCAGAAAAGACTTTTTCGGTGCCGCGGAGAATCAGAACTCGACAATCCTTATCGCTGCGGACGCTTTCTATTGCTTCGTGCAGTTCCTTTAGGAAAAGCTGGCTCATTGCGTTCATTGTCTGCTCGTTGTCGAATTTTATGGTCGTGATGTTTGATTCGCTTGATACTGAAATCGTCTGGTACATGGCAATATGTTTAAGGTTTATTCGGTAGTATATTTTGTCTTGAAGATGTCGTAAACGGGGATTTGCAATGCTTCGGAAAGCTCTGCGGTAATCTTTTCTGAATTAATTACATATCCGGCAGGAGATGTGGGGTTTACGCACACGGCAATTAGCTTGGTCTTTAGCAGGACCTTTATTTTCCCGCCTTTTGACAGGTAGGAGTAGAGTGTTTCAGGTGTGACAAAAATCTTGGTGAAATCCTTCACTATCAGGGTTGTGCTTTGTATGTCCTTTTGCATTCTTAGCAGATTCAACACTTTGTCGCTGACAATTCCGCTGGCAAAAATTGTATTTCCGTATTCAAAGAGCTTGTCCTTGTTCTTTTCGAGCAAAAGGGTTGAGTCTATGCTGAGGTCGTGGATGTGGTTTTCGTTGTCGATAGCCCAAAGTCCGCGTTCTGTTTGCAGTAGACTTTCGCATAAGTTAGATTCGTACTTTTCTGTGTTGATAAGGTTGTAAACGAATTTAGTCTTGCGGATAAGTTCGTTTGTGTCGTGCGACACAACTGCGCCGGTCGAAAGTATCATGCAGTCGGTAACCGATGGCGAGCCGAGCGATTTGCGCGACAGGGCACCATCGATAATGGTCAGGTCGGCACCAAGATCCTGCATTTCAGCGATGACATCCTTAATCCACATTGTGCTCGACGGGCCGGAAAAAATCAGCTTCCCCTGCGATTTTGCCTTTGCTGTAACAAGTCGTCCGAGCGATGTCGATTGTTTCGAAATGTTTAGTATTTCCGACGTTATCTTGCGTGTTTTGTAATGTTTTTCGTCTGTTACGAACAATGTGCCGGGTGTGATTTCGATTTCGGGCTTGTGTGTGTTTGTTACTTGGTCAACGGTTTCCCCGTCGATGCCAATAGAGGTAATTGCAATGCTTTTCCCACTGTCGTTCAGCCGTCTGATGATATAGTTCAGGCATTCCGTCTTGCCGGTGTTCTTTTCCATTCCGACAATCGACAGCGAACGATATTTCAATATTTCGTTTACGAACGGCATTGCAATAAAAAATAAAGGCGTGATTACCACGCCTTTATTTGATGCGTTAAGTATTATTTTTTAGTGTGTCTTTCCTTGCGTGCGAGGTTGTTTGGTTCGAGAGCCATCTGTTCGCCCTTTACAAGACGGAGAACGCCTTCCGGCTTAATCTGGCCTTCTTCAACCTTGGCGGTGTTGTCAACGTAATCGGTTGGCTGGGTGTAGGTTGTGATAACGCCTTCGTAGTTACGGAGAATAACTCTTGTCGGGCTTTCCGAAATCAAGTAGTTAGGCATTACCGGAATCTTTCCGCCACCACCTGGAGCGTCAACTACGAAAGTTGGAACAGCATATCCCGATGTGTGACCACGAAGACCTTCGATAATTTCGATACCCTTTGAAACTGGAGTACGGAAATGTTCAAGACCCATAGAAAGGTCGCACTGGTAGATGTAGTACGGGCGAACTCTCATCATAACGAGCTTGTGTACAAGTTTCTTCATGATGTCGACGTTGTCGTTGATTCCGCGGAGCAATACCGACTGGTTTCCTAAAGGAACACCAGCGTTGGCAAGGCGAGCACATGCTGCTGCCGATTCTTCGGTAACCTCATTCGGGTGATTGAAGTGAGTGTTTAACCAGATTGGATGGTACTTCTTCAACATTTCAACAAGATGTTCGGTAATACGCTGCGGGCATACAACCGGAGTTCTTGAACCGATACGGATGATTTCAACGTGCGGGATGGCGCGAAGACGTTGGATAATTGATTCCAACATATCGTCGTCGACCATAAGGGCGTCGCCACCAGAAAGAAGGACGTCGCGAACTTGTGGAGTGCGTGCTACATAGTCGATAGCTGCCTGTATGCGTTCTGATGGAGACTGGCAGTCGTGTTGACCTGCGAATCTGCGGCGTGTGCAGTGACGGCAGTACATTGAACACATATCTGTGATTAGGAACAAAACTCTGTCCGGATAACGGTGTGTAAGACCAGGAACAGGAGAATCTTCGTCTTCGTGAAGCGGGTCGAGAAGATCGGCGTCTGCTTGATGAAGTTCTGCTGCTGTTGGGATTGCCTGCTTGCGAACCGGATCGTTAGGATCGTCTGGATTAATCAAACTTAAATAATAAGGAGTGATTGCCATACGAAGGGTCTTCAATGACTTTGCAACGCCTTCTTCTTCTTCTGGAGTCAACGAAACGTATTTTTTCAGTTGTTCCAATGTTTCGATTCTGTTGCGAACCTGCCATTTCCAGTCGTTCCATTCTGCGTCGGTAACGTTAGGAAACATTTCTTTTCTTCTGCTTGCCATATTTAATTTTTTTTAGAAATACATTGATAGTTATGCCAATAAAATTGGCGAGCGCAAAGTTAAGATAATTTTCGGTAGTTTGCAATAAAAAATATAAATCGGCTATGCGATGAAATTTGTGCTACGTGGCGCTAGTATATTATAGTTACTACACCCGAAAATTTTAGGTCTTCTACATTGGTGTTGATAATGTAAGTATAGCAACCTGCAGGAACAAAATGCCCACGGAAACGGCCATTCCAACCTTCCAAACAGCCTTCTTTGCAAGAATATAGTTTTTGACCCCATCGGTTGAATACGCTAACTTCTGCGTTGGGAAACTTTTCTATGCCTTCAATTACCCAATAGTCGTTAATGCCATCTGCGTTTGGCGTAAACACATTCGGTATATGAAGGCAAGATTCAGGAGAGTCAAGGGTAATTAGTATTTCGTTTCTGCAACCCATAGCATCGGTTACCGCAAACAGATAATTGCCATTTCCAATATGTGTTCGCTGTGGCGAAGCAATATAATGTCTGTTGCACGAAAAATGATATGGTTCTTCACCGCCAACTGTAGAGAGAAGAATAATACCGTCGCTTAGGTATGCACAAGTTGGGTCTTGGATGACAATTTTTTCGAATTCAAGACTTTGCGGTTCGGTTACTTCTGTTGTCCCTTGTGTCGTGCAGCCATATCCGTCGGTAACGGTAAGAGTGTAAGGCCCTGCTTCGAGATTGGTGATATTTGGTAAAGAGTCGCCGTTACTCCAAAAATACGAAAAAGGTTCCAGTCCGTATTTTACATCGGAAGCAATCGCACCGCTACTGTCCAAATCGCAGCGTAAGTTCGTCGTAATTAGGTTTATCTCAATGCTGTCGAGTGCGGAAATTGTTATGGTTGTCGATGCTGAGCAGCCAAATGTATCAGTGACGGTTAACGAATATGTCCCTATTGGCAGACTGTCGACGGAAGGCGAGTTGAAACTGTTGCTCCAGGAGTAGTTGAATCCGCCGTTGCCGCCTGTAGCATTTATGGTAGCGCTTCCGTAGTTGTCGGAAGAGCATATAGGCATTTGTGCGGAAATTTGTAATTCGATTTCGGAAGGATCGGCAAGTTCGGCGGCGGCAGTTCCGGTACATCCGTTTACATCGGAAACTGTAAGATAATAAAAACCTGCGGAAAGGTTGTTCAATGTGCTGTCGGTTGTGCCGTCTTGCCAAAAATATGAATACGGAGCAATTCCATTGTTAGCGCTGGCTGTGATTGTTCCTATGGTGTCGCCATAGCAGGGATTGTCGGTTGTTTGAAACGATAATGTTATCGGTTTGGGCTCAACAACTTCGACAATGACTGACGATACACAGCCGGTAGCGTCGGTAACGTAATATTCGTATGTTCCCGCTCCGACAGTTTCTGTAACTTCGCCATAATAGGGCCCAATTCCGTTTTCTGCCGAGATTTCAACCTGCGTTACTCCGCCGTGGCACATTATTTCGCCAACTTCTGCATTTGCCGAAACCTCGGGGGCGATGAATATTTGTGCTGAAGCCGTGCAAGAATTCTCATCTGTTGCTGTAAGCGAATAAGTTCCTGGACTGTTGATGTCGATTGTTTGAGAAGTGCTACCTGTCGACCATAGGTATTCGAAATTGCCGCTGGCCGTGAGTTCGGCACCGCCATTGCACATTGTGCCGCTACTGTTGATATAAACCTGTGGATTGGCGTTTAGTCTAAGGTTTAGCACTACAATGCTATCGGTGCCATTTACGGAAATATTGTATTGATAATATGTTCCGGCTTCGGAAACATTAAAGTTATTTAACGTATATGTTTCACCGGCACAAATTTCGGCGGTAATTCCATTTAATTGGTATGGCCGTATGAAAATATTGTCGGTAACAAGACTGTCGCAGCCGAATTGTGATATGTAGTCCCCATGTATTATCGTATCTGATACTGCAACTATATTATTCCCTTGGATATAAAGCGTGTCGCCGTATCTGGCGGAATGATTGTTCACGATATTATAAGGTTGGTGTACGAAAATGTCAAATGTGTGTACGCTTTCGGGGTCGAATGAACAAGTGTTGCCTGCTGGATAATATATGTGCATTTCGACCAAGTAGTTGCCTTCGGTGGTATAACTGTGCGATACTTCGGTGCCGGCAAGACGTGTTTCATCACCAAAAGTCCAAATAATGCTGTCGGTCGGACACGATACTTCAACGCTGAGGTCGATTACGTCACCAATGCAATAATGGTGTATTGCATCTGGTGAATTGGCGTTTGCGTCGCCGACGTGCATTTCTTCCTCGAGGTTTATCACCTTTGACCCGACAGAATATGCATAGGATACGACTTTGCCGAGCCCGTATACGTGACCAGTAAAGCCATAGTTGCTGGTAATTTTGTGGCTTCCGTGCGACACTTCGACTCTTGCATACGAATATTGCGGATTTGATGGCACAGGGACGAACTCCGAGGTTATTGGAATATTGTCGATGCGCATAAATTGTATGTTTTCGGTTTTTGTTACCAGATTTACAAAATGTCTCGAGGGCATAAATTCCGCTTCGAACGAAGGCATAAACGTCGAAAAAACTACATCTTCGATACTTTGTTCGATAGGAGCAATCCAAACCATTGCCGGGTCGCCAATAGAGTCAATCTCTCCAATCGAATCTGTGCAGTTGGCCGCTGTCACTGTGTATAGGTACATCGCGCTTGGCGACGTCGTCTCAATAAAATTGGCTCTGTTGCTTGAGTCAAGTTCAAATTCAAAAGTTTCGTTTGCGTTGATTGTTGACATCACGTTGCCGTTCATCACAATCTCGGTATCATCGCCCGATGCTGTTATTCGTACCACGTCTTTGCAACGTAATTCGGTGGCTGTTAGGATAAAATGCTTGCCCCACGAATTGACCGGAACCGCCTGCTCGTATATGTGGTCGGTAGAAGTATGAAGAATTACACCTGTACGCTTGTTCCCATTGATGACAACAATCTTTTTGTTGTTGCGTGCGATTACCCTTGCTCCGGAACAGTCGCGCGGGTTAACTGATCCTCCGCATACCTGTATGGACTGTCCGCGGTTGAGCGATACGGTCATCGGTTCGGTAAAATTGTTTGCTGGTGGCATTGAGCCGTTTTGCAAAGGGTGCTGAGGAATGATGTCTACTACCGTGTTGTCTTCGATAGCCGTAACCGAAAAAATTGGCGGATATGCAAAACCTGTAACAGGCATTGTCTGCACAATATATTCGCTGCCAAGTGCCGGAGTTGGCAATATGCTGGCTCCATCAAAAGAGGCAGAATAAAAATTGGCAGTGCACAGCGATACGGTATCGGTGGAAAACAAATGCAGGCAACGGTTTGTAGGTTCCATAATTGACAACAGGTTGTGGCGCCCCTCGGAACTAATGTAGCATTCGGTTTTGGGCAGCACAACCTTTACTGACCTTCCGGCATAAGCATTATGGGTTTCACTCCAGCCGGTATTTGGATTTTCGATGGTAAACGAGCAATCTCGCAATGCTGATACTGTAATGCTTACCTCTAAAGCAGTGTTGGTATCTGTGAAATTCATATTTGTCATAAAGACAGTCCAGAAGTCTACACCCATTGTTGTTCGCGGTTGCTGGGCAACAGCCGAAAACAAGCCAAGAAACAGTAATAATATGGTAGACAATAAATCCTTCATAACAAATATCAATCTTAGGCTGGTAAATATTTCAACAAAGTTACGTAGTTTGTATACTAATTAAAACATACATATATTTTGTCGAATTTATTAAACAAATATAACTTTGTGTGTTTTTACAGTCTAAATTATATAGTATATCATTGCAGCAAATATAATGCTTTTTTCTTGCAAAAATAAGTTTTTTTTGGGTTTTTTTTTCAGGGGGGGGGTAAGTGGTTGATAATTAATAATTTAATAATAAGATAATTGTTGCTTTTACAATTGTTTTCGGTTGTTTGTGGATATGTTGTAGGCTATAATAGGGTAAAAAAGCGTAAGTTTTGGAATAATTTTTTTTTTCCGCTAGCTGAGCGATAGTCGAAGCCGCGAAGACGTAATCAATAGATACAACGCCCCTTCGACTGCCGCTCAGGGTGCGTGGAGAGGAACGATGCAACGGCGAACAATTTGGAACACCTTCAAACAGCGTAGCGTCAAACAACCTCAACCAATATCAAACTATTTCGAACAATATCAAACAACACGAACAACATCAAACTATTTCGAACTATTTCAAACAAATTCCTTATCTTTGCACAAATTTTAGGTTATGAGTTTTTTGAATCCCGGTTTCCTTTGGGTGTTGTTCGCAATGCTTATCCCTGTGATAATACACCTTATTAATTTCCGCAAGCCCAAGGTCGTATATTTCAGCAATACTGCTTTCATAGAGGATATTAAGAAGGAAACACGCACAAAAACAAAACTCAAGCAGATACTGATATTAATAGCCCGAATGCTTACAATCGCAATGTTGGTGATTGTGTTTGCGGGACCTTTCATTCCTAATAATTATAAGGAAGATAATAATCCGGCCGAACTGTCAATTATATACATCGACAATTCGTTCAGCATGGACGCCGATGCTGCAAAGGGAAAGGTCTTCGACTGGGCCAAGCAGACTGCCAAGGATCTTGTGTATGCCAATTCGGCATCGATGAACTACATCTTTTTGTCTAATGACTGCAATTCCGATTTGCGTGCCACGCTAAACCGCGACCAGGTGGTTACTAGCATTGACGAATGTGAAATAACGGCCAGCTCATTGTCGGTTAACGACTTGATAGTAAAGGCCAATTTCTTTGTCCGCGACGGCAACAAGGCAACTCTTTATGTGATTTCCGATATGCAGAAGTCGATGTTTGAGGGGATTGAAACTGAACTGGACGAAAATGTGGATGCTGTGTTTATGTCGTTGAATCCTATGAAGGTCAGCAACCTGTATATTGATTCGTGCTGGTTTGAGACTCCTGTACATAGGATGGGGCAGAACGAGAAACTTAAGGTGAGGGTGCAGAACAAGTCGGCCGATGGCTTCTACGATATTCCGTTGCAGTTGTATGTAAATGATTCACTGAAGGCAATGACAAGTTTTAATGTCGAGTCAGACGATTCTGTTGACATAGAAATAGCATATCAGAACACGGCAAATGGAAATGTGTCGGCACGTCTCGAAATATCGGATTATCCTATTGTCTACGATAATATAATGTATTATAGTTATGGTGTTACGGGAAAGACTAGGATACTGTCGATAAATGCTCTCTCCGAAAGCCGATGCCTGTCGGCCTTGTATGGCAAGGACGATGATAATTTCGAGCTTGTGCAGGTGCGTCAGGGACACGAGTCGGATGTGAATATCGACGACTATGACCTTGTCGTGCTGAATTCGGTGTCGGAAATCTCGTCGGGACTTGGCGAAAAGCTGAAGATGTTTGTCAACAATGGTGGTTCTGTTTGCCTAATTCCAGGCACTACTGTCAATTACACATCGCTGAATGCTTTCCTCGAGTTGTTTGCATTGGGGAAATTTACTGGAACTATCAACAGCGACATGAAGTTGTATGGAATCGATTATGCCAACAACCTGTATAAGGATGTGTTTTCGAAGGAGGAGAAGCAGAGTAGCCTGCCGAATGTTGATGTGTCGCACAAGCTGGTATTGTTTTCAAAGGCTTCGTTTTCTTCGGCGCTTACTCTCGAAAATTCAGATCCTCTTTTGGTTGCAGGTGAGTATGGCAATGGAAGAATGTATGTTCTCGCCGCACCAATCGACAGTAAAAATCTTGACTTTACCAAAAGTGTCGCCTTCTCGCCGGCAATGTATAATATGGCTATGAATTCTCAGATTGTCAACTCGCTTTATGCAACAGTGGGAAGCGAGACTATGGCAAGGGTTAGGGTAGAGTCGTACGAAACCGGAAACTCGTATGTAATTCGTGATTCGCATGGCGAGTCTAGTTATGTCGATGTGCGATACAATGCAGGTCTGCTCAATGTCTTTATCCCAGACAATATGAAAAGTGCCGGCATTTACGATCTTTGTGCCAACGACGACACGATAGCCTTGCTGTCGTTGAACTACAACAGGAACGAGTCCATGCAGGACTATCTGACAATTGACGAACTTGAAGACATTAATCAACGTGAATTTCAAGGTAAGGCAAAAGTCTTGAATTTTGATGAGCTTGATTCGTCTTCTGTCGATTTTAAGGAATTTTCGGAAGGAAAACCTTTGTGGAAATACTTCGTTCTGTTGGCCTTTTTATTCATTATTTGCGAAATCATGATTATCAAATTCATGAAGTAGTAGTTGTAATGTGTTGATATACAGTTGAATAGTTAATAACATTTGATTGTTGGTAACAAATGGTGAAAAAGACGGCAAAAAATTACGGCATATGAAAAAAATGTACTAATATTGCAGTCCAAAATTTTAAGGAATAATAAAAAGTTTTCGTGATGAATTTAATGAATATTGTTGAGCAGAATTTGGAACAGGTAAGAGAATTTCCAAAATTCAAAGCTGGTGATACTATTACAGTAAGTTACAAGATTAAGGAAGGTAACAAGGAAAGAATTCAGCAGTTCAGAGGCGTAGTGATACAGCTTAATGGAACAGGACGTACAGCTACTTTTACAGTACGTAAGATGTCGGGTGCTTTTGGTGTAGAAAGAGTATTCCCATTTGCATCTCCGTTCATCGAGTCAATCGATGTTAACAAATACGGTAGTGTTCGTAGAGCAAAGATTTACTACTTGCGTGAACTTACTGGTAAGAAGGCAAGAATCAAAGAGAGAAGATTCTAATTATTCTTCTTGCTTGAAAATATTTGAGCTCCGAGAGAACCTCTTAGGAGCTTTTTTTGTTGAATATATGTCTTAAATATTTTGTATATGAAAAAATCGTTTTTTGCATCTAATTCAATGCTGACTGCAGGCATAGTTTTACTGCTGATTGGTGTGTTGGCTATCATTTTAGGAGAAAGTTTTTTTGGATATTTGTTGAGAATTGCCGGTGGATTAATAGCTGTATCGGCTTTGGCCATGATAATAGTTAGGTTTGTGAAGAAAAGCGGCGAGCCATTGGCAATGAAGATTGTCATGACGTCGATGATGGTTTGCGCTATGGTTGGCGGTGTGCTGGTTTTCTGCTTCGCAGACGAACTGGTTAAGATTTTCGCGATAATTCTTGGCGTAATAATTCTGCTCGGCGCCATTGCAATGATTGTCACTAACTTGAGATATCATACAAATGGTTCAACCGTATCCCGCATATATTTGATTTTCTCGATATTAGTTTTATTGGCATGTGCCGCTCTTGGTGTCGTATTTATAAAGAATCCTGATTTCGGCAATAGGATGATGGCTATTTTGCTTGGCGTATTGATGATCCTTCTCGGCGTTTTGTTCTGCCTTGAATCGTTCAAGGTGCGCAAGTCGATTAAGGAATTCAACAGTAAGGAGGAATTGCCAGAAGCCGTTGAGGACGCTCAAATTATCGAGGAAACACCGAACAACTAATGTCGTTTGAAGTACAGATTCTAGGTTCCAGCAGTGCGCTGCCTACAATTAGGCGACACACGTCGGCACAAGTCGTCTTGTATAATGAAACGCCATATCTAATAGATTGTGGCGAGGGGACGCAAATTCGAATGCGCGAATATTCTTTGGCCTATGGGAGGTTAAAGAATATTTTTATTTCACATATTCACGGTGATCATATTTTTGGATTGTTCGGCTTGCTTTCCACATTTTCCATGCTCGGACGCAAACAGCCAGTAGATATTTATTGCCCAGAAAAACTGGAATCAATATGTACGCAGTTGTTCTCCTCGTTGGACCATGATCTTGGATTCAAGGTTAATTACCATTACCTTGATGCTAGTGGAAAGGTCCTGTTGTGCAAGGATAAAAATCTCGAGGTATATAGTTTCCCATTGGTGCATACCAAACCTACATGGGGCTTCCTGTTCAAGGAGGTTGATAGGGAGAGGAATTTGCGTAAGGAATCTATTTCGCAGTATGACCTGTCGATAGCACAGATTGTAAGTCTGAAGAGGGGCGAGGACGTGGAACTGGAAGATGGTTCTGTTGTCAGGTCCGAAGAGGTTACGACGTCGCCAGTTCTGGCCAAAAGATATGCTTATAGTTCTGACACTTTGCCGTTGAAGCGGTTGGTCGATTATGTCGGTGACGTCGATCTGCTATATCACGAGGCAACGTTTATGGACAAGAATGCCGAACTAGCCCGGGCTACGTGTCACACAACGGCATCGCAGGCGGCAAAACTGGCAAAGGAAATGTCGGTGAAGAGACTTTTGCTAGGACATTTTTCTACTAGATATACTTCGGAAGAAATTGTAAATGAGGCCCGTGAAATATTTCCCGATACTATTGAGGCATACGATGGGCTTCGGGTTTCAATATAGTGTTTTTCGCTATGATAGATATTGATAATAAAGTTGTCCATTTTGATGTTTTTCGCAAGTGCTTTGCCTGCGATATTTGCAAGTGCAAGGGGATTTGCTGTCTCGAAGGCGATTCTGGGGCTCCGTTGGAGGATGAGGAAAAGGAGAAACTTGAGCAGATTCTGCCTATAATATATAATCGGCTTACAGATGAAGCTAAGTCGGTAATTGACGAAAAAGGTGTTGCCATGCTTGACATAGAAGGCGACTTGACAACATCAATTATTGGAAAAGCAGGAGCTTGTGTTTTCGCAAACAAAAATTCCGATGGGATTATCTATTGCGAAATTGAAAAGGCTTGGGAGGAAGGTCTTGTAGACTTCCGCAAACCGATTTCTTGTCATCTTTATCCGATACGAATAAAGAGATATTCTTCGTTTGAAGCAGTTAACTACGATGTCTGGAATATTTGCAAGGATGCAGTTAAACTAGGAAACGAGAGAAATATCAAGATTTATGAGTACCTGAAAGAGCCGTTGATTCGCAAGTATGGCGAAGAATGGTACAAGGAGGCCTGCATTGCTGCTGATTACCTCAAGAATGTTGATTTTGGAGATAAGTGATAAAATGTTTTGATACAAAAAATGGAAGCCAAATGACTTCCATTTTTTTTGTAATTATTTTTAGCGTTAAATAATTTCCATATTGTCTTCCCAAGTGATTTTTTCGCAATAGTGGCACTTCAGACCAATTTTGCCATCTTTCTTTACGATAGTGAATTTTTGTTTAACCTTATCGTAGTTGGTTATGCACTTAGGGTTGAAGCATTTAACGATACCTTCAACCTTTTCAGGAAGAGTAACCTGATATTTTTCAACGACCTTGTAATCCTTGATAATGTTGATAACTGCGTGCGGATCGATAAGTGCGATCTTGTTTGCGTCGTTAGCATCCGGGAATTTGTCGGCGATTTTGATGATTGCTTTCTTTCCGTATTTTTTACTAGGAAGATTATTGCCGATAAATACAGGAGTGTCAAAGTCTTCGAGACCGATTATTGAGATTATTTTATATACTTTGTCGGCTTGTATGTGGTCGATAACGGTTCCGTTTTCGATTGCCTTTACTGTTAATTCTTCTTTCATGACTTTTAATTTATTTGAGACCTAAAATTAGGGCGATAATTGCCATTCTTGTATAAACACCGTTTTCTGCCTGTTCAAAATAGTATGCCTTTGGATTTGAATCTACGTCGACATCAATTTCGTTTACGCGAGGTAGCGGGTGGAGAACCTTCATGTTGTCCTTTGTGCCTTCAAGCATCTTGTTCTTCAAGACATAAACGTTCTTAACCTTTTCGTATTCAAGCAGGTCAGAGAATCTTTCGCGCTGTACTCTTGTTACATATACGATATCAGAATCCTTGATGTTCGGTTCGAGTTCTTCGTGTTCGTAGTACTTGATTCCCTTTGTGTCGAGGAAGTCCTTGTACTGCTGAGGCATTTTCAAGCTTGCTGGTGAAATGAAGTGGAAAGTAGGGTTGAATTCCGACATAGCCATAAGCAAAGAGTGAACTGTGCGTCCGTACTTAAGGTCACCGACAAGGGAGAGTGTCAAGTTTTCGAGGGTTCCCTGAGTTTTGTATATGGAATAAAGGTCGAGAAGGCATTGGGTAGGGTGCTGGTTGGATC
This sequence comes from uncultured Bacteroidales bacterium, assembly GCA_937899245.1. Classification (GTDB taxonomy): domain Bacteria; phylum Bacteroidota; class Bacteroidia; order Bacteroidales; family ML635J-15; genus Bact-19. The sequence goes on along the minus strand of CALDKB010000049.1, from coordinate 254,192 downwards.
CGTCGCCGGCGTTGATGATTGGAACGCGGGAAACTTCACTTGCAAAGCGAGCGCTACCTTCGATAGGATGGCGCATTACAATGAGGTCGGCATACTTGCTGATTGTCATAATGGTGTCCTTGAAGGATTCGCCTTTTGCCTGACTTGTGTTTGTTGCTTCGCTGAAACCGATGACTCTGCCACCCAGACGCTGTATAGCGGTTTCGAAACTTAGGCGTGTACGTGTTGATGGCTCAAAGAATAGAGATGCAACAACATAGTTGTCCAGTAGTTTCTGGTTCGGATTCTTTTCAAAGTCTGCAGCGACTTCGAGGATACGGAAATATTCCTCTTTTGTGTAGTCGTTGATTGAGATTAAACTTTTATTTTTCATCGTCTTTGCTATTATTTTTTAATTACTACTCTTATTTAAAAAAAAGCCGAAAGTAGAAAACTTTCGGCTTGAAAATTATTTTTTGACTATTTCAACAAGTTCGACATCGAAAATAACAGTTGAATAAGGTTCCACCGTCTGGTAACCGGCTTCGCCAAAGGCGAGATAGTACGGAAGGTAGAACTTGTATTTTGCACCTGGTGTCATAAGCAGGATGCCTTCTGCAACCCCTTTTGGTACATTCATGAAGTTTGTTTCGATCGGAGTTTCGCCGGTGTCGCCGAAAAGTGTTCCGTCAATCTTGTATCCTTTAAACTTAATCTTGACAATGTCGTTGTATGATGGATGTGCCGAACCGTTACCTTCTGTTATTACTGAATATTGTAGTCCGCTAGGAGTGAGGTTTACACCTGTGTTAGACTGATTTTTTACAAGGAAATCTTCACCGGCCTTTTTGTTCGCTCCGTATTTCTGGTCCATAATAACGCGTGAAAAATCTCTCATTACATTGGCGGCCTCTTCAACGGAAAGAAGTGTGGTGTCGTATTTCATAAGGTCGGTTATTCCGTTTAGTGTAAGTTCGCCGTTCAAAAGAGTATCCATCTGTTCGTCCATGTACTGGTGGCCTAGAATAATGCCCATGGCATAACTTGCAGAGTCCTTAAGGTTAGTAAGTTTTGAAGATGCGGGGTTTTTCGTTTTGTTGCAAGATGCTGATAATAATATTGTTGCAACTGATATTATCGTTATGATGGCCTTTTGCATTTTACTTCTATTAACTTTTGCAAAATTAAATTTATTTCTTTCAACGTGCTAAAATGATTTTGCTTTTTTATTAACAAGTCTGGTCATAAAAAATGCCGATAAGAATCGGCTTTTGATTATGGTTATTTTATGTGTAACCTTTATTTAACTTCAAGAAGTTCAACTGTGAAAATCAAAGCAGAATACGGTGGGATGTTCTCGCCGGCACCGCGTTCGCCATAACCAAGTTGATATGGTATGTATAGCATATATTTTGAACCGACCGACATAAGCTGCAAACCTTCAGTCCAGCCTGGGATTACGCGGTTAAGCGGAAATTCGGCAGGTTCGCCTCTTTCGTATGAGCTGTCGAAAACTTTTCCATCAATAGTCTTGCCTTCGTAATGAACTCGAACTGTGCTAGTAGCTTGTGGCTTTGTGCCTTTACCTTCCTTTATTACTTCATACTGCAAGCCGCTGTTTGTTGTCTTGACTTCGGCACGCTTTGCGTTTTCGGCAAGGTATTCTTCGCCGGCAGTCTTTACGCCTTCGAATTGTTTTGCCTGTGCGGCCATCTGTTCAGCTTGCATTTGCTGCATATACCTATTTATAATGTTATCCCTTTCTTCGTCTGTAAGCATTGTTGTGTCGTTGATTCGGTCGCTGAATGCCTTGAGTACGATTTCAGGATTTGTCTTTTCGCTGATACCGTCGCCAGCGTACATTTCGTACAAACTAAGGCCAATAGCATAACTTACAGAGTCGGTGAAATCTGTGATTTCAACATTGTTCTTTTTCCCTTCGCAAGAAACCATCATGATGGTGGCAGCTGCAATTAACAATAAACTTATCTTTCTCATGTCTTTAAATTTTGATGCAAAAGTAGCATTTATTTTGTTTGATATTAAAAAAAATCCCGAACAGATTACTTGTCCGGGATTGTATTTTTATTTGGTAAATTCTGATTACTTGATTTCGAGTAATTCAACTACGAAAATCAAAGTTTCGAACGGCTTAATATCCTGACCAGCACCACGTTCTCCGTATGCAAGGTCGTAAGGGATATAGAATTTGTACTTAGAACCAACAGTCATAAGCTGCAGGCCTTCTGTCCAACCTGCAATTACGCGGTTAAGCGGGAATTCAGCTGGTTCGTTTCTCTGGTATGAGCTGTCGAAAACCTTTCCGGCGATAGTTGTACCTTCGTAGTGTACTCTTACTGTGCTAGTTGCAGCAGGCTTTGCGCCAGTACCTTCGGTAATAACTTCGTACTGAAGGCCGCTAGCAGTAGTCTTAACCTCAGGACGTTTAGCGTTTTCTGCGAGGAATTTTTCACCTTCGGCAACCTTTTCAGCATTGTCTTCCTTCATTTTCTTTGTGAAGAAAGCTTCGAGGGTTGATTCGTACTGGTGTTGGTCCATGATAGCAGCACCATTAAGTTCGTCCTGCAAACCTTTCGTAAGGATTTCGATGTTGATGTTTTGGAGGTTGCCCTGTTTAAGAGCTTGTCCGAACTGCATTCCGATAGCGTATGCTGCGGAATCTTCCAATGTCTTTAGTTCTTTCACTTTCTTTTGGGATTTGCATGGCAGCGCTACAAGAAGCACTAATGCCATAGTTAATAATAATGATAATTTACGCATTGTTGTCAAATTTAAGAGTGCAAAGTAAGGGAAAAAGTTTGGAATAAAAAAATCAAAATTTCTTTTGCAGGTGAAAAATAAAAGATATATTTGCGATGTCATTCGTGTAATTGAACCTTCGCTTTGCGAAATAGATTTTAAAAAGGTTATAGCATGAAAGACAAAGAATACGTCATTTATGACAACAGGAACAATCCTTCTATAAGAGACGAGAAGGATAATGTGTTGTTGAACTTAGATAAATTAAGTTCAAAAGAAGTTGTAAAATCATTGTGTGATAAAACGGATTTATTACAACGATTATTGTTGTGTGAATACGCTGACAGGTATTTTGGAGATTACTTTCTTAATAAGAAGTTATTTTCTGAAGATTTAGAAAATATTATTGCTGAGAGTAATCCTGATTTGTTTTGTCTGCTAGTCAGAACCTCAAAGTCTTTTCTGCGAGAAGAAAAAATCAATTTCTATAAAAGTAAAATTTTCGAGTCGGAGATAGTTGAAGTGCATAAACAGGTATGGAATGCATTGAAAGAAAAAGAATATAAGCTATGGAATCGTGTCTGTGAAGGGTTTAAAAAATATATTTGTTCAATAGAAGATGAAAAATATGGACTTCTTCGTGGATATGTTGACTATGTGGTTTGGCTTGAAGAAAAAAGGTTTCAAAAAAAGATGTTTGGAACAGACGTCGAATACTTAAGTTGGGGATATGATATCTTTGTTGAAATGTTATTTCGCTCTGACTTTAGAAACCAATGTAAGGGACTTTCGAGAGATGTTATAGAAGGAGAATGTGTCAGATTATTTAAATATAGTTTTAATGGAGTGTCTGAGATAGCAATGAATTTTTTTGAATCAATAAGTTCTTATGTGGATTTTTTGAACAAAGAACTTGATCCATATTGCTATGATTTAACGTTTGAACCAAAGTTTATAAATAATTCTGTATTTATAGAGCAGAAGCCAAAAGATTTCGGCGAATGGAAATTAAATGGCATTAGATATGAATTGAATAATTTGCGTTATCAAGGCGATGCAAATTCCTTATTTGATTACTTGCAAGAAGAAAAAGGGTTGTATGTTGATGGTGAGGCAAACGAAGAGTATTGCAGTATTCAATGTATGATAATGAAAATGCTTGATGATTTGTGTTTGGGTAAAATCAAATGGAAAGGTCACGAAATTGATACATTTCCTATATTCTCTCCTTTAATAGGTCTAAGTGTGAATAGATTGAATCGTTATGAACGGCCTCTTATAGCTCAATATTGTGTTTCTCGTTCTTATAAGGAAGCTTTGTGGAGGGTATGTGCCAAGATGTTTAAAGACGGCGATGATACATCAAGGTCTGTTATGCCATTTGAGGTGCATAGCAAATGGGTTTTAAAAAAACAAGCGTCTGATTCATTGGAATATTGTTCTCCGGAAGAAAAGACGAAATTTGAAGATTTGTTTGATAAAACATTTTCATTGTTTTGCTTTGATTTTAATGATAGTGATTTTGACAGATATAACCTTTCGTATGATGTAATGCAAAAACCTTTCATAAGGATTAGCGATGAGGTAATGCTGACAGCAACAATGTTTTTGGGTAATGAATGGTTGTATAGTTCTGTAACCAAGATTTTGGATTTGTATAGGAAAAATATAAATGAAGATATTAGGATTGTTTCAAATAAAGAATTTGAAAATAAACTTGCAGAGTGCTTTGAAAATAAAGGCTGGACTGTTATTGTTGATAATAATGGGAATGAACACAAAAGTGGTGATGTCGATATTAAGGTAAAACAAGGAGATACATTACTGCTAATCCAACTAAAAAGGACTACATTTAAGTTGACACCTAAAGATGTTTATAAAGAAACTATAATGACCGACAGAAAGGCTGTGCGCCAACTTAATTTATATGAGAGTAATGAGGATGCAGATTGCAAAATTGTTAAGTGGTATGTAACAACATCTTACGAGAATTGCCTACATGAGTATGATGGCGGTGTGCTTAAGGTCAATTATTTTGACTTGCTATATTTGTTGGAGCATAATTCTGATAAATATAAGAACTTGAGTGATTTGATAGATGAGGTAAATAACGACTACATATTAAAAAGTTATGCTACAAATTACTTCTTAATCACCCAGTGTAAGCCTCAATTAATACCAATAAAGATAGAAAATGATATTGAAAGCAGGATTAAAGCTGTTGAGAGGACTGGCAACGCAGATAAAAAGTTTAAGATAGCAGAAAACATAACTAATATGATGCCAGAGTATTGGGACGGATGGCGTGTTTTAGGTGTTTTATATTTTAATAAAAAAATGTATGATAAAGCTATAGAGTGTTTTAGAATGGCTTTGCAAGTGGCACCAGATGAACCTTATTTGTTGCAGTTGTTGCTTGGAGCATTGGAAGCAAAGCGAGGAAATGGAATGTTGCAGTTGCCATTGTCCGAAGAAGGTCTCGAAATAAAAAGAGTTTTAGAAGAAAAATACTGGTACATAGATTTTAATATGTAGTTAATTTGCTGAATTTTAACAGATTGTAAAATGTGTAAAAACATTTATAGGGATATTATATGCTTAAGTTTAATTTAAAAAAAAGGGTAAAAGCAATGGCAAAGACCAAACAAACAGCAGGTTGGCCTAGCAAGAAAACAGGACATAAGTCTGGCAAAGGTAGAGACAACGATTTATAGTGGTGTTGTGTGAAAACTAGATGTTTAATTCTAAAATTCAGAAAGGAGGTGTAATTTATGGCTAAAGGAAACCCAAACTATTCAAGTACAACTGGAAAGCCAAGTGGTAATGGTAGAGGCAATGTGAAGAAATAAAACATGCTTGAGGACATGTGCACGAGAATGTCCAGTAATAATTCAAAGAGAGAGCGTTTCTCGTGCGGCTCTCCTTTTAGTAAAAAGTATGAATAAAAATTGGTGTCATTATTTTGACGATGACGATTATGACGACGATTATGATGACGATTATGTATGTCAAGATTACGGTAGTAAAAAAGAAGATGAAAAAAATAATAACGAATTAAAAGATTTTATTATGAATAGATTAGAAATGTTTTTAGACCATTATTGGTATTTGCGTTTTAGTAATTCACATGATAATGTGATGATTAGTTTAATTAATGTAATTTCAATAAAACTAAGTAAACAGGAATGTGGCGATAGACGAGTTTTGGGATGCGGTAATAACGACCAGGCTGTTATTGAATTTCTTACAGGTGCAGGAACTTATGTTGTTAAAATGGATTATCTAAAAGGACAGGATCTTTGTAACCATTTGCATAACCATAACAATCTGTATGCAGATTTTGATGTTTATTGTGATAGCATAGAATTCATCCCAAACAATATTCAACGTAACAAGGCGGAGCTAGATAATCATTCGAACCAGTTGAACCCCAACAACAAGGAATATTACCATTCTCGTGACAAAGGCGAATAATTTTTCGGTTGCAATGGTGGCAAGTCTGCCGCCATTGCTTTTTGTAAAGTAACATTTGGTCTATAAGTTAATGTGGTTTGCGAGTATTGTGTTGACTTATTGCTATATCGTTTCAACTTGTTACTGTATTGGTTATTAATTGTTTGTAATGTGTAATTTTGCGACCACAAAAGTTGGCGTTTCAAGTATGAAAGGAAGAAAAAACGAAAAAAAAGAATCTGTGCATCTTGAATATGTTATGTCGGAGTTGCCGTTGCCGAAGGGTTGTGACATCCAAATAAAAGGCATTACTATTGATGTGAGCATTGCGGGCAAGGTTTATACTTGTAGTATTTGCAACAAGCAAAGCCGTCTTGTGCCGGTAAAGGTTAAGGGAGAAGATTTGTTTGAGATAGAATTACGCAATATCGTGGCTATTGTGCCCCTTAGGGACAATGAATTCTCTAATGCCAGACGGGGAGGAAATAAGCAGATTCTATTTCTTAATCGTAAGCCAGGTATTCTTGTGGACTTTAAACTGAAAACTGATATAGCCGGTAAGCTTAAACTGGAAGATGGTGAACTTATTGAGATTTGCAATGGGTATTATGTAAATCGTAATTTACTGAACAGTTTGGATGACAGGCAAAGGTGTGTATCCGTTTCGTACATGAATGACCATAAAGTGCTAAGTGAAATATCAATTCCTATCAGTAGACGAAAGTTGCGGGTGGTAAGAAATATTGTCTTTTCGGAAGGGTAGTGGAGTGTTCGTTGCTGAATATTGCCTTGAGGTTACTGTGTTGGCAATCAGTTGCTTTTAATGACTATTTTTGCAAAATATTTAACATTATTAATAACTTTTAAATTTATAAAGATGAAGAAACTGTTTGTAATTGTGGCTTTGGTTTCATTGATGACGATGTTCGGTTGCCGTAAACATCCGGTTGCTGATTTTTCAATGACACCAAGTACGGTATATGTTAATGAGAAAGTCAGTTTTTTGAATATGTCGGTCAATGCTTCCAGTTTTTATTGGGAGATAGACGGCATAGGAGATTATTCGTGGATACCAGAGCCAGTTAGTTTTTCAACTCCTGGCGATAAACGTGTTAGCCTTACCGCTTATTCGAGCAGAGCAGAAAACACAATGACAAAATACCTGCATGTTATTGATGTTCCAACGGGAGGCGGTTCGACAAGTGGTTCTGGCACAACTTCTGAATATACTAATTTTAGGGTCACTAATAATCACGGCTATCCGTATAGCATAACGCAGATTCGCAATGGTGTTACTGTAGAAACTTATTCGATAGCAGCGAATGCAACAAAGACGATTCAGTTAAAATGCGGTACTACGGAAAAGTTTACCATCAGACAGACCTCTGGTTATTTTGAGTATCCAAATACAATTAATGTAAACCCGATATTGATAGATTGTTCCCAGACATATAGCTTTTCAATAAGATGCTCTGATTCGTACATAGTTTGTACTAATTACGACAACAGCAACCAATACTATGTTGACATAACTTGTCCAGACAACGGAACAAATAATCGTATGGTAATTGATGGGTATTCAAAGGATTCCCTGATGGTTGATGCTGGTTTTTCTTATACTGTTAAGTTTACGCAGAAGAACGGATATGTATTCTCCCCGTCAACAAAGACATATACTGTAGATGTCGATTGCGGGTACATTTATACGCGTTCTGCTCCTGACAACATGAAGGGTAATGATGCTGGCAACAGCGATATAAGATTGCAGGATGCGGCTATTGGAAGAATGGAGATATATGATTAATAGGTTGTTTTTATGAAAAGAGTGGTTTTGTTAGGAATTGCAACCATGATAGTGCTAGGCTTTGTGTCGTGCAATAAGACATGCACCTGCGAAGAATATTGTGAGGATAATACTACTCCAATGAATGTTTATACTGAACATATTGGCACTTTTGAGAGTTGTTCAAACCTTGGAGGCTCGGAAGTCCAGTTTGGTGATTGCATTGTGGTGAATGTTAAATGTCATAATAGTAGGTAAGTATGAAAGTTATTGTTAGATTTGTTAGCTTCTTGCTTATAGCAAGCATTTTGTTTTCGAGTTGCGCCACTATATTGAGCGGTGGCAAGACCAAGATTCGCGTTTACGATGGTATGCCACCCAATGCTCAGGTGTATGTTGATGGAAACTATGTAGGCACTGCTCCGTGTAAGTTCAAGGTTCACAAGACAATGAAGAATGCTCGGCATAAAATTGACATCAAGGCTACAGGTTACGAAACGCAGACCGTAACTACAAACCGAAAGTTTAGTGCAGGATTTTTTATCCTCGACATTTTCACTGGTATAATTTGGACAGTGATTGATTTCGCAACAGGTAACCTTTATAAGCAAAGACCAAAGAAAATACATTATAACCTTATGCCTATAGGAAATACATCGATGGTTCAGACTGAGTCTGCTACACCCAATGCCGTATCAGTAATTAATATGATAGGAAATACATCGATGGTTCAGACGGAGTCTGCTACGGTGAATACAAATGTCAACGTTGTAAAGCCTGTAGAAAAAACTGCAGAACCAACTAAGCAAACCAAGGTTGTTGCTCCTGCTGTAACCTATAAGCCTGGCGATGAGGTTTATTGCTCTTCGTTTTTTAGCTTCGGAAAATGCCAGCCGGTTTCGGTTAAGGCTGTAAAGACAGATGGAACTTGCATTGTTGCAAATTCCGATGGAAAGGAATTGAAAAAGACTCCCAAGTACATTTATCCGAAAGGTGGTGAATCGTCCGCTTTTAAGCTCGGTAATTCAGTAAGGTTTGGAAACAAAATCTTTGGTGTCAAGACGGGAAAGGTTGTTTCTGTTCCGAATGCTGAGAAATGTATTGTTGAAACTTCCAAGGGAGATTTTGTTCTGAAAAAGCAATCTGCACTTATGAAGGAATAGTGTTGGTTTGCAATGAAAACGATAAGGAACAGGCTGCCAATGGCGGTCTGTTTTTTTGTTCTTCTATTCCGAATATTTTATGTAATTTTGCAAAAAAATTTTTCGAATGGAATATTTAGGTTTAAGTGAACAGGAAATCCTCCGTCGCGAGGCATTGAAGGAATTGATAAATTTAGGTATAAATCCTTATCCAGCAGCAGAATACAAAACAACAACCAATACAAAGGATATTCTCGACAGATTCAGCGATGACAATCTGCCTGAAGACTTGAAAAACGTTTCTCTTGCAGGTCGTCTTATGACGCGTCGTATCATGGGTAACGCATCTTTTGCCGAACTTCAGGACGAAAAAGGTCGTATCCAGCTGTATTTCCGCCGCGATGACATCTGTGAGGGTGAAGACAAGACCATGTACAATCAGGTTTTCAAGAAACTTCTCGACATCGGCGACATCATCGGTGTCAAGGGTTTTGCTTTCCGCACACAGATGGGCGAAATTTCGGTTCATGTGAAGGAATTTACAGTTCTTAGCAAGTCGCTCCACCCGCTGCCAATAGTGAAGGAAAAGGACGGCAAGGTTTACGACGCTTTCAGCGACCCCGAACAGCGTTACCGCAACCGCTCGATGGACTTGATTGTAAATCCGCAGGTCAAGGAGGCTTTCATCAAGCGTACAATGTTGACCAACTCTATGCGTCAATTCTTGAATGGCAAGGGATACTTGGAAGTTGAAACTCCAATCTTGCAGCCGATGTACGGTGGAGCAGCAGCACGTCCGTTCAAGACTCACCACAATACATTGGACCAGACTTTGTATTTACGTATTGCCGATGAACTATACTTGAAGCGTCTTATTGTAGGCGGTTTCGACGGCGTCTATGAGTTCGCAAAGGACTTCCGCAACGAAGGTATGGACCGTTTCCACAATCCGGAATTCACACAGATGGAACTTTACGTTGCATATAAGGATTATAACTGGATGATGGACTTGGTAGAAGAGATGGTTGAGAAGATTGCTATCGACACAAACGGAACTACCAAGATTCAGGTCGGAGAAAATATTATTGACTTCAAGCGTCCTTGGAAACGCTACACAATGTTCGAGGCTATTGAACATTTCAGTGGAATAGATATTTCGCAAATGGATGAACAGCAGCTTGTTGAGGTTGCTAAGAAAGTTGGCGTTGAAGTTGACGCAAGCATGGGCAAGGGCAAGCTTATCGACGAAATCTTTGGCGAATGCTGCGAATCGAAACTTATCCAGCCGACATTCATTACCGACTATCCAATCGAAATGTCGCCTTTGGCAAAGAAGCACCGTTCGAAAGAAGGTCTTGTTGAACGTTTCGAGGCTGTTTGCAACGGAAAGGAAATCTGTAACGCATATTCGGAACTTAACGACCCTGTTGACCAGCGCTATCGTTTCGAGCAGCAGTTGCTGTTGGCAAAGCGTGGCGACGAAGAGGCCATGATGCTTGACGAGGACTTCTTGACAGCAATGGAAATCGGTATGCCTCCAACAGCGGGCTTGGGAATCGGTATCGACCGACTCTCGATGATTATGACAAATTCAGTTTCTATTCAGGATGTACTCTTCTTCCCGCAGATGCGCCCGGAAAAGAAAGATACCTTCAATCTAGAAGACTATACAGCATTGGGAATCAGCGAAGAATGGGCAAAGGTTATCTTCAAGTGCGGTATAACTACTGTAAAGCAGCTTAAGGAAATGACACCACAGAAACTGCATCCTGTATTGTGCGGAATGAACAAAAAGCATAAACTTGGTTTGCAGAATCCTACAATGGACGAAATTGCAGAGTGGCTGAGCAAGTAAAGCTGCTTTGTCCTGTGCAATATAAAGTGGGCATGGATTATTAGTGAATTCGTTTATTAAAATTTATTTGTAAGGAGGCGGGGCGTAAGTTTCGCCTTTTTGATTGTTAATTCTTATGTTTGCAATATGCTGAAATCATTATTTATGTAAATGCAAATATTTGTTAACTTTACGCGTTTTTATTTGGAATAAACATGAGCAATAAGAAAAAAATATCACGACTGATATATGTCATGTTGCTATTTGCATTTAGTGTGGCATTTGCAGTCTTCATTTTCCCGACCGAAAAGCAGTTTGAGTACTCGTACGACAAGGGGTCGCAGTGGCTGTATGATGATTTGTATGCGCCATTCGACTTTGCATTGATTCGTAGCGACGAGGAGATAGTGGCCGCTGAGGATAGTATTGTCCGTGACTTTATCCCGTATTATTCTGTAGATTCAACTGTGGCTTTGTCTGTAACAGACAGGTATATCAAGGCTATAAAAAAACTTGCATACAACTTGAAGGGTACCAATGCAAATGGTGTGGATGACAATTTGATCGGCAAGTTCCTTGATGCTAGCAAAATCAAGTTGCAGGACATATACGCGAAGGGTGTAATTCAGCCATCGGATGATAATAATTATGTGCGTCCGGATAAAAAGATAAGAATTGTATGTGATAATGTCAGCGAATTGGAGGTGATAGACGATTTCTATACTGATTCGTTGGTTGAAAAAGAAATGCTAAGCATATATCGCACGTTTACAAATATTTACATTGCAGATTCACTTGGTGGCTTTTTTCTGAAGGAACAGATACAAAACAACAATTTCAACTCAAATATCAATCCAGATACAGAACTGAACGAGTCGTATATGATGTCGCGAATTGCGTCTGTTTCGCAGATGTCGGGCATGGTTCACAAGGGAGATTTGATTATCGCCAAGGGCGAAGTTGTTGGTGGCTATTCGCTTCGTGCTCTCGATTCGTATAAGTTGCAGTTTGAAAACACAACAACCAAGACGTCGTTCTGGATGGTAGAGGCAGGCGTGGCAATAATCTTCATTATTCTATTTGTGGCTATATTCATGTATATGTGGCTTTTCGACAAGAAGAAGGTGTGGAGCATGCGAGAAAATACTTTCTTCGTATCGCAGATGCTAATATTGTTCCTTGTTGTATATCTGGTATTTACATATTCGTCGGTCAGCATAAACATAGTGCCATTTGTCCTAGTGCCTTTGCTGCTGATTACTTTCATGGAATTCCATGTGTCATTCCTGATTTATTTCATAACCATTTTGATTGCAAGCTTTTTTGCGGCGAATCGGTTTGAATTCATTTTCATACAGCTTATTACTGGGCTTATTGGTATGTTCAGTCTTAAGAACACTTCGAAACGCCAGCAGATATTTGTCAGCATGGTTGTTGTATTTATAACGTATTCTTTGCTTCATGCCGGCTTCTCGCTGATTAGAATGGGCACGATTTCCCAGCATGAATTTCACGAATTCCTGTATTATGGCATTTCGTCGGCTTTGTTGCTGTTGTATCTGCCTTTCGTCTTTATATACGAAAAGCTTTTCGGCTTTATTTCCGGTTTTACGTTGATGGAGCTATGCGATACCAACAATCCTGCACTGCGCGAACTGTCCGAAAAGGCGCAGGGTACATTCCAGCATTCTGTGATGCTTTCAAACATTGTAGAGTCGGTGGTGCGCGAATTGGGCGGAAAGCCATTGCTCGCAAGGGCTGGAGCATTGTATCATGATATTGGCAAGACTAATTCGTCGGAATATTTTATCGAAAATCAAAACGGCGGCAAAAACATTCACGACTCACTTACTTATGAGGAGTCAGCAAGGAAGATTATCGCTCATGTTGAGGAGGGTATTGCCATGGCAAAGAAATACAAGCTTCCGTCTCAGATTATTGATTTCATCGAACAGCACCACGGAACGTCCGTTACTCGTTATTTCTATAATTCGTGGATTAACGAACATCCTAGCGAGACTCCTGATATTGCCAAGTTCCAGTATTCTGGACCAAAGCCACAGAGCATCGAGCTTATAGCAATGATGATGTCCGATGCAGTGGAGGCTGCTTCGCGTACATTGAAAGTTTATTCGCACGAGTCGATTGAAAAACTGGTGAACAATATTATTGATTCGCAGTTTAAGGATGGACAATATGATGATGTGGACATAACAATGAAGCAGATAGGCAAGGCAAAGAAAGTCCTTGTTTCAAAAATCGAGCATATCTACCATTCAAGGATAGAATATCCTGAAGTAAACGACCAACCAAAACAATAAAATCGAGTCGAAGTAGTTATTGTGAATATGCAGAGACTTTTCTTGACACTCCTGTTCTTCCTGGTTTCGCTTGCCGCGATATCGCAGACGGCCACTTTTTTCGGCAGTGTCCGAGACGATAAAAAGAAGCCGGTTGAATTTGCGTCGGTTATTGTGGAGGGAACTTCAATAGGAACGACAACTGATGCTTCCGGTTATTTTGAGATAAAAGTGCCTGCCGGCAAGGATTTGGAGGTAACGATTTCGTTCCTGGGTTATGAGCCATATTCGCAAAAAATAAATTTGAAGCATGACGAACGCAAGCAGATATCTGTAATACTAAAGGAAGGCGCTGTGATGTTGCCTACGGCAGATATTGGGGCAAGTGCCGAAAGATATGTTTCGACAACAAGGTTGAATCCGCAAATATCATTGAAGATTCCGACAACGGGAGGCTTCGAGGATATTCTGAAGGCATTGCCATCTGTTTCGTCAAATAACGAACTGAGCTCCCAGTATAATGTTCGCGGCGGAAATTTCGACGAAAATCTTGTCTTCGTCAATGACGTGGAGATATATCGTCCGCAGTTGATACGTTCTGGGCAGCAGGAGGGACTTAGCTTTATAAATCCCGATATGGTGTCGTCGATTATTTTTTCGGCCGGCGCCTTTGAGTCTAAATATGGCGACAAGATGTCTTCAGTCCTTGATATCAAGTACAAGAAACCAACCGAGTTCGGCGCTTCGGTTATGGCTAGCCTGCTTGGTGCCAACGGACATGTGGAGGGAACTAGCAAAAACCATTTGTTTAGATATAATCTTGGCGTAAGGTACAAAACTTCAAGATATTTGCTTTCGTCAATGGATATAACTGGTCGCTATGATCCGACATACCTTGACGGACAGATGTATCTCGTGTATAATGTTACCGACAAGTTTGAACTTAACTTTCTCGGCAATTACAGTAGCAACCAGTACGAATATGTGCCTCAGGACGGTGAAACATCGTTCGGAACCTCAAGCGACGCATTGAGTGTACGCACATATTTCGAGGGGCAGGAGATGGATAGGTTTAGAAATGGAACAGCAGCTCTGTCTGCCATTTATGCGCCGACCGAAAACCTGAACCTAAAGGTTATCGCTTCCGGATACTATACATACGAAGTCGAAACCTATGATATCTTGGCGCAGTATTATCTTAACGAGATAGACCAGCAGCTCGGTTCGACAATTGGCGATAGCGTGTCTAACATTGGAATAGGCTCCACTCTCGACCATGCCCGCAACTATTATAACGGATATGTCCTTTCGTTGAAGCATATCGGTACTTTCCTAAAGGGAGAACACAAGTTGGACTGGGGCATTCAGGCAAATTACGAGAATTATTCGTATAGCGTGCACGAGTGGGTGATGAACGATTCAGCGGATTATTCTCTGCCATATTCCGATAATGCCGTCCTGCTGTACTATACCGACATTGCCGATATGGGAATCGAAAGTGTAAGGTCTTCGGCGTATCTGCAAGATTCTTATATGTTTAAGACAGAAACCACTGATGTAGTGCTCGGCGGTGGCGTAAGATTGAACTACTGGACTTTCAACAGACAATTTCTGGCAAGTCCACGTGTAAATTTAAGCGTCCGACCAAAGACATGGAAGCGAGATGTTGTATTTCGTTTTGCAACGGGACTTTACCATCAACCGCCTACAATCAAGGAAGCTCGCCGAATTAGCGATGGCACTTTAAATGAAAACATCAAGGCGCAGTCGTCGGCACAGGTAGTTGTCGGTAGCGATTTTAACTTTCAGGCATGGGGGCGTCCGTTTAAACTCGTAACCGAGGCGTACTACAAGTACATGTACAACTTGAATCCATATAATGTCGACAATGTTCAGATAAAATATTATGGCGACAATATCGCACATGGTTATGCTTATGGTATTGAAGCCAAGGTAAATGGCGAGTTTGTGCCAGGCACCGAGTCTTGGGTTAGCCTAGGACTTATGAGGACACGTGAAGATATTGAAAATGATTTCTATACACAGACCGTTGATGGCGTTACAGATACAATTTATCCCGGTTTTATTCCGCGTCCAACTGATCAGCTGGTAAACTTTGGCATTTTTTTCCAGGACTATATCCCCAAGGCACCAACGTGGAAGGTTTATTTAAGCTTGCATTTCGGTACTGGGCTTCCATTTGGACCTCCAAGTTCGGAACGTTATATGGCAACAGGACGTATGAAGGCATATCGTCGCGTGGATTTCGGTATTTCCAAGCAGTTTAATTTCAAGAAGGCAAACTGGCTTAAGGATTTCTGGATCTCACTCGAGGTGTTTAACTTGCTTAATACAAAGAATGAAATATCACACACTTGGATAACAGATATTAGAGGTAGGGAATATGCAGTTCCGTCGTATCTGACTGGAATAAGACCAAACCTTAAGGTCGTTTTAAGGTTCTAGTGCGATAGCATAATATTTTATTAAAATAGTAGCGACACTTTTATGGTTGACGAAAATAAATTAACTTTGCAATGTTTTACTAAAAAAAATACGTGATGGACGAATTTAATAACGAAGAACTGAATAAGACATCTGTAGAAGAGCAGATTTCAAATTTGGAAAGAGAGATTAATGGAGCAGAGGAAATGCAAACTCCTGAAATTGAAGAGCCGGCTGTTCCAGAAACTACAAATGTATGTGAACCAAAGAAATGCAAATGCAATTGCGGACTTATAGTTGGTATTTGCGGTCTAATACTTGGCATTGCAGCTGTTGTGCTTTTCATTTTGATGTATATGGGCATTATGACTCCCAAATGTGCAGAAGAAGAAAACGAGAATACTGTTTTTGACAAGCCGGTTGTTGAGTCTGAGGCGCAGGATGTAGCTTATGTCGACCTTGACACTTTGCTGTTGACTTATAATTATGCTATAAAGTTGCAGGAAGATTTGGCTATGGAACAGAAGAAGGCTGAATCGACGATTCAGAACAGAATGAAGAAATTCGAGGAAATGTATAATGCATATGCTGAAAAAGCACGTACAGGAATGTTCCTTAGTGCAGCAAGCCAGCAGGCGCAGCAGAATGAACTGGAAAAGGAACAGCAGTCAATAGAAAATCTTCAGACATCCCTGTCGAACCAGCTGTTGGAAAAGCAAAGTTCAATGAATCAGGAAATTTACGATACCGTAGTTAGTTTTGTCGGACAATATTGCAAGGGCCGTTACAAGGTCGTTCTTGGAAATATGGGCGGTGTAAACATTGTTTATGCTCAGGAAGGCATGAATATAACAAATGACGTTGTTACAAAGCTTAACCAGCGTTATGGCGGTTTCGGAAGCGCAGATGAAAAGAACTAGATATGAACTTCGCTGAGGCATACTCGAGAAGATATACTGTAAATCCAAAAATATTTAATGATAATCCCCGCAGCGATACGGGGATTATTGTTGTTATACCTTGTTACGACGACGAGTTTATATTTACAACTCTTTCGTCGCTAAATGCAGCGCGCAGGCCGTCATGTTCTGTCGAAGTAATTGTGGTCGTGAACTCCGCAGAAGATACACCGGCAACTATTGTCGAGAAAAACCGCAGAATATTCTCACAATTAAAGGAACGGACAGACAATTACGCCAATTTCGTGCTTCAATCTTATTTGCTTGAAAATGTTGCCCATAAGATAGCTGGGGTAGGCAATGCGCGCAAGGTTGGTATGGATGAGGCCGTATGGCGTTTCGCACAATTGGACAAACCTAATGGGATTATCGTGTCGCTGGATGCCGACTGTCTTGTAAGCCCCAACTATTTCGTATTAATAGAGGATAAGTTTCGTAGAGGACGTAAATTGCCAAAAGCTTGTACATTTCAGTTCCAGCATGATTTCAATGAGGCGTTATATGATACTGCCGAAATAAATGCATGTCGACGTTACGAATTGTATCTGAGATATTTCCGTTTGGCGCAAAAGGTTTCTGGAATACCAAATTGCTTGCATACAATTGGTTCGTGTTTCGCTGTTACTGCAGAGGCTTATGCTGCTATGGGGGGCATGTCGCGGCGACAAGCTGGCGAGGATTTCTATTTCCTGCAAAAAATAGCCTTGACAGCACCAGTTTCAGGTATCGAAACCCCAATTGTTTTTCCAGCTCCGGCTATTTCGGTTCGGGTGCCTTTCGGTACGGGGCAGGCAGTGAAAAAAATTGTGGAGACAGGGAAGTGCAAAGTGTATAATTTCGACCTGTTCTTGATACTAAAAAAATTTTATTCTCAGTTTGCCGACTTATATACTAGCGATGGAGTAGCGGTTCCTTCTGAAATATTGGATTTTGTTACAGAAGAAAAATTTTATCAGATAGTTGATGAATGCCGTCGCAATACATCTGACACTAAAAGTTTCGTCAAAAGATTGCATGCAAAATTTGATGTTTTCTTTATGATACGTTTCTTAAATTCTTTTGGCGAATCATCAGCTTATCCTCCTGTGGATATTGAAATTGCGGCAAATCAACTTATTGATTATTATGATGTTGTGAGGGCTGGAGACCTATACGATGATATTTTTGCATTAGATGTATCGGTAACAAACTAATATTCCGATTTGTTCCAAAAATCTGAATTCAGTCTGCTGGTATTACATCTGTCGGATATTATTTTTACACGGTGTATATTTTTTCTTTAAAAGTCTTGTGAGATTTCAGAATAAAGCTAATTTTGTGGTAACATTGTTTTCGTAACGTGATGAGATGCGTTCTGATATTATTGCTTATATGCTTTGCTTGTATATCGTATGCAAGCGAAGAAAATCCGCCGACCGGAACCATGGGAAAATATGTTGATGCCCGTGATGGTTATTCGTATCGGACTATAACAGTAGGCAATAGGGAATGGTTTGCTGAGAATCTCAAGTACGAAGGCGATATTCATTTGGGAACCAATAGGGAGAGCAATAAGCCAACACGATATTATCCAAACGGAAAGTCCGATAACGTATCGTTATATGGATATCTGTACAATTGGGTGGCAGCAGAAAAAGCGTGCCCTTCTGGTTGGCGTTTGCCTACTAATTCAGATTGGCGAGAGTTGAGAAACTCATTCCCAGGAGAAAATGTCGGTTCCCAAATGGCTACAAGGGAAGATTTGTGGAATAATGGAACTTTGGAAAGAGCTTCAGGGTTTGGCAAGTCTGGATTTGATGTCCTGCCGGCAGGAAGTTTTGATGGTGAATTTGGCAATTTCGGTTCGTTTGCATATTTCTGGACATCAAACGAGTATGAGTATTTCAGCGGGAATGCCTACTATCAGTATATTTATTACAACTATACAGGTGTCGCTAAGAATTACAGCAGCAAGATGGATGGATTCTCTGTGCGTTGCGTAAGAGATAAGCAATAAAAGAAAAAATCATCATGCCTTTTTCTATTTGAGGATTTCCTCAATTCCTTGTTCCCTGTGTATCAATATTATTTTGACTCCATATTTCTCGTGGATATATTTTGCAATAGAGTCGGCGCTGTAAACGCTGCGATGCTGGCCGCCGGTGCAACCGAAACATATCATTAGGCTTGTAAATCCGCGTCTTATGTAGGTTTCGATAGTAGGAGAGATGACATCCTTAATGTTTTCGATGAATATGTCTATGTCACCATGTTCTTTAAAGAAATCTATTACTTCTTTGTCGCGGCCTGTGAGTTTCTTGTACTGTTCGAATCGTCCTGGATTGTGGTTGCCTCGGCAATCGAAAATGAAACCGCCACCGTTTTCGGTCCTGTCCTCTGGAAGTCCGTTTTTGTAGCCAAAACTCATTACAGTAATTGTTAGTTCGGAATATTTAACAGGTTCGAATGCGGATTTGCATTTCGATACTTCGCCAATTATACGGTCGAGTTCCTTGTATTTGCTGAGAATTGGCTTGCTATCATGAAGTTCCTTGAGGTTGTCGATGGCATATGGAATGCTCTCGATGAAATGTCTTTTCTTTTCTATAAGTCCACGGTTCCCGTAGGCGCCCAGAGTTTGCAATATTCTTATATATAGGTATACCCAGAATTCGCTTTCAAAATCATTTTTCTCAATGTCAATCGAACCAGCTACTTCGTCGATGTAGAAGTTTAGAAGTTCCAATTTCTTGTCGTAAGGAATTCTTGCTTTTGCCTGCCAGAGCAATGATGCCATGTCGTATTGCATTGCGCCCTTGCGTCCGCCTTGGTAGTCGATAAAGAAAACGTTATCATCCTTTACCATTATATTTCTGGCTTGGAAGTCGCGGAACATAAAATTCTTGACGCCGGTATTGGCAAGAGATTCGGCAAGCGAGTCGAAGTCGTCTTGTAAAAGTTTCTCGTCGTATGGTATGTTCAGTCGATTCAAGAAATAGTACTTGAAATAGTTGAGGTCGAACAGAATGCTTTGCTTGTTAAATTCTGAAATCGAATATGCACGTTCAAAATCAATGGACTTGCCTGCGGCAATCTGCATTTTCACCAGAGCTATAATGCTTTTTTTATACAGGTCTGTCAATTTTTCGGTGAAGTATCCGTGCTGCTTGTATTCGCTTTCAACAACAGACAGCAGCTGGTCATTGCCAAAGTCTTCGATAAAATATGTTTTCAGGTCGGCGCTCACATGATATATGTGTGGCGTGTTAAGATTAAGTTCCGAAAACACTTTGCTGTAATATAGGAATGTTTCAGTCTCTTCGGTGTTGTCGCTGTAAACGCCAAGTACGCTGCCGCTATTTCCGTAGAATCTGTAGTAGCTTCTGTTTGAGCCAGCTTTAGTAATAGCTTCAATTTTCTGGGGCGCCTGCTTGTAAAACTCTGTGTATCTTTGTGCTAAAAGCTCTGTAATGTCCATTTTATAAGTTTTTGTTTTTAGTTTTGAGAGTTTTGTGGGTTTACAACTCCAAGTTTCTTCCTAATTAAGTAGCACCATTGTTGCTCCGAAACCATATTCTCGGAAAGATGCGTCTTCGTAGTGAAGCTTGTATTGCTTTTCTATTGATTCGCGAATGGTGTTTTTTAAGGTTCCGTTGCCTATTCCATGAATAATGATGACTTTGCCGGCTTTGTTTAATATTGCGTCGGTCATAGTCTTATGGAATGCCTTAATTTGAATGTCGAGGATTTCTGAGTTTGACAAACCAACAACACTGTCGATCAATTTGTTGATGTGCAGGTCGATTTCAATTGTTTCTGCTGGCTTGCGCTTTTGGAAGCGTCGAGAATTATCTTCTTCCTCGATGTCCTTGCGTGCCATCTGCTCTTCAAATTCCTTTTGTGTACGAATAGAATTGCCGAGTCCTAAATCTTCCTTTAGCAGCTCGAATATATATGCTTTCTCATCGAAAAAGTCGTTGTCGACAAACGTGTGTTCCTGGAAAAATTTAATCGGTGTAATCTTAATTCTTCGTTCAACCATTTCATGGTAAGTGCATTTTGGATTGTCGAACAATATGCTTTGGATGATAATCTCCTTTGAATTGTTAATCTGGTTGCGTGTAAGTTGGCCGATATTTATTTTCGTGTTTGGTTCAAGGGTTTCCGAGTCAATTTTTTCAAATCCATTTTCGCCGCAAAGAACAATGTGGTAGAAAATGAAATAGTTGGAATCGTTGATAAGGTAGCAGTCAAAATCGTCGTGCTTGTCGTCGTAGTTGCGTATGAAGGCAAACAAAAATGCCGACTTGCTGTCCTTTTTCAGTTCTATTTTAGGTTTTGTTATTATAGTCGCTTCAACCTTGTTTAGGTTGTCCTTTATGTTATCAACCACGTTGTTGGCAAAATTCTTGAACTGATTGTTATGATTTTCCTTGGCTTTTTCAACCACCACGACATCCGACATGGCAACAGGGTAGTCAAAATCATTTTCGTCCTTTACAATTATCTGATTTTTAGGGAGAATCTTAACAACGGTTCCGCCACCGACTTCATTAAGGAACCTAACTTTATCGCCTATGCAGATTAAATCCATAATAATTATTATTTTTGTGGCAAATTTAATAAAAAAAGTGGTTAGCAATATTAATATCAACGACTATAATTATAATCTTCCCGACGAACGAATAGCAAAGTATCCATTAGCCGAGCGCGACATGTCGAAACTGTTGGTTTTCGATGGAAACATCAGGGAAGATCATTTCCGAAATATCAGACAATATCTGCCGTCGGGCAGTCTTTTGCTTTTCAACGACACTAAAGTGATAAATGCCAGAATGCTGTTTGAAAAGGAGTCGGGTGCCAAGATTGAAATTTTCTGTCTTGACCCGATTTCTCCATGCGATTTTGCCTTGGCATTTTCAGAAAACAAATCTTGTTCGTGGAAGTGTCTTGTTGGCAATAGCAAGAAGTGGAAGACTGGGCGCTTGAAAAAAACTGTTGTAGTATGCGGCGAAAATGTAGACCTATCTATTACGCGCGTACGCGAGATCGGCAATTCGTTTGAGATTCTTTTCGAGTGGGAAAACCCGCATGTGACTTTTTCCCAGCTTATCGAGGTGGCAGGCAATATTCCTATTCCGCCGTATTTAAATAGGAAAAGCGAGGCCATTGACAGCGAGCGCTACCAGACTGTGTATAGCCATTACCAGGGATCTGTGGCGGCACCGACAGCAGGGCTGCATTTTACAGAGCGTGTAATGCAGGACTTGAAGGAGCATAATGTGGAATGTGATGCGGTAACATTGCATGTGGGAGCAGGAACTTTCCAGCCGGTAAAGACCGACTTGGTTTCGGAGCACGAAATGCACACGGAACATTTTATCGTTAACCGCACGACAATCGAAAAAATCGTACAATATCTCGGCAATATAACAATTACGGGAACCACAACGGTTAGAACTGTCGAAAGTTTGTTCCGCGTTGGCGTGCAAGTATTTGAAAATAAAAATATTAGCACTAATGAATTTGCTGTTTCGCAGTGGGAGTCATATTCAGACAACCAGAACTACGACGCAAAGGATGTGCTGGAAAATATGTTGTCATGGATGGATGCCAACGGTTTCGACCAGATAAAGTGTGCAACGCAGATTATGATTATTCCTGGATTCAAATTCAAAATAACAAGTCGACTCATAACAAATTTCCATCAGCCGAAATCGACGCTCCTGCTGTTGTTGTCGGCGTTTATCGGTGATTGTTGGAAAGATGTTTACAACTATGCTCTGAAAAATGACTTTAGGTTTTTGAGTTATGGTGATTCTTGTTTATTTTTGCGATGACAATAGTTTTTGCTGATGATAGATTTTAAAGGAATTGAAAAGCGCAAAATTACTTACGAGATAGGCTATTGCTGGGTTTGGCACCTGCTTAACCTTGTTTATTATAGAAAACTTGAGATAAAAGGTCTTGAGAACCTCCCGGACGAACCATATTTGATAGTTTCAAATCACCAAAATGGTTTGTGCGATGCTTTGTTGCCCGTGTTTGGCGTGTGGCGTCACAGGGCCGTCTTCATAGCCCGTGGCGACATTTTCAAAAAGGATATTGTTGCAAGATTGTTGAAATGGTGCAGAATCCTGCCTGCATTTCGTGTACGTGATACTGGCAAGGAGAATATTGGCGAAAACGACAAGATTTTCAATCTCGCAGCGGATATTTTGGTAAACGGAAAAATTGTTGGACTGTTTCCTGAGGCCGCTTTGCAATACAATAGGGCAATAGGTTCGTTTAAGAAAGGTTTCGCACGCATAGCTTTTTTGGCTGAGGAGAAATCTGATTTCAACCTCCACCTGAAGATTGTCCCAGTGGCAAATTACTATACTAATTTTTTCAGCATCGGCCACGAGGCATTGCTGAATATTGGCGAGCCTTTTGAGTTCGGTGAGTTGTTCGATTTGTACAATGAACATCCGGAAGCAGCGTTGCGTCAATTGGCGTTGAAGGCGCAGGAAAGGGTTAGGCCATTGATGCTTGATATTGATGACAAGGAAAACTTTGAAGGCCTGGATGGTTTGCGCGAATTGTATTGTAATGCCAAGAAACCGAAAATCAATCACAAGCATGTTAGCGAGCGGTTGGCTCTTGACCAGGAGATGCTAGGACATTTCCGTAAAATGAAAGAAGATGATCCGGAACGATTCGGAGCAATTATGGAAAAGTCGCTGGCCTATGCCGGAATGCTCAAGAAGTTGAATTTTAAAAATTGGATAATAGGAAAGAAGTACAATCTTTTCAATATTGTGCTTATGACTCTAGTGTCGTTGTTTTGCGCACCTTTCTACGCAATATTCTGGCTTATAAACATAGTCCCTTATAAAATTCCGGATATTATTGTCAACAAGATGAAAGACAAGCGCTTGAGTGCATCTATACGTATCGGTTTCGGCACCTTGATTACATTCCCGTCCTGGTATATTTTATTGTTTGGATTATCATTTTTAATTCCATGGGCGTGGTGGTGTCCATTTATAATTGCGGCTCCATTTTTCCCGTTCACACTTAAGGGCTTTGTCGAAATGCGCCATTGGTATGTCAAGTATTATCACCGTTGCAGATATTATGGAATGCAAGCCAGGAATTCAGAATTGAAAATGGCTGTCGAGACCAAACAGTCGATCATAACGGAGTTGAAGACTTTGTAGTGTCGGTTTTGCCGAAATCAAAAACGCAATATAGAGCAAAACTAAATAGAAACAGATAGTTTTCAACATCACAAAAATGATTGAGTTCTAATGCGTTGGACAATAACAACTTGTGCAAAATCAATTTCGTGAATAAAATATACCTTATATGCTTTTAAACATTTTGGGCAGTGGCAAAAAATCCTTAACTTCGTTGCTCAAAATATTGATTAAAAAATAAAATAATAGAAATATGCAGAAATTATTATTATTGGGAGATGAAGCGATAGCTCAAGCGTTTATCGATGCTGGCGGAAGTGCCATCAACAGCTATCCTGGAACTCCATCAACTCAGATTACTGAATATGTAATCAAATCAAAGGAAGCAAAAGAAAAGGGCGTTATCGCCAATTGGTGTGCAAACGAAAAGACAGCATTGGAAGCATCTATAGGTGTTGCTTATGCTGGAAAACGAGCAATGACTTGTATGAAGCACGTTGGTCTGAATGTATGTGGCGACCCGTTCATGAATGCTGCAATCATAGGTACCAAGGGCGTATTAATAGTAGTTGCCGACGATCCTAGCATGTTCTCTTCACAGGATGAACAGGACAGCCGTTTCTATGGCCACTGGGCAATGATTCCAATGCTCGAGCCATCGAACCAGCAGGAAGCATACGACATGGTATTCTACGGATACGAATTGTCGGAAAAGTTAGGAACACCGGTTCTTTATAGAATCCCAACCCGTTTGGCTCATAGCCGTGCAGGTGTTGAACGCCGCAATCCATTGCCACAAAATTCGTTGACAGAACCAGCAGACGCTAGTTCGTTCGTTTTGTTGCCGGCAAACGCAAAGCGTTTGTACAGAAACCTTATCGACAAACAGGCAGACTTTACAAAGGCTTCTGAACAATCTGGCTACAACAAGTATTTTGAAGGTGAAAACAAGAAGTTGGGTATTATCACAAGCGGTATAGCATACAACTACTTGATGGAAAACTTCAAGGATGGTTGCCCTTATCCAGTTGTTAAGATAACTCAATACCCGTTGCCATACGATATGCTCAGCAAGTTGTACGACGAATGCGACGAACTCCTTGTTCTAGAAGACGGTCAGCCGTTCATCGAAGAACACATTAAGGGATTCCTTGCAAAGGGTAAGAAAGTAATGGGCCGTTTGGACGAAACTATCCGTCGCGATGGCGAAATGAATGCAGAAAAAATAGCTCACGCATTGAAACTCAATGTTGTTACTGGTCCTGCAGTTCCTGAAGTTGTAACTAACCGTCCTCCAGCATTGTGCCAGGGTTGTCCTCACGTTGACAGCTACACAGCTTTGAACGATGTTATGGCTAAATATCACGGCAAGGTATTCGGTGATATCGGTTGCTATACTCTTGGTTTCAATATGAAGGCCATCAACACTACAGTTTGTATGGGTGCTTCCATTACAATGGCAAAGGGTGCATCTGAAGCTGGTATCTTCCCGTCAGTTGCAGTTATCGGTGATGGTACTTTCGGTCACAGCGGTATGACTGGCTTGTTGGACTGCGTTAACGAAAAGGCAAATGTTGTCATTATGATTCTCGACAACGACATCACAGCAATGACCGGTGGTCAGCCTTCTTCGGCACACAGCAAGTTGTTCAGAATTTGCGAAGGCCTTGGCGTTGAACCAGAACACATCCGCGAAATCGTTCCGTTGCCAAAGAACCACGACGAGTTTGTAAAGATTCTCGAAGAAGAAGTTAACTACAATGGCGTTTCTGTAATCATCCCTCACAGAACTTGTATCGTTGAGCTTAAGAAACACCTTGGTGAAAAGAAATAAATTATAGGAGAAATTATCATGAAGAAAGATATCATATTGTGCGGTGTAGGTGGTGACGGTATCGTATCGGTAGCTAAAATCATCTCTGATGCAGCACTCAACAAGAATTTATATTTGAAGCAGTCTGAAATCCACGGAATGTCGCAGAGAGGCGGTTCTGTTTTCTCTCACCTCCGTATTTCCGACAAGCCGATTTATGCTGACGTTATTCCAGAAGGACAGGCAGATATCATTTTGTCGAGCGAACCAATGGAAGCATTGCGTTATTTGCCATTCCTTGCAAAGGACGGTTGTGTAATCACAAACTCGGAACCTTTCGTAAATATCAAGAATTATCCTGATCTTGACAAGGTTATGGCTGAACTTAAGAAGGTTAAGAACGTTGCTTTCAATGCAAACGACATTGCAAAGCAGGTTAATGCACGTTCTAATATGGTTCTTCTTGGCGCAACAGTTCCGTTCCTCGAGATGGATCTTGCAGAACTTGAAGCATCAATTCAGCGTATTTTCGGCCGCAAGGGCGAAGCTGTTGTTAATTCTAACCTCGCAGCAATCCGCGCTGGCTACGAATTCGCAAAGAAGTAGTATTTGTTGATACAAATCAAATAGGGACGGGAGAGAATTCTTCCGTCTTTTTTTTTATCTTTGTGGTATGTTTAATTAAAAATCTAATCAAATGAGTACAGTAAAGGAATATATAGAGAAAAATGGTGACCGTTTTATTGAAGAACTTTGTTCGTTGATTCGCATTCCGTCAATCAGCGCAGAGGCAGAGCATAAACCCGATATGCGTCGTTGTGCGGAACGCTGGTGCGAATTGCTGAAACAAGCTGGTGCCGATAATGTCAAGTTGTTGGATACTATTGGAAATCCGTTGGTTTATGGCGAGAAAATTGTCGATCCGGCACAAAAGACAGTCTTGGTTTACGGACATTACGATGTTATGCCTGTTGAACCATTGGAACTCTGGAATACCGAGCCGTTTGAACCTGTAATAAAGGATGGTAAAATTTGGGCTCGTGGTGCCGATGACGATAAGGGACAAAGCTTTATGCAAGCAAAGGCATTCGAGACAATGGTTGCAACAGGAACTTTGCCTTGCAATGTGAAATTCCTTTTCGAAGGTGAGGAGGAAATCGGTTCACCGTCGTTGAAGAACTGGTTGCAAAATGCCGACAATAAGAAAATGCTCAAGGCCGATGTAATTTTGGTTAGCGATACCGATATGGTAAGTCCTGATGTTCCGTCGGTTACAACCGGTTTGCGTGGACTTGTTAAGTTCGAAATGCATTTGACTGGACCAGATCACGACTTGCATAGTGGCGATTTTGGTGGTACTGTTGCAAATCCGATCAATGTTTTGTCGAAGATGATAGGAACAGTCCTCGACGAGAACGGACATATCACAATCCCTGGTTTCTACGATGATGTGCTTGTTTGCAGCGACGAAGAACGCTCACTTATTAATAAGGCGCCGTATAGCGATGAAGCATACAAGAAAAGTGTCGGTGTTGATGTTTTGGATGGCGAAAAGGGCTATACAACGCTCGAACGCATTGGTATTCGCCCGACATTTGATGTTTGCGGCATAAATGGCGGTTACAGCGGCGAAGGTTTCAAGACCATTATTCCGTCGGAAGCGTGGGCAAAATTGTCATTCCGCTTGGTAGCAAGCCAGGATCCAGAACGTATTGCTCGCCTGGTAGAAAATTATTTCCGTAGCATTGCTCCCGATAGCGTAAAGATTTCGTTTACATATTACGAAAAGGGCTTCCCGTATGTTTGTCCAATCGATTTGC
Organism: uncultured Bacteroidales bacterium; assembly: GCA_937899245.1. GTDB lineage: Bacteria > Bacteroidota > Bacteroidia > Bacteroidales > ML635J-15 > Bact-19. The sequence continues at coordinate 226,744 of CALDKB010000049.1, read as the reverse complement.
CGGAATATAAGGCTGCGGAAGAGGCATTTATGGATACTTACGGAATGCGTCCGATACCAGCACACAGTGGTTGCAGTATAAGCATTGTTAGCGATTTTGAGAAGGAACTCGGCATAAAGAGCATTTTGCTAGGTTTCGGCCTTGGTGCTGACAATATTCACGCTCCAAACGAAAACTATCGCATTGACCGTTTCTTCAAAGGCATTGAGACGGGCATTGCATTCTTCAAGCACTATGCTAAATAGGGATAGTTTCAGTTAATACGCAAAAACATTCTTCTGTTTTGATGACTTTTTTAGCGTCATTACGGAAGTTATTATGAGCCAGCGATACGCTTATGGAGCTGTGCGAATAAAACTGTCCGGAATCTCCTTGCTTATAGTGCGTTGCGTGGGGGATTCCGCACAGGCATTTTCACACGCAACGTACCTTTTGCGGTTCAAATTACCTTGTGGAATGACAGCCTAGACTATTATAATGGAATTATTCCTATGCTACACTCCTTGTAATAATAACTTTTCGGTATCTGATCCACATTAGAACTCCGCGGAAGATGAGGAAGAGCAGGAATGCAATCCATAGTCCATCGTTGTCGAGAACTGGCTGCAAGGTGAAATAACCGGCAAAGAATACAGCCGTGGCTATGAACATGATGTTACGCATTGATTTTGCAGCAGTTGCACCGATATAGATTCCGTCGAAAAGGAATGCGGAGAACCCGCACAATGGAATTAGAAGAGTCCAAACGTTAAAGCGCATTGCTTCGTCAATCACGTTTTGCTCGTTTGTGAGTATACGGTAAATGTCCTCGTCCCAGAAAAAGTACAGGATTGTAAATATTGCTGTAAAAATAATTCCCCACCAGATAAGGTGTTGAATTGCTTTTTTCAATGATGTTGGGTTCTTGGCGCCGATATATTTTCCGACAAGCGATTCTCCAGCATAAGCAAATCCGTCGAGAATATATGAGAATAATGTAAACAGTTGCATTATCAATGTGTTGGCGGCAAGAACTTTGTCGCCCATAGTAGCCGAAATTGCGGGAATGAATGTGAATACGGCGCAGAGACAAAGTGTGCGAAGGAAAATGTCTCCGTTCAGCTTGAAGAAACGTTTCATTTCTGTCCACTGCAGGCTTCCTTTTATGTCGAATTCGTTACGAAGGTGTCCGTAATGCTTGAACCACAGAATGATTGCGAGAACAAGTCCCGAATATTGAGCAATAACAGTTCCCCAAGCGACACCGGCGATGTCCATGTCGAGCCAGATGACAAATGCCAGGCTAGCAATGATGTTTACAATGTTAAGGGCAATGGCAATGAACATTGGCGATTTCGAGTTTTGCATTCCGATGAACCAGCCCTTAATGGCATAAAGTCCGAGTGTTGCAGGCGCCGCCCAAATTCTTATGTAGAAGTATGTTAGTGTTAGTTGTAGGGCTTCGTCGCTACATTTTAGAATCAGTTCCGACAGTTTTGCTATTGGATATTGTAAGGCGATGAGCAGAAATGCAGCACAAATTGCTATTGCAATACCTCTGACGAGAATTCTCATCGCTTCCTCATTGTTGTTTGCTCCATAGGCCTGTGCTGTGAGTCCGCTTGTCCCCATGCGCAAGAATCCGAAGTTCCAATATATAAGGTTGAAAAGGGTAGTGCCGAGTGCAATTGCACCGATATATGTTTCGTTGCCAATATGTCCTACAATAGCCAGATCGACCATTCCAAGCAATGGAACGGTGATGTTGGTGATAATGTTCGGTAATGCGAGACGAAGAATTTCCTTGTTCATGAAAGGAGGGTTCTGGTTTGCTTGGCTGACGCCGTTTCTAAGTTTGATTACAGAATTTCAACCAATTTCTTTGCAGCCTTTTCAATTCCGAGCCATATATCGGAAATAGAAGCATTTAGCATATAGCAAGGAGCGCAAATGACGCGTTTTTCTTCATCGACAGAGATTTCGTCGTAGTTGCAGACAATATTTTTGCCACCCATAGCTTCAATTTTTGCTGCTGTGCCTGCGTCTTTGCCCGAAGTAACTTTTGCGTTAAGAACTTTTGCAACGATAACAGGAGCAATGCATAAAGCGACTATCGGCTTTTTAGCTTTGTTAAATGCTATAATTGCTGATTCCACTTCAGCATCTACTTTCATGTTGGCACCGTCGTAGAAGTAGGTGCAGAGGTTCTTTGCGGCGCCAAGTCCACCAGGAATCCATAGAGCATCGTAATCAGCAGCATTTATCAGATTTAGGGGCTTTATGTTTCCACGTGCTATTCTGCCGGCTTCGGCAATAATGCTTCGGCTTTCTTTCTCTTGCTGTTGTGTATAATGATTAATTACTTCTGTTTGACATTTGTCCTGTGCAAAACATTGATATTCGCAACCTTGCATGCTGATTGCCAATAAAGATAATGTTGCTTCGTGAATTTCACTGCCGTCGCGGTTTCCGCAACCCGAAAGAATAACTGCTATTTTTTTCATATGTGCATTTGTGTTTTGGACAAAGATACGAGGTATTTGTGAATTATCAATCAAAAGATAGTTTATTGACGACATATTCCAGAATATGTGTAATGAATAATTCCCGATTGTGTGTGTAAAAGTTATGGAATAATTCCCGATTGTGTGTGTAAAAGTTATGGAATAAATCCCGATTAAGTGTGCAAAAATTATGGAATAATTCCCGATTATGCGTTCTAAAATGTTGGAAAAATTCCTAAAATATTTGCTAATATTCAAAATGCAATTTATTTTTGTGGCGGAAAATGAAATAGTTATGTTGTTCAGAAAGTACGAAAAACGTATTGAGGATTTTCTACTAAATCCTGATCATAATATTTTGCTAGTAAATGGAGCTAGGCAAATAGGGAAGTCATATATTATTAGGTACGTGTGCAATAAAATGTTTAAGCATTTTGTCGAGGTAAATCTCAAGGCAGATAAGGAGGGTCTTGCTGTGTTTGCCTCGGTAAGAAGCACAGAAGACTTTTATATGCAAATTGGAGCAATTGCGGGTAAAAATCTTGGCGATAAAAAAGACACTATAATTTTCCTCGATGAAATCCAATCGTATCCACATTTAATGACGATGCTAAAATTTCTTAACGAAGAAGGTCGTTATTCTTTTATTGCAAGTGGATCTCAGCTCGGCCTGGCTTTGAATCAAAGCACTTCTGTGCCGATGGGTAGTGTTACTATTGAGGAAATGTATCCTCTTGATTTTGAAGAGTTCCTGATTGCCGTCGGTTGTGGAGAAGAGACAATCTGCGCAATGAGAAAGAGCTTTGAAACTCGCAAGTCCTTGAACGAGTCGTTGCACAACTTTATGCTTAAGCAATTTAAGATATACCTTCTTGTTGGCGGTTTGCCTGCTGCGGTAAACAAGTTTTTGGAAAATAGAAATATGACTCATGTTAGGAGGATCCAAACTAATATTCATAATTTTTACAAGATAGATGCTTCTCAGTATGATAGCGAGAGGCGTCTGGTAATCAGGAGAATATATGATGCAATTCCTTCTGCAATGGAAAATGTCAAGAAGCGTGTTGTTGTTAAAAATATTGAGGAAACCAAGGGCCATAAGCAGTTCTCTGATTATGCTGATGAATTTGAGTATCTTACAAATTCTGGGATATCCATTCAGGTGCAAGCAATTAGCGATCCTAAATTTCCTTTGTTGCAGTCGGAGTGCAAGAACTTGCTGAAATTGTATCTTAATGATGTTGGAGTGTTGACTAATATCTTATATCGCAACAATATAAATGCAGTGCTTATGGACGCGAATAGCATAAATCTCGGTTCTGTTTATGAGACTGTTGTCGCACAGGAACTGCATGCCCATGGAAATACTTTGCATTATTTTGATAATAAGCAGAAGGGTGAGGTGGATTTCTTAATTGATGATTTTGCTCATTTGAGTGTGTTGCCAATAGAGGTAAAATCCGGAAAGGACTACACTGTACATAGCGCGCTAAACAAGTTCGTGTCTACGCCTGACTATAACATAAAGGAGGCAATTGTTCTAAGTAATGAGCGTGAAGTGGTTGAAAAGAAGGGGGTTACTTATATGCCGATTTATTATTGCATGTTTTTTACTCCAGATCGTGTTGTTGAAGAAGATTGTGTGATACCTGAGGTTTCTCTTTAGAAACGTATATAAACAAAAAAGACAGATTTGAAATCTGTCTTTCTGCGGTGTGGAAGGGGCTCGAACCCTCGACCCCCGGCGTGACAGGCCGGTATTCTAACCAAACTGAACTACCACACCATTTGGTTTGCTTGTCAAAAGCGATGCAAAAGTACAGCTTTTTTCTAAACCTGCAAAAGTTTTTGCAACTTTTTTTTTGAATAATTTTTAATTTAAAGTCTTGTCGCTTGATTGTCAAAAAAATATGTCAAAATTATTTGTTACGTTTTGCCTCGTTTAATTAACTTTGTGGCTTGATTTGAGTATGCGTTCAGTTTCTTTTCTATTATTATTGATATTGGTGCTGTCATTTGTCTCGTGTTCTCATGTAGATGATGGTGGATTCTCTCTTCGTAGGGAGAATGACAGCTTGTATTTTTTGCAATTGGATACTGATGCAGGTACAGATTCGTGGGAATTGCCTTATCCCGTGTATCGTTTTGATACTGGAGACGTCAATTCTGACAGTGTTGTCGAGGCGCTGGTAGGAGTGGAAAAGACAACTCGATTTGATTCATGCATGCACAAGCGCCTATTTATTTTTAAAAATTTTGACGGTAAAGTTCGCCCTTTGTGGCTCGGGTCGCGTCTGGGTCAACCGATAGTCGATTTCCGTGTCGTTACTGTAGATGACGAGGTGCGTATTCGCAGCATTGAAGAGGAAAGGAATGGTAAGTTTCTCGTGGCAGAATATCGCTGGGATTCATTTGGCTTGAAATTTATTCGGTATACTTGTAGAGATTTTGAATTTGAAACAGCAAAGGATTTTTTTAATTGCTAAATATATGAAAACGTTGAGTGTTAAGACTTTATGTCTATTACTTGTTGTGTCGATGTGGTTGTTGGGCTGCAAGTCTGACAAGTCGGACGGCGGAAAAGGATTGGATTCTGATTCTTCAGAAGTGACTCAATGTGTCGCTTTTGATGAGAATTTTTTTGCCGACGAGGATTTGCCAACTTATTTGTGCGGTTGCCACGTTGATATCGAGAACATGAGTGAAACTGTTGATTTGAACATGGATATATCAAAACTTCCGTTGGCTGATTTGCGTATCCTACGTAATGTGATTGCGGCTCAGCAGGGGTATTGTTTCACAGATTCTTTCCTGCGCCATGTCTTTGGCGCTACCTCGTGGTACTACGAAAGGGCGGAAGAAATATATTACAAAACAGATGCTCAGGTGGATGTGAAATACACGAAGGAACAAATGGAGTTTATTGAAAGAATCAAGGCACGCGAAGCAGAACTTGAAAAACAAAACTATAATCCGGTTGAAGGCGCCTTGGTAAACTATAAGAATGTCACCAATAGGTATCAGTTTACTGATGCAGGGCTTGATTTCAGGAATATGATTTCGAAGAATGGTTTTGTGATTGTCGAGGGGCAGGACGAGCAGTTGTTCCACGTTTACGAAAACAACGACTACAATGAATTTCCTAGTTTCGTGACAACAGACCTTTACATGCAGCTCTTCCACATGTATTTTGATTATTTGTTGCGCGATTTGGAGCAGACTAGGCTGATTGACGAACTAAAGTCTTTTTCTCTTGCTATGAATTCCATGATGATGAACTTGGCGAGAGCGACAACAGACAAACGTGTGAAGGCCGCTGCGGAGTACAATGCAACTTATTATGCAATAGGTGCTTCTTTGCTCTCAAATAAGGTGAGTGTTGAAGTGCCATCTGCTTATCGCGAGGCGTATAATGCTGAAATTCAGCAAGTAAAAAGCGCCATTGACGATTATTCGTCTTTCCTTGAATATGATAATGTGGCGTTTCCGTATAGTCTTTTCCGTCCGCGCGGACATTATACCAGAAACGACAAGCTGAAGGCATATTTTATGTCGATGATGTGGTTCCAATATGTGCCATTCTGTCTTGATGATGATAATCAGTTTGACAGGGCTATTGTAAGCGCAGAGATACTTTCTGGAAGTGAAGAGCTCTTAAGAAAATATTCAGATATCACTAATCCTATCGAATTCATTGTAGGAGAGGCCGATAACGTATCGATTCTGCAAATGGCCGAGAAGATGAAGTCGAGCGGTTTCTCTGCTGAAAAAATGTTTGGAAATTCAGCCGAATACGAGAAATATCGTTCGCAAATAAAAAAACTTGCTGATGCACAGAACCGCATTAAGCCGAAGGAGGTAAAGTCATGCGTCGATAAGATTAACTTGATGCCGCAGCGTTATTTGGCCGACAATGAGGTGCTGCAGGAGCTTGTTGATGTGATGACTAAGCCGGAGAGCTTGCGCCCGTTGCCAAAGGGTCTCGACGTATTGGCTGCTTTTGGTTGCGATGCCGCAAAGGATATTCTTATGGACGAATGCAAGGAAGGCGAGAAATGGCCTAATTATGTTGAAAAATTCGACGACATAAAGAAGACAATGGAAAAGGTAAACTGGGATAAGTCGATGTATAATAAGTGGATGCAGTCGTTGAACGAATCTGTTGCGCGAAACGACAAGGCTCCTTATTTTATGAAGACTAGACAGTGGGACAAGAAAAATATCAATGCGGCTTTGGCTTCGTGGAGTGAGCTGAAGCATGATTGCATTCTATATTCCGAGCAACCATTTGCTGCGGAATGTGGTGGCGGCGGTTTGCCAGAACCGATTCTTGTCGGTTATGTTGAGCCGAATGTTGCATACTGGACTAAGGTCATAGAACTTATCGAGATGACAGAGAGCATGTTGCGTGAAAACAATTCGTATACAAAGAACATGGAGCGTATTAGTGAACGTATGAAGGATCTGGCGGTGTTCCTGAAGAAAATGTCAGAAAAGGAACTTGCAGGAAAGAAACTTACAGAAGCCGAGTATTCATATATTAAGGCTATTGGCAGTACGGTAGAGTGGATAACGCTTGACTTGCTAAACGATGAAGGAGCCGAGTTGTATGGATGGTACTGCGTAACAGGAACCGACAGAAGTGTTGCTGTTGTGGCGGATGTTTATACTGCAAATGCAGACAATAACCCAAACAAGTCAATTCTTTATGAAGCAACCGGTTGTGTTAATTCAATTTATGTAATTGTTGAGATTGACGGTTACTTGTATTTGACTCGGGGTGCGGTATTTTCTTATCGCGAATTCCCACAGCCACTCGACCAGCCGCGTCTAACGGATGAGGAGTGGCAGAAAATGCTGAAGGAGTCTCCACGTTATGGAGTCCCGGAATGGATGAACGAAATAATATTGCCAGGCAAGGATATGCCAAGTAATAACAATTCAGTTTTCTATAGTTCTGGATGTTAAAGCATTTTAAAATATTAACAGGACAAATGGGAGGAGCGCGCCGGTGCTCCTCTCTTCTTGTTTTGTTAGTCTTTAGCTTGTTGACATATGTTAGTTGCAGTAAAGCTTCATGCGGAGGTGAAAGGAATGAAGGCGATTTCAGGGATAGTTTGCGCATCACATTCACTGGTGATTTGTTGCTCGACCGTGGCGTGCGAAAAGTTATAGATTATTGTGGAGTCGAGTCGTTGTTTTCCACGTCCATCGATTCTTTGTTTTCGCAAAGCGACATTGTAATAGCAAATCTGGAGTGTCCTGCAACAAAGGTTAAGTCGCCTGTGAACAAGCAGTTTATATTCAGGGCTGAGCCTGAATGTCTCGACGCTTTGCGAGAGCATGGTATTACGCATTTGAACATGGCCAATAATCATTCCATGGATCAGGGGCGTGAAGGATTGAGGGACACCGAGTTGCAGATTTGGTCGCACGGCATGTTGCCTTTGGGCTATGGTATTGGTACGGAAGAGTCTGCACGTCCAATTATGTTGGCCGAGTATCCACGCAAAGTGTTTTTGCTCACTTCGGTACTGGTAAGGTCGGAAAATTGGATTAATATAGATGGAACTCCTTGTGTTTCGGATTGTGGTGTCGAAACTATAATACATGTTGTCGACAGCCTTAAAACAGCAGATGCAAACTCTTGCGTAATAGTAATGTTACATTGGGGAGCTGAACATACACTTGAACCTGTGCTATTGCAGATTCAGCAAGCTAGAAAGATTGCAAGTGCAGGTGCCGACTGCATAGTGGGACATCATTCGCATACCTTGCAGACCTACGAAATTTATAATGGGGTTCCGATTTTTTATGGAATTGGTAATTTTATATTCGACCAGAATAAGACGATAAATTCTTTTGGCGGAGTCGTAACATCCTTAATAACAAAAGATAGCATTAGCTTTTCTCTACTTCCAATTGAGATAGAAAAATGTACGCCACATATTGTTTACGATTCGCTAGCGATAGATACATTGCTCCGTATTAACAGCAGATAATTGATAACTATCTGTAAGCATGTATATGCTTTTGCTAAAAATGTTTATTTTTGCGAACAAGTAATAATGTGTTTACTATGAAAAGATTTACTTTGTTTGCGGCTTTTATGTTGTTCGCTTTCGTGGCGTTGTCGCAGAATTCCGAAGATGACGGATATGTTATTGGCTTCGACAAGTCCGATAGTGTGTATATGGATTTTCAGGTTCTTAGGCCTGAATTTAACGAATGGCATAAGATAGGCACAATTCTGAACGAGCTTTACGGTTTGGAAGCCAGAGAGTTGAGCGAAGCTACTGTTGTCGTTGACAAGAAGTTCAAGACCTACGAAGGATGGAAGAATGTTTCTGAAATTGACCTTGCAAATCCTCAGACAACAATAGCAAGTGGTAAAGACAAATATGTTATCCAAGTCAGATATCGTAAAGGAGGTGCTGAGGATTTTGCAGACCAGTCGTCATCTACGACTGCCAATGTTATCCTGATAAGTGTTGAGACTGCAGCAGATGGCGTAGGACAGAAACTTGCAACTATTTGTTATCCATCGTCTAAGTACGAGTCGGAAGTTGCAGGTGACCTTTCAGCCGACCGTATTTTCTGCTTGTCGCTTCACGAATATCCAATATTTGTGAATATCCATGGAATTCCATTGGCGTTTGATGCGGCCAAGGATCTTCATTCGTTTGACATTCATTGGGATGCGGTATATATGAATCGTGCCATTTATGAATATTTTGCTAAGAAAGGCGCCTCGTTGACCGCTGCAGAAAAATTGATGCTTGTTAAGTCTGCATATAACCTTGGACGTTGCTATATTAAAGTAGGAATGTATCACAAGGCTTTGCAGTATCTTGTGTTTGCGTCGAGAAATTCTGCTGGTGAAAAACACAATTTCGCATGTTGCTTCAGTTTGGCAGAATGTCTTGGCAAGCTGAAACAAGATAATTCCGATGTGTATGACCATGTGATTCTTGCATATCAGGATAATCCCAAGATGGAAGCGAGAGAACTTGACTTTGTCATGAGAGCATATATAGAGCGCGGCAAGATTTATATTGCCCAGAAGAATGCCGCCAAGGCAAAGGAATGCTTACAGATGGTTACAACGATGGATACTGGCAAACGTTATGGTGCAGTGGTCGCTGAACTTATGGAAAAAGTAAACAAAATGAATTAGGAGGGACTGTTTATGAAAAAGATACTAGCAGCTTTTGTGTTTATCGCCGTTTGCGTTTGTGTTGAAGCACAGAAATACGATGCTCTCGACAAATATTGGCTTCCTCAGGAATGCAATTTCAACATGCAGGATGCCTCTTTGCGATTTGCAGCAAACTCGTCAAAGGACATTACATTGGGTGAGGTGATTAATAGTTTGTTTAAGGGCAAATCGTTGACTTTTACAAAGATGTCTTTGCTTTGCAATTCGAAGGTTACTACTTTGGAGACTGCTGACGAAATTAAAGCTTTCGACATCCTGTCGCCGGTAAAGATTGTGTCCGGCACTTCGGTTCGCTTCGATTTGGCTGACTATCTTTTGATTGTGGAGGGCAATATCGGTGGCAAGAATTTCAGCGATATAGTTATATATGTATGTAACGCTTCCGGTGCAGCCGATAAATCAATGTACAGAAACGTGACGGTCATGTCAAACATTTGGAATTCTTCCGAGGTATATTCAACTAAGAATTTCCTTGTTGCATACGACTACCAGACTAGGGCGGAGGCAGAAAAAAGATTCGCCGAGATGTGCGCTCCCGCACTTGAGAAAATCGACAACTCTTCAGAGGAACTCAGCGATTTCGAATATACAATCCTTGAGACTCGCAACACTAACCTTCTGTATAAGACAGGTTTGAACAATGCCGAATTTGATCAGAACCGCGACGCAATTGCAACATTCCTTGGCGCATACAAGCGTCTTGTTGCGGAACTTAAGGCAAAGGGCTACAATGATGCGGAAAAGATGCGATTCTCGATGAAGCTGGCTTCAGAAATCGCAAATAACTATATTAAGATCGGAAAGCCGGAAATGGCGTATCAGTATTTGTATCACGCACAGAACATGGGCCGCCAGCTGAATGAATACAAATATGCATTGGCATACGTTAAGACGCTGACTGATATCGATAGGGGGCAGGTTGCTTCAAAGCTTGCATCGGAGATGAAATCAAAAGGTCTTGATTTAACGGATGCAGCCACTTATAAAGCCCTTGCAGCAATCAAGTAGCTCGTTGCTTACAATAAGAGATTTCATAAAAAATAAGCCGCAGTTTTCTGTGGCTTATTTTTGTTGTAGATTTTTGTTTTAGATTGTACTTTTGCACCGATTTTGAATTGGAGCATGAATTAATGGAGTAGAGGATAACCACTACATAATTAACTCTTGTAATTTGTTGAATATTAATTTTTTTACGTAATTTAGTGTAATAAAAAAAATATTTTTGCCGATTGTTTTTGTTGCATTGTCAATTATGACATTTGCATAGAAAGTTACCGTCCGTTTTCTGGACAATTAAATGGTGTTGCCTATCAGCAGCTCGACAGCGTGACAGTTACGAACGTCACTCGCGGCTGGATGGAAACTATTGAATATCCAGATACAATTATTGTACTTGGTTCGACGGTTAACATTTCCGAAAACGAGATCCTGTCTGTCGGACTTGGCCAGAATGTGCCGAATCCGTTCGATTGCAATACTCGCGTCGCTTTGACAATCTCCCAGCGAGAAAATGTACTGCTTCAACTTATGGATGCAAGTGGAAAATTATATGCAGAATATAATAATGCTTTTGAGGCAGGAACCCATGAGTTCAATATTTCTGCAGCCAATTCGCAAACATATATTTTGAATGCTGTGGCAGGAGCGAAAAACTATTCTATAAGAATGGTGAATGTAGGAAGCGGTTGCAATAACAATATAAAATATGTAGGTGCAAGCAACACCTTGTTAACAAAACTCTCTACGGCAAACGAGTTCCATTCAGGTGATGTAATGCGTTATGTAGGATATGCTGAATACAACAACGAACCGCTGACAAGCGAAACAGTATTGTGCGAACAAAACGAGGACGAAAATATTATTTTGAGATTCAATGCTGACTTGTGTGAAAATTCATTTGGCGTCGATGTTCAGACCGCTTGTGATTCATATACTTGGATTGACGGAATAACCTATACGGATAGCAACAATACAGCAACATACACATTGACAAATGCTGCTGGTTGCGATAGCGTTGTTACGTTGAACCTTACAATAACTCCTGCGACAACGGTTACAGATTACGATGGCAATGTATATCAGACTTTACAAATCGGCGATCAGGTGTGGATGGCGGAAAACCTAAGGACAACACATTATGCAAACGGAACATCGATTGCCTTGGGTTCATCAGAAAGCGTAACCACTCCATTGCGATATTATCCGAATAATAGCAGCAGCAATGTTTCAACCAATGGTTACTTGTACAACTGGTGTGCTGTCATGAATGGTGCAAGCAGCAGTGCAACAAATCCAAGCCATGTTCAGGGCATTTGTCCAAATGGTTGGCATTTGCCTAGCAGTTCTGAATGGGAACAGTTGAATAGCTATGTCGGAAGCGTGTATGCGTGTGGCGGCAACAGCGAGAGCACAGCCAAGGCGCTTGCATATACATCTGGCTGGTCGGATTTTTCTGGATATTGTATTCCTAGTTCAGACCAGAGCAGTAATAATGCCTCCGGATTCTCTGCTAAGCCTGCTGGCATCTTCTATGAAGAAAGCAGTTCGGATTTTGGTATTAACGCTGCTTTTTGGAGTTCTACAGCTTTCGAGGACGATGAATATAATGCATATAATTTCATCGTGACGTACTACATGACATACGCCTACGTTACTCTTTCCTATAAGGAATGGGGCCTCTCGGTGCGTTGCGTTCGAGATTGATAACTGAGAGTATGCAAAAAAAGCAGTTGTCGTATTGCGGCAACTGCTTTTTTTGTGTTGTGATGTCTAGAATGACAAGGTAATTCCGCCCATAAATGTGATTCCTGCCTGAGGAAAGTAGTATGCCCAGGAGTTTTCGACGCCTTGTTCGTACCATACGCCTCCGTATGCATCGTTGCTATACTTGAGGTTGAAAATATTGTTTACTTGCAGCTTGAAACGAATTTCCTTTACATATTTGGTGACGATGGCATAGTCAAGACTTATGTTATTTAGCCAGTATGCTTTCAGGCATCTGTCGGCACTGGAGGTGTTGTCGAAATATTGCTTGCCGACATATTTGGTTGTATAGCACAGGTTGAAGTTGCCGAAAATGTTGTAGTTGATGCTTCCGGCAGCGATGATGCTAGGGGAGAAGGCGATTGTTGTCTGGTCGAGGTGGTACTCCTTGTAGCTTTCATTCCAGTCTTCATCGTAGGAACTAGCCCAGTATGAGAAATTGCTGATGATGTTTCGGCTCAAAGTCGTATTTCCTTCGATTGTTAGTTTTCTGTGCGGCCTTATGGCAACTGCAACTTCAATTCCGGTTCTGTAACTGTCGGCAACGTTGGTCATGATGTCGTAGCCGGTAGATGATATTTCGCCTGTAGGGACAATCTGGTCGGTGTAGTCCATATAGTACAGGTTTAGGCTGCCTGCAAAATATTTTGTGTTCACCTTGTAGCCAAGTTCGTAGTCGATTAGTTTTTCCGGCTTGGGCGTTTTTAGTGGATCGCCGACCGCATCCTTAATATTGGAGCGCGTTGGTTCCTTGTGCGACATCGCTACAGATGCATATAGGTCCATCTTGTCGGTTATCTTGTAGAAGACGCCTCCCTTTGGGTTGAAAAAGTTGTAGTCGAGATCTTCGTTGAGGTTTTTTAGCTTTCCGTCTGGCATAATGTCGGCGTCGACTCCTTTCATGTTGTAGCTTATTGTCTTGTACTGCAGGTCGGCGTAAAGTGTAAGCTTGTCGAAGAATGTGTATTCTGCCTTGTCATATACGTTGAAGTCAACCTTGTTGGCTTTGTTTCGGTACCATTCGTAGTCTTTCTCTGCTATTCCTGCATGTTCCATCCAGATTATATTTCCGAAATGACGTCCCTGGTAGTTGCTTCCCGAACCGCCGAAGGTATTTGTGAACTTTCCCAGCCGATATATTGCCGACACTGTTCCGCCATAAAAGTCGTTCGACATCATTTTGCGTCTTATGAGGTCGGTACGGTTTATTGTAGCCGAAGTTGTGTATGTCGTGTTGTTTACTGTTACGACGGCAGGAATGCTGATGTTTTGTAGCCCATAGTCTGAGAACAACTGGTCGTTCTTGTATTCCTCGTAATAACCATCGCCGCGTGTGTAATGCAAAGCAATGTTAAGGTCGAGGTTCGACTTGATGTTGTATGAGTAGATAAGTTGTACGTGTGTCTGCTGGTAGTTGTCGCTTTCGTCCTCGTAGTACTGCCTGTTTCCGAGTGCATCGAAATATTCGCCGGCAGGATTGTAGCGACGGTTGGTTTCAAGATATTCCTGCGGGCAGCCCCACCATGTGATGCCGGTTTTCTGCTTGCCATAAAGAATTATGGCCTTTGCAATGCTCGACTTGCCATGCCATTCAGTGTTAAGCATAATGGCATTGTTGTTTATGCTGCCGCCTTCGATATAACCTTTGCTTTTGATCTTTGACATTCGCAGGTCGATGGAAAATCCGTTTTTCATGATTCCTGTGCCCGCTATGATGTTGGCTTTTATCGTGTTGAAGTTTCCGCCCATTACAGTAAGTTCGGCGTATGGTTTCTCGTGGGCGCATCCTGTGAGTAAGTTCATCGTGGCGCCAAACGAAGATGTTCCGTTTGTCGATGAGCCAACGCCTCTGGTTATCTGTATATTGTTTATGGAACTGGCAAAGTCGGGCATGTTGTTCCAGAAAACCGATTGCGATTCGGCATCGTTGAGCTGAATACCGTTCATAGTGACGTTTATTCGGGTCGGATCAGTTCCTCTTATGCGCATGCTTGTCGCACCGACGCCAAAACCGCCTTCCGATGTGGCTACCAGCGAAGGTGTAAGGTTGAGCATAGATGGAATGTCCTGCAGCACATTTTGTTTTTCCAGAAATTTTGAGTCGTATGACTCATAAGTCATTGGGGTAGTTGCATTTGCACGTGTAGCTTGTACTATTGCCTCGGAGCCGATAATTGCCTTTGGCTGCAACTGTATTATGCCAATGTTAAGGCCGCTCTCATCAACAATATGTTCCTTGTCGTATGTTTCGAAACCGACGTAGGAAATAACCAGCCTTACTTTTCCCTTGTCGCACCTGATTGAAAATTGTCCATCGCTATTCGTCGTTGTCCCTTGTGCTGAACCGCCGATGATAACACTGGCATTCGGAAGTATTTCTCCGTCGGCATCGCTAACAGTGCCCGAAATGTGCTGGGCTACACCCGCGACGGACATCGAAATCATCAATAAAATAAATACAAAACGTCTCATAAATTATAACTTTAAGTTTAAAAATAAATTTACGAGGTGTTATGAAGTTTGGAATCAAATCAACTCTCCCTTCGTCGGTATTGCCCGCATCAGGTTCGTAGGGTATGATCTCAGCCTTTTGGCACCCCTTGTTTTCTGCCGCAAAGATAAGGAAAAAAATAATTGGCTGATTAGAAGGGTTGAAAAATTACGAACAATAATAAACTTTTTGTATATTTGCGTAATAAAAGTTGAATGTTATGAAAAGAGTTTGTCCCGTTTGCCATTCTGAGTTCGATGGTCGTGCCGACAAGAAGTTCTGCTGCGACCAGTGCCGAAACACATACAACAACAGTTTGAAGCAGGAGGCAAATAATTTTGCCTATCAGATTAATAGGATTTTGAAGAAAAACCGACAGATATTGTCCGATATGTACGACAAGATAGGCAAGCCGGAAAAGGAGAGGCATTCAATCTTGCGGGAGCGTCTTGTCAAGGAGGGTTTCAAGTTCGATTACATGACAAATATATATACAACCAAGGCGGACAAGACATATTATTATTGTTACGATTTTGGCTATTATGCCGATGGCGATTTTGTCGTTATTGTGCGCAAGAAGGAATACATTGATTAAATTAAGAATATGATTAAGCAGGTTAAGAAATACAACGGAAAGGATTCTGTTGCTTATATAGTTTCCGATGTCTGTTCGGAACAAATAGAGTCGTTGAAGCTCTCTAAAGATGAACGCAATTATGTTAACGGTAAGTTGGCACGTGAAAATTTTGCAATGCTGAATTTGTTCGACAGCTTTAAGTTTTTTGTTTTCTTCAATCCCGAAAACAATATTGACAGTGAGCGCGAACAAGTCCGCAAGGCAGGATGCGCTATTTCCGACAAGCTGAATGCAGAGAAACTTTCAGCCTTGAACATTGTCGATCTTTCTGGTTGTGATATGGACTTGGCTATGGCCGAGGGCGTGGCTCTGTCCAACTATCGTTTCAACAAGTACAAGGGCAACGGCAAGGAGGTTTCGCTGACAGACATCAAGATTGTGTCGGAAAACAAGAAGTCTGAGATTGAAAAACTTAATGCAATTGTACGAGGCGTATTTTATGCTCGCGACATTACCAACGAACCATTGTCGTATATGACAGCGCAGAAACTTTCGGAGGAGGTTGAGCGCATAGGAAAGGAATGTGGCTTTAGAACTGAGATCCTTGGCAAGAAGCAGATTGAAAGCTTGAAGATGGGAGGACTGCTTGCCGTGAACCGTGGCAGCATCGAGCCGCCGACATTCAGCATTTTGAAATGGGAACCCGAAAATGCCATTAACGACAATCCGTATGTCCTTGTAGGCAAGGGACTTGTTTTCGATACAGGCGGCTACAATCTTAAGCCAACAAGCTCGATGAGTACGATGAAAAGCGACAAGGCAGGTGGAGCTGCTGTCGTCGGGACTATTGCGGCACTGGCGCTTGCAAAAGTTCCGATTAAGGTTTACGGATTGATTCCGGCCACCGAAAATAGGATAGGAGCGACGGCATACGTGCCCGAGGACATAATTACAATGTTCGACGGAACGACAATCGAAATCAACAATACCGATGCTGAGGGTCGTCTAATTTTGGCCGATGCATTGTCGTATGCAAGCAAGTACGAGCCAAAACTGGTAATTGATATGGCAACGCTTACCGGAGCTGCCATTTCGGCTGTAGGTGAGAAGAATACGGCAATACTTGGAACCGAACCAAACGAAATAAACAAGATGAAGGAGTGTGGTTTCAATGTTTGGGAAAGAGTAATAGAACTGCCGCTTTGGGATGACTTTGCCGACCTGTTGAAATCTTCAGTTGCCGACATGAAGAATTCTGGCGGACGTTCCGCGGGAACAATTTCTGCGGCCATGTTCCTGAAGCATTTTACCAATTATCCATGGATTCACCTCGACATTGCTGGACCGGCATTTGTCGAAAGCAAAGACTCCTACCGTGGAAATGGAGCAACGGCAGTGCCAACAAGAATGCTGTTCAGTTACTTTGATGCTTTGACCGCAGGAAAATGAGATTGACAGAATAAAAAAAAATTTTTTTTTCTTGTTTGATAAGTTGTAAAAGTATATCTTTGTCGAACAAAAGAAAATTTTTTCATAAATAAGTTTGGGGTCGCGTTGGAAAACGCGGCTTTTTTTTCAAAATTTTGTTTGTGCTAAATTTAGAAGGGAAAGCAATTCTGGTACTTCTTTAAATATGTTTTTCGCAGTACTTTTTGCTAAGCGAGCGGAGTTATTTATGATTATATGCAAAAGATAGAGCAAAACAAATTTGCTAATATTTGAATCTGTCTCATTTTTTATGTTGAGCTGTTTTCGTAAGATTGCTTTATGAGCATCATCGTGTATTCTAATTGCGATTTATCAGAAATACGAATACAATAATCTCCGTTTCCCCAATGTCCAGTAGAAGACACGTCCATGGCCAACCCTTCCGGATCTTTGAGCGTTCCCTTAGACATATTAAGGAAGATTTTCAAATTTTGTTTTTGAATTTGAACATCGGTGAAATTTCGCTTGGTCTTGAAGGCAACGTACAACTTTTTAGGCTGAACAGATATATCACCCAGCTTTAAGATTTCAGTTTTCAATTGATTGTACAATGCGACAGCATCGGTGTCACCTTTTGAGAGCAAGTCACTTTCAAAATAGGTGGTGCTGTTTTCAATTTCTTCAGCCATTTTTTCTTCTTCAATGGTCTTTCCTTCTGGCGTCAGTTTGTGCAACTTGTCCGCAGTTCCACTGATATTGGCGATGGTTTGAAGGATGTTGAAAGCATCGTCAACCGTCATCGCAAAAAATTCTTTTGTTCTCTTTTTCCCATCAAAAGTATCAATCGCACGCAGATTGGGATTTAAATTGTCAATCATGGCGTGAATCGCCTTGTCTTGCAAACGCTCGGCTACCTCATATACAGCGTAAACTCTAAATGCAAACGGAATGCACTCGCTCCGATTGAGTTCTTTAAGCCTTTTCTGCAA
Organism: uncultured Bacteroidales bacterium; assembly: GCA_937899245.1. GTDB lineage: Bacteria > Bacteroidota > Bacteroidia > Bacteroidales > ML635J-15 > Bact-19. Next base: position 208,794 of record CALDKB010000049.1, on the reverse strand, counting down.
ATCATCGGCATAACCAATCTTTACATATTCTGGGAAAGATGGATTGGAAAGAATGTAAATTACTCCGTTGTTTTTCTTTTCTGTCATAATTTTCGCTTTTAAAATTTAATTTTCAAAACCTCTCACTCTCCTCCGTTCTCTTCAAAGTTCTCCACCTGCTCCATCACCTTGTTGAAGACTTCTGGGCTGTATTGCGGCGGATAGCCGTTTTTGATGAGGCAGACTTTGATGTCGAATTTGAGCTGGTCGCGGATGTTCTGGTTGTTGAGCCAGTCGGCAAAGGTGGACTTGGTGTCGATGAGTTCCTTGACCCTGATGGCTAAGGTTTTGCATCTATTTTTCTTACTTCAAAACATAACCCAGTTCCTTCAGATGCGTGTCCAATTGTTCGATGGCGCGCTTTCTTGCGCACGAAGCGGCGATGGCCATAAAACATTGCGCCAAGGCAGATTTCTCTTCGCCCAATTCGCCGTAAATCTTGAGGTCGTCAATGAGTTGGAAGGTTTGTTGTTTTATCATAAATGTGTGCGTTTGAATTCGATAATTATAATCATGTGTTACAAAAATAAAATCATCAGTGGGCCGGTTTGCAAAAAAATCCCATATAGACTACGTTATTTCTTGTATAATTGTTCCCAACTTTTAGAAATCACATTTCTAAAAACATCTTTTTCGCAACGAGGAACAAAATCACCCTGCGACTGTGCATAATGTTTAAAATTTCCGCAATACCTGCAAAATAAATGCAACTGCTCAGATAATCGTTCTTTTGTCATATCTTTTATGGAAATTATCTCTTTGTGGAGAGCCATTATTCTATCAATTCCGCCACATACTGCGCACGCGTAATAGCCTTTACTATTCAGTCCTACCCCGCAATACGATGTAACCCAACATGCTTTTGAAAAATCTTCATTTACAAATTGTATATCATCTATGGGAGCGTCATTAAATGGAGAAAAATAATCTTGTATTTTGCTGGTTTTATAAGAAGCATAATCAATTATCACCCCATAATTCCTTTTTACAAACTCACAAAGTTCTCTAGATTTTTCATAAATCCCATTAGAAACCACCTGAACAATAGTCTTTGGAGAAAATGTTTCAACATATTCTTTTTTTAGAATCTCAATAATTTTAATAAAGTCCGGATGCAGTGTTGGTTCGCCACCAAGGATGTTGATAAACTCCCATTTTTTGTCATTGCTAATGCTATCTTCAACAAAATGACGTATGTCATCAACAGTCATCTGTTCTTTGGTCGGCATTTGAGCACATGAACGATTACAACCGAGACATTTCAAATTGCAATCGTAAGTAATGTCAATTTCAACTCTATACATATTCGGCTGAAAAATCTTTCGGCCTATCACAACATCATTAGGAGTCAATGGCTCTTTTGTCAATATTTCGGCAATACATTGTTCTTTTAAGTCTCTGTCAGCATTTCGCTTGTCATAATCCCGCTCATAATAATAATTAATGTCATCCATTTGATAGGGATTGCTACTCATCTCGACAATAGGAACCATGAATGCATAATCATCACAAGTTTCAATCCAATTCTTTGCAGAAAAGCGAGAATTTTCAACATTATACTTGAAATATGATTGTGGTATGGAATCAAAAAGAAATTTTCTGAATGTTTTTAAATGTTGCCAAACATTACCCCCACGCTTTCTTGGATGACAAAAATCAACAGGATATCTATAGTCGGCTTGCAAACGATATGTCTGATGCATCCTGCCAACCACGACATCCGTATTCCACAATCTGAATTTCTCCTCTACATTTTTCAAAACATTTTTTCCGATGAGCGCGTCATCACCATCTAACATAACTATAATGCTTTGTGGATTTGATATAAAGTTATGTATGCATTTGTAAATATTGGAAATTCGTGGATTTCTATACCTTCCTTTGATAAAAGTAACACGCGATTTGCATGGTTCTATTATTGAATCTATCAAAAATTGTATTCCATTATCAGAACAGTCATCATATAAAATAATTCCAAAATTCTGATAAGTTTGATTCATAAGAGAATGCCACATCCGCAAGAAACGTTCATAAGAGACATTACGGAAACAAGACACAACCACCATTCCCTCTTTTCGATTGGGTTGACACCAATCCATATAGGACCCTGTGCAATCGAATTGGTTCATTTGCATAGGGGGAATTTGCAATTGCTCAACACGATCAAGAATAGTCATCCAAACATCAGGATTTGTTTTTCGGAAATTTTGTGGATGGACATAAAAACTATTATTGTTTCCTCCCCGAATTGAACATTTCCCATTTCCCTTTTGCTTTTGTTCCAAAGAGCGATGCCACGACAAAGTAAGTTTTCCATTTCCATCGAGACTATTCGGAAGGGGAAGTTCTTTTTTTATCCTTGACAAATCGAGCAAACCCATTCTGACTTCTGGGACAAAACCGCCATTGTCGAATCCGAAATATTCTTTAGACGTATCATTACATATATTGAATCCGACAGAAAGAACATTTTCATTCTTTTTTAATTCCGCAAGCATATCTGACAAAAACGAGTGCTGATAATCGCGTCGTCCAATCATGACATCAGAATCCATCTGCAGAATGTAATCCCCATGGCATTGTTCAAAAGCATATAATTGAGGGGCAATAGGGATGAGATTCTCCGTATGGGAGTATTTACAAGAAAGTCCAAACCAACGTTGATTTATTTCTTGAGTGAAGACTGAATCGAACACGATGTATTTATCTATGACCTTTTCAGCAACAAGTTTCTTCATTATTTCAAGTAAAGAATTCAGGGTTCCATCAGAATAGTATTCCCTTAAAAATTCACACTCTTTTGGGTCTATAGCGACTACTACCTCAAAAAATGGATTAGGAGAGGAAAGTTGTTTGACGATGTGTTTTACATTACTTTCAATAGTTTGAATATCTTGTGGGCAAGTTTTGATAAGGAGTGACACTTTGCTGTCTAAAGGTTCCAGTTCATATTCATCAATAAGATAGTTGTCAGGTTCAAAATACAGTTCCGTGTTAAGGTGCATCCCTTCAACACCGACACTTCTTAAATATTTACCTGCACGTAATTTATCCCAAAAAAGGCTTTCAAAATTTAATTCTTTAGAAGGTGAAATACGAGAATATTCAATAGAAGACGAATCATTGTGATTTGTCAACCTTGTATCACTAATTGATTCTTGATATATGATATTTGCAAATACTCGATTAACGAAATTTCTTGCACCCTGCAACTCAGGCAAATCAAAATTGTTAATGGCACTTCTTGTGAGTTTTCTAAGGTCGGAATCGGAAATTTTTCCATAATATTCGGCATAAATATACATTCTGACACACATGTTCAGAAACAAATTGTCGGAATAATCATAAGCATGAAGATCTATCAGCTTGATTGTCCCTTTTATTCGTCTGAAATTCTTTGCGCCACAATCTTTAATTATAATGCGGCATCTCCATGCCTCAACTAAAAAGTCCAAAGCTTCTTCCATATCATAACTTACACAATCTTCTGAAACTTCAAACTTGTATTTTTGAATGATGATGCCTTTATGCTAAATTATTTCCGCATAATAAAAATGCGTAGATTTTTCCAATTCTTTATTTTGGAAAAAAGAACTTTTTCTAATGTCTCGCCACTTATCAATACCAGGGTTCACTGGCAACATTACTTTATAGACCCAAAAAGAATCATGAAATACGACGCCCTCTTGTCCTTGACCTAAATACTCAAAATCTTTGATTTCCAATGATTGAAGGATTTTGGCCGCCTCAAATTTTCTTTTATTTGCTATTTCAATATTCATTTTTAACAACTTTATTGTATAATTGCTTACGAATTTTCAAATAATTTTCTCCAGATTTGTTTTCCGCGGTAATATTCCCATTCAAATTATAAATGCACATCAGTAGATCTTCAATAATTGAAATTTTGTATTTGTCTGTGTGAAGAAGATATTCAACGAGCAAGAAATGATCTTCCGCACTAACGACATCTGGATATGGCAGTATAGTCCATGGGCGAAGCCACAAATTACAAGAAGGGAGTTCTGATTCGGGGTTCCCGTTAGCCATATCTTTTAGACGAGAAAGCAAATAGTTTTTGTCTTTTAACTGGTCGAAGGCTTGATTGACTCGGCTAATAACCTTTCCATGTTGGCGTAAATAATTACCTCCAAGAATAATGTCCGGTGATTCTTTGTCAAATACTTCTTCTATGCGTGCAAGTACGGTTTCAATAGCATATTCATCATCGGAATCCAAACGCCCTATCAAAACAGCATTTGGAAAGTTTTCTACAATATATTGGTTGAGCGCATTTCGTGTTTTAACAACGTTGCAAAATTGATAGTTTACGACATGAATGTTATCGTTTTGCATTAAATCTTGGACTTGCAGAATCCAATCATCAGAAGAGCTATCGTCTGCGATGACAATTTCAACTTTTCGCTTGATACCCTTTTGCTTTAAGATGGAAGTCAAACATCTTCGTATCACATCTTTAGAATTGTGTACAGCTACACCAACCACAAATGCCTCATTGGCTTCCATTTGTTGCTTGGTTAGTTCAATTCCCTCTGAAATATCAATGGTTGGCTTCCATTTTAAAAGATCTGCCGCTTTATGATTGTTTGCAAATGTGTAAGATGGCTCAGCATAAGATTTTTCTCTATATACAACATGAATGTCCTCTCCCATAACTTTGCCAACGATATTAATAAGAGTATTGACAGACAACGGTTTCCCATACCCTATATTCAAGATTTCCATTGGTTTGGTGGGCAAATAGTTGTTCACAATAGACAAGAATGCTTTTGCCACATCAGACACATGCGTAAAATCTCTGACTTGAGTTCCATCACCATAAACAACCAACTCTTTATGCAGGTGGATGGCATCAAAACATTTTGTAACTATCGTACTGTATTTGTTAATTCGTTGCCTTGAATAGCCATAGACATTGAAAAGACGGCATATCAACAAGTGAGTATTGGTATTTGAAAAAATTTCCGAAAGTATTTTTTCCCCTTTGCATTTTTGTTCGGCATACGGAGACATTGGAAGTAACTGGTCATTTTCAGCCATTGGGGTTCCATCACCTTGACCATATACCGAGGAAGAAGAAGCAAAGACGAATTGTGCAATATGATGCTTTTTAACTATAGTTGCAAAATTTTGTACAGCTGTGACATTGGCAGCATACGATTCGTGTGGATGGTCTATTGAAAATGGAATACGAGGTAATGCGGCAAAATGAAGCGCCGTTTTCACAGTGAAATGTGATAGTACTGAATCAACAAACGACATGTCTGCGATGTCTCCCTCGTAAAAAACAAAATTTTCGTTTTTTAAAAAATGGGAGATGTTCTTCACAGACCCCATCGAAAAATCATCAATCCCTATAACTTTCCAGCCATTTTGAATCAAAATATCTGCAACATGAGAACCTATAAAGCCACAGACGCCAGTAACCAAGATGGCATTTTCGTGCTTGTAATTCTGTATCCATTTATCGGAATCAGGATAAGAAAATAATCTTTCTGCTCGTACAAGAGATTGATTCAGCAATTCCAAGCATTTATATCTCCATAAATGTTTTTTATAAAAGACATCCAATCCTATTCGTTTTTTAGTAAAATCACTTGTGACAGTTCCTTCATGTGCATTGTGTTTTACTAAAACTTTGGGGATTACGGAAATCTTATCTGTTCCAAAATGAGCAATGAAGCGAATCATCAAATCTCGATCTGTGCAACTTGGTAACGACTCATCAAAATTTCCAATGCTTTCCAAAGCATCAATACGAAAAAACATATTACTTCCTTGCACACCGGGATTGCCCACCAAATATTTATCTATGCATAAATCATTGGGTGAAAAAGATGATGCATCTTCGCAATCTGTTCTTTTCAAAAATGCAAAAACAGCAAGAGGGTTCTTCTCTAATTTAGATTTACAATGTTTTATGTAGTTAATATTCCACTCATCATCATCATCTAAAATGGCCACATAAGATTCTTTTCCATTCTTTTTTTTCAAAAACTCCAATCCCGTATTCCATGCGCCGCAACCTGACATATGCTTAGTATGTGTATTAGGAAGATAATGCAAATATGAAATATTCAAATCTTCGATTTTCCTTTTGATGATACGAGAAAGGGCAATATCATCATTGTCATCCACAACGATGATGGTGTCAGGTTGTATAGTCTGTTTTAAAGCAGATTTCAATGACTTGTTAAAAAGATCATCTATTCTTCCCATAGAGGTTGTTATAAGCACTCCTATTTTAATCATTTTTATTTGTGTTTTTTGTGAGAAAATAGAAAAATGGCGTGTCGCAAAGTGCAATTAAAACCTTAGCTATATAGATTCCAATTATCAAAGACCATACAGAGGACACTGTCCCATAAAAAGCAATGAAAGAAAATATTGTTGTGTCAATGAATTGGCTGATAATCGTGCTTATATTGTTCCTGATAAATTTATATTTGTTTTGCGTAAGCAATTTGATTTTATGAAATAGATATACATCTATGAATTGACTACATAGATATGCAGTCAAACTTCCTAAAACGATACGATATGTTTGTGAGAACACAGCATCAAAATGAGATGTGTCCATTTCAGATGGCAAAGCTAGTGCTAATTCTGACAGCAAAAGTGCTATCAACAAACACAAAAATCCTCTTTTGACCAAATTGTTAGCTTCTTGCTTTCCATACAATTCGCCAACAACATCAGTCATGAGATATGTGATGGCATAGCCTATGGTCGCTGATGGCATAGCCAATCCACAAATAACGACGATTTTGTAAGCCAAAACATTAGAAATCAGTAATGCCGTTACAAAAAGGCAATTATACAACAGTAATTTGTTTTTTAAATTGTGGTCGTTTGTCATTGCAATGTACGTAATTCTATTTCTTTTTTATCATATAATTCACCTCTCTTTTCAGTTGCACCAAACCATTGTTCTCATAAGGCAGCATCTATCCACTAAGCGGTTCGTCTGGAGGCGAAGGGCGAGTTGGCGTTCTTGAGTTCATAGCCAAACTTGTCGTTAAGGAACTTATACAGGAACACCTGCGTGATGATTTTATATTCATTGCCATCGTTGCCCATACCGTAGGTCTGGCAAGTGGCCTTGAGGTCGTCAATGAGTTGGAAGGTTTGTTGTTTTATCATAGGGGGGGATGTTTTTATGCTAGTGCGTAGGTGTAGTTGTTGATTAATTTTTCCTTTCTCTCAAAAAATCGGAAAGAGAGATGGTGGTAATGCCTTTCTATTTATTAGTTGATGTTATATTTCTGATGAATATGATACACCATTTTGTCCAACCTTTTTCTGATGAACAAATTGATTTTTTCATGTCCGTCAAGAACTCGGACAAGTTTTGGTGACACACTATAATAAACAGAGATGAATGTTCTACCAAGCAGACTCGTTTTCAAAACTGTATCTCTGAACTGTCTGAGAACCATAACTTGCGGATGCTCATAACTTCCGTAAACCATGGTGGCTATGTAGCAGCCCTCATTTTTCTTAGGCGACGACTTTGAATAATTATACCCATAGGAAGAATTAGAACTGCCGTTAGAATACGATGATTTATAAGATGCACTACTTGTACGAGGTGAATATGTGCCATAATTGGGACTGCTTTGGTTTGATGATTTTCCTGAACTAGTATTGGAAACAGTGTTTCCTGTATATGCCGTTTTTTGCTGTTTTGGTGCAGACGAAACGGGTGTGTCCGTTATTCCGTCAACAGAAATAATTCTGCTGATTTTGAACGTTCTCCTTTCTTGACGTTTATGACAGAATGCGTCAATATAATCGTCTCCTTCTCCAAATTCGTCAGAATAATGAATGTCACTGATTGTTCTAGTGGAGTACTCCCCATCGTATTTTATGTAACTTATTGTGACTGCTTTTCCTTTCCGGATTGCATCGTTGAGGTATGATTTAATGGACATGTGTTAATTGATTATAGATGTTGTTTTAATTCCTAATCCTTTCGCTTTTAATTGTAAACCATTATCAGCAGTAAGAAGCACAGGATTCTGGTTCCTATATTTCAAAGCGACAGATAATATCATGTTATCAGGATTCTTTTTACTGAAATCTGGTGGAAGACAATCTAAATCGGCACATTCCATCCTTAGATTTCTTCGTCCAAAAATTCTATTTATGTTTCGAAGAGCCTGTTCGACATTTCTCTTTTTTGAGTCATCTAATGTGACCTTGAGCTTGTCCAATTCATCCACAACTTTCGCTGAAATTACAACATTCTTTTGAGGATCTATGTAGTCAAGTATATCTGGATGGTTGACAAACATATTAGTATCAACGATAATTGTCTCTGAGCTATTGTTATTGGTCACTGATGCTTTCTCTTCAGTGTACTTGACTAAATAGCCCAATGGGAGATCAGGTCTTGAATGTTTTTTTACGTATTCCCTATTGCCCAATACATATAACACTGAGCGAGCTCTTGTCACCGCCACATTCACAAGATTTGGAACACCTGTGTCAATCCATCTGATTTTTGAATCAGGGGAGTTGTCAGTGACTACTAATGAGTAGATGATAACATCGCGTTCATCGCCCTGAAACTTGTTGACTGTATCTGAAACTATCCTATCATTGTACTCTTCAGGAATGGCCGCATTGATTTCTTCTGCCTGATGCCTGAAGGGTGAAATTATGCCGATGGACACCTTGGGGTTTGACTTTGCAATTGACTTCGCAATTGATATGGCCATAGCCGCTTCGTCTTTATTTACATTCCTAGTATCACTGACTTGAGTGCCTTTGACATCCACCCAGATAACACCTTCTCTATCAAGTTTCGGAGTGCTATTTTTTGTGCAAACTCTCAATGTGGTCCCAAGTTTCCTTCGATAGTAAAATTCATTCGAATATCCAATAATTTGAGGATGACATCTGTAATGACTATCGAGAATGATATGGGTATTATTCTCGTGTGCCGAAGTAATCAAAGAATCGCAATAGTCCCATAATGACTGATCTGCATACTTGATCATCGGATTTTCACTCAAAGAAAGATGTTCCTTGATGGCACGTTCATCAGCAGTTGTCACCGATGTAATGTGTTTTAACTGAAGAGGATCACCAATAACAACCAGTTGTTTTGCTCTATACACCAATGGTAATGCTGATGCTATGTCGCACTGAGATGCCTCATCTATAACAACCATGTCAAATAAGCCTTCTGAGAGAGGAAAAGAACCTTTTATAGATAAACTCGTGACAGCATTCAACTTGAAAACATTTATGAAATTCTTTGCGTCATCAATAAATGTGGAAATATCCTCCCTCCTCCATGGAATACTATCTGGAAGATAATTCTTATATCTGGCTAATTTGTTGCGGGAGTTGACAGAGACCAAATTGGATTTGATGGATTTGTGCAAGATATCCAAACCTATCGATGAAATATACTTCCGGCAATTGGAAATAGTTGCCAATAGATTATCATAGGACTCAGTCAGAATTGATATCTTACGCTGGCATTCTTTCAGCTTATTCTGTGTTTCTGAAAGACATTTGTCATTAGATGAAATTGCACTCTTGTTTCGCTTGTCTATCTTTGCCAATTTCTCTTGAACATTCTTGATTGACTTTCCGAGTCCGATAATAGCATCACAAATTTTAAGAAGTTCATCAATACTCTTTGCCTCGCCTCCATTATTTAATTTAATATCTTTATCAACAATAGTTTTGAAATCGGCAGGAAGGGATATAATATCTTTGAAGATAGATAATGAGTATTTCTTCTTTGAAAACAGATTGAAGAATAATCTTGATATGCCGCTGTTTTTGGATCGAAGTTCAACGGAGTTCAACTCAAAAGGACGTATTGTTGAGTCCCAACTGATATTTGATTGAGCAAGAGAAAGGAGGCCCGAGTTAGCGAGCTCTGCAGTCTTTCTCTCAGATTTATATGCCTCAGTAAGGGTATTCCCTTTATCAATTAACGATTGAATTTCTGTTTCCAACTCAGGCACACGATCTGTCAATTGAATAAGTTCGCCAATGTACTTCCTTGCATCGGCAATGGCATTACATCTTTTGTCGTATTCCCTGACAACTGAGGTCAATTCTAATGGTTCATAGTTGATTGCAGGAATTAAATCCATCATCTTATCCAAGTAGGGAACCACATTTTTAGAGACAGCATCTTTTGAGCCGAATCTAACGAGATATTGATAGTCATCCAGTGCATCAAACCTGTCTTTGATGTTGTCCACAGCCTTGTTATTCTTACTGGCTACAAGAACGCTCTTCCCTTTGAGTAAGGCATTTGCAAGCAAGTTCACAATCATCTGAGTTTTGCCTGTTCCCGGAGGCCCTGTAATAACAGAAATTTTGCTGTTTAAAGCCGTTTGAATCGCATGACGTTGACTGTCATCAATATCAACGACATTGATTATCTCATCCTCAACAGTATTATCAATTTTATTGTTTCCTATACTGCCACTCAAAAATGACGATAGGAAACCGCTGTCAATTTTACCGTCAAGATCTTTAAGTTCAGAATTGATTTGCGCTAATGCCGGTGCTTCAGCGGTGAGCGTCAAAGATAATTTGTCAAAGAATGTGACTCCTTGGCCAATGGCATCCACCAAGATAGATTTTACGCTGGCCAATGTCGCGCCATTATCTTGAATGGCTGCTGAAATTGCATCAGAAACATCTTCTGTTAGTTCAAGCTTGTCTGCCACGTCGGAACTAATGGTGAACATTGACAGAGGAACAGTAATGTACTCTGCCGTTATATCAATAAATTTCAGATCTTCAAATGGATAAACATATTCAAAGAGACGATACACAATATCTTCATAGGTGATGCTCAATCCGATGTTAAGATGTTTGGGCCACTTTGTGAGTTTGGGATCTAAGTTCCGTATGAAGATCTGCTCAAACACAGAATCATCCTGTATGTCAATATTGAATTTAAGACCATTTGTCTGATCAAGCGTATATGGATAATAAAATAGACTGTCAGGTTTTATGTCAGCCGATTTCATCCGTTCAAGAGCAACTGTAGATCTATAAAACCGCATAGCCTTGACAGAAAGGCTTGAAGATGGCGACATCGTTGACAGGACCCTACTCAAAGCGGTACTGTTTCCAAGATCCGTGCGCCGATGTCTATAATACTCAATTTTAATAACTTCAAGAGCGCTTGATTTGATGTGGAATACCATCATACTAATAGTTCCACGATTTGATAATCGACCTTTTCTTTCGCCAATAAGGTCATCTTCTGGGATGTCAAATTGATGCGCAAAGTCGGCAATCCTTGAAGCACCTATATTTTGAGGTCCTACACAGAACAACAGTTGCTCACCTGGAAATGTTGTTTTTATCAACCCTGCCAACATCGCTAAGTCAACTGATGCTATATCCAATATATTGGAGAAAAAATGGATTGTAAGTGTTTCAATAGAATGAGAAAAATCTGCTGGTTCTACATCATTGAGAAACTTATTTACAGGATGAATTAGATTCGAGTCTATATACTTTGATATATGTTCACATGCTCTGTTGATAGCTGGTGAGGATGGCTCAACGAGAATAACTTTGTCAATATTAATTGGGAAGCCAAGAGTGTGTAAATAGTCAAAGAAGCAAATTGTAGCAAGGCCTTGTCCGCACCCCCAATCAACTACAGTCATCTTCTTTGTAAAATAATCAATCGGTGTCTGAACTGTATCCAAGGCTGCCACTATTTTTTCTCGATGCATTGGCCCATACGCTGATAGGTATTGTGCCATTTCATCATCATTGGTCAGTAGCTTTACTCCATGTTCAAGGCCGATCCATGGGGCACTTCTCTTAGAAAGAGGAACGTTATCGTTGGCAATCCGAAGGATTTTGTCAAACGAAATATCACTTATCTTCGCTAGGTCTTGAATGTATGACATAATTATTTCCCTGTTATTGTTTCAGATTCTTTGTTATTGCAATACCTTTTATAATTTGCCAATGCTATCTCTTTTGTAGTGTTTGCATAACAATATTCACATTGATGGGGGCAGGTATCATACTCCCCAATATCCTTGCTGATACAGCAACCACAAGCTGTTCTTTGGCCAGCGTCTCGATTGTTTTTCTTGATGATCGCATATTGTCCGTCTCCAAGTTCTATTGCATCGGAAGGTATTTCTGGAGAGCCAAACAGGTCTCCCATTGGACTAATGACTTCTGCTCCTAATAGTTTGAGAAGTTCTGTGGATTTGTATCCATATCTGACAATCAGTCTGTCATCGACACAATGATTGGGAATGATGCCTGGATAACGACCAGGCTCGCCACAAGTTGCCAGTTCATAGTTCCATCCTTTCTCGCGATTCATCTCAACTAGCTTTTGGGCAAATTCTACCATCTGGTCTTGTCGCCACTCTTGGTAGTTGATTCCGTTGTTATCAAGGTTTCGTTTTACTTTGGTGTAGTCGGCAATATCTGCATAACTGAAAACCAATCTCTCTGTATAACCTTTCAATTGGTCTCCGATTCTTTCGATTTTGTCCAATAGCTGGTTTATGTTGATTTGGTCAGTAAGGATAAGCGGGTCGTGTCTCCAAATCACTTGACCTGCACCACCGAAATAATCTACCAATCTTTTAAAAGTATCTATTCTATCAATCAGTGGCGGTACGCCTTTCTCCAAACCTTCTTTGTCATAATCATTCATGGTGTATTGGATGTAACATCCTATGCCTCCATTCAATGTTTTGAGTTTATTCAAATGGTCCAACAAAGGACGTGGATTCTTAGACCAGAACACAATGAACTTGGTCTGATGATATGACACGTATGAATACTTCCCGTTGAACGGGTTTTTCCATGCCGAATATCCTTCCGACAGTCTGTGAAAGAACCAATCAGAATAGAAAGCAGGAATGTCAGTGCTTCTGCTTGCAGAAACAATAATCGGAGCCATGGCAGAAACCTGCTGGCCGTTCTGAATCGTTATATCGTCTTTTTTCCAAGTTGCCATTTTATCTTTTTATTCGTAGCTAAATGTTTTGTTGATTTAACATACTCCGACAAAAAATTAAAGTAGTTGAAATATCTATTCTTCCATTGTCCCTTCACTAATAATTCTTTTCAAATCTTCAAGATCGGGCAATGCTTTCCGTAAGTCCTCAGGCATATCGGCGGCGGTTTTATAGGTGGCCACGCCCATAGGACTTGTATATTTCTGAATAACATATTCCACAAATTCCTTGTTGGCAGATTTGCATAGCACAATTCCTATTGAAGGATTTTCGTGTGGTTTGCGCACGTGGTCGTCAAGAATTTGCAGATAAGTGGTCAGTTGGGCAAGATAGGCCGGTTTGAATTCACCCAGTTTCAGTTCAACGACTACCAAGGCATTTAACTCGCGATTAAAAAACAACAAATCGGGGAAAAACTCAACGCCATACACTTCCAAATGATATTGATTGCCAATGAAGGAGAAATCCTTCCCGAATGTCATTATAAAGTTTTTGATATTCTGGACAATCCTTTGTTCAACAACTCTCTCATCAATATCCTGACGATCACGTTCACCGATTTCTTCCGTATTGATAAACTCCAATGCGTACGAATCTTTGAACATCATTACCGCCTTGCGCGCCATAGATGAATTTGTGATGGTTTGAGAAAAGTTGTTGGGTAGTTTGTCCCTATTTTCAAACGCCTGTTGTTTTATGATTTTTTCAAGCGCATCGACTGAAAGATGCTCTTCCGCAGTGCGATGTATGTAGTAATATCGAGCCGAAAGGTCTTTGCATTTTGCCATAATGCGAGTGTGATGCGTAAACGGAACTCTGAAAAAATCTTCGATTGGGAAATCAGCTATATCTGGAATTTTAATGGTTTTGTAAATATCTATCTGATTATTAACCATCTGCAATTCGCCGGTTGTAACCGACAAATCACATTGGTTGATTTCGTCGGTCGCAACCGACGAAATTTCAACTGACAGATTTTTGCATTGTTGAGTGCTTGCATCAAGGATTTCCCAACCTTCATAAAAACTGCGCATTTCTTTAAGTTGAGTTTCTGAAAAACCTCGAAGTCCTGGCAGTTCTTTCTTAAGTTGCAGACTTATTTGTTTTAATGCACCAGTTCCCCAAACACCTTTGCGCGTATTTTCTGATAAATATTTTCCAATCGCAAAATAAACAGCGAGTTGCACGCGGTTAACATCTTTCAATGCCTCGTACTGGCCTTGCAAAATTGCAGTTTTTATCGCCTCAACCGCTTCGGTCAATGATATTAATGATTTTTCTTTATCCATAACGTTAATATTTTCCTTCGTAATTTATGTTTCGTTTTCGCTATTCCGTCATTCAGTTTGAAAGCCAGTGCGTTAGTAGGCCTCTTTTATCGGGGTTGGGAATGGTGCAAAATTACACTATTTTTACAATCAAACCATTTTCTCCAACTCGGAATCCGCCTCTTTTTCACCGATAAATTCCATCACATGGTGGTTGCGAAAACGCTTTCTGCTTTTGGTGCAATTTCTCTCACCACTGGAGAGAATTTTATTCCGCATTTACTCAACCCCATAGCCAATTCCCCTGAACGCCTCTTCGAGCATTTTCTGTGACTGTTTTTCGGCAGCCATAATCTGTTTCATCTCGTTTTGTATGCGGGCCATCTCCGCTGGGTAGTCAATATCCAAGTCGTGGTCGATGAACTCGATATACTTGCTGGGCGTGAGCGTCCAGTTCTTGCTTTCAATTTCGCTGATGCCCACGCTGCGGTAGAGCTCCGGCACTTCGTAGGCGGCGCCGTCGGTGCCTTCGCCTTGCCAGGTGTGGTAAATGTCGGCGGCACGCACTATCTGTTCAGGCAGCAAACGCACCTTCTTTTTCTGTTCGTTCTTTACCGGGTTTTCGTTCCACTGGCGCAGGTCCATAAAGAGAATCTCGTGTTCGCGGTTGCGCAACTTCGTGCCGTGGTAGTCGCCGCCTTTCTTGTTCTGGTTCAAAATCCAAAGCGTTACGCTGATATCCGTGGTAATGAACAGCTCTCTGGGTAGAACGATGATGGCTTCAACCTTGTCGTTCTGTATCAGCCGCTTACGGATTTCGAGCGTGTCGCTGTCGTTCAGCGCACCGTTGGCCAGCAGGAAGCCCGCCACGCCGTTGGCGGGCTTTAGGTGCGAAAGGATGTGCAGAATCCAGGCGTAGTTGGCGTTGCTTTCGGGTGGTGTGGCGTAGTCAGCCCAGCGGGCATCATTTTTCAATTCATCATTATACCATCCTTTCAAATTAAACGGAGGATTGGCCATAATGTAATCGAAATACGCACCAAGGTGTAAATCGTGTGTGAAAGAAGAATCGTAGGTTTCGCCAAGGTTATGGCTTAGCCCTCTTAAGGCAAGATTCATTTTGGCCAAACGGTAAGTGGCAGCCTCTTTTTCCTGTCCGTAAATGTTAATACGGTTCACGTCACCTTGCTTGGCCTTTACCAATTCGGCACTTTGTATAAACATACCACCGGAACCGCAGGCAGGGTCGTAAAGCGTTCCTTCGTAAGGCTCAATCATCGAGGCGATGAGCTGCACCACATCGTGCGGCGTGTAAAACTCGCCTTCTTCCTTGGTGGCATTTACGGCAAACTCCTTTAGAAAATACTCGTACACGCGGCCTATCAAGTCCTTTTCCTCGCCAAAGGCCTTGTGGCTGATTTTGTTTACTTCGTCCACCAACTTCTTGATATCGTTGGCTCCTAAATTTCGCGTGGTGAAAGTGCCTTCGATGAAGCAGCCTTTCAGTTGCTTGGAGTCGGTGGCAATGCTGTGCAAGGCCGTGTCGAGCGCCACATTGAGTTGCGGCGCCGGCGTGTTGATGATTTTCGACCAGCGTGCCTCGGGCGGCAGATTGTAGGTGCCGTCGGTAAAGGTTGCATCGACAAAGAAGGCCTTTATGATTTCTTCATTATCGGGATCAAGACCGTCATCCTTCAGTTGCTGGCGCAGTTTGGCCACGCCGTCTTCGTATTTTTCTCCAATGAAACGGAGGAAAATGAGCGTGAGCATCATATCGCGTTTTTCAAAAAACGAACCGGAATTGCGTGCGGCACGCAGAATGTCGCGGCAGTTGAACAGGATATTGTCAAGGTTGATGACGTTTTCAGTGGATTTCATTTTGGGCATAAAAAGTCTGTTTAAATTACTTTCAGCAAGGTATACTAAATAAAAGCAATAGGCATACCTTCTTTGAAAAAGATTTCAAGGCCTGATGGGGGAATATCTTTGTCTTTGTCGGCATACGCTTGTCAAATTATCATGCGGATAAAATAAAAATATTGGCATGTTACAAAGATATAACTATTAATGCAAGTAATGATATGTTTCGGGAGTGTTTTTATTAACAAAATGAACAAAAGTGAAGAATACACGAAATGTATTACGAATATGGAATAGGTTAGGGTAGGTATACAAAAAAAAGCGGTCAATTTCTTAACCGCTTTCGTGTGGGAATTATAGGAGTCGAACCTATGACCCCCTGCTTGTAAGGCAGGTGCTCTAAACCAACTGAGCTAAACTCCCAATTTGCAATCTTTAAAGAACGTTTTCCTTGTCGTTTGCGAGTGCAAATGTAGGGCAAATTTTACAACCTACCAAAACTTTTTTTAAGTTTTTTGCAGAATTATTTATCGCCTGTATCATGCTGAAATCCATAATGTTTAAAGTAGTCGCCTACGATAAACGTGCTGCCTCCAATGAAAATTGCATCGTCGGAAGTGGCATTTTTCTTCGCAGATTCGTATGCAGCCGGCACATTTTGGAAAATATCGCCCGTAAGACCTAACTTCTCTCCGTAGGCTTTGACTTCCGAATTTGCCATGGCGCGCGGTATTTCTGCCTGTGTAAAATAGTAAATGGCATCTTTCGGGAACAGTGGCATAACCTTGGCGACATCCTTGTCGTTTACAAAACCTATAACTATATGCAGCTTGCGGCAGTTGAGATTTTTCAGCTGTGCTGTAACATACGACAGTCCGTCGAAATTATGACCTGTGTCGCACATTGTCAGCGGCGATTCGGCTAAAAATTCCCAGCGCCCATGTAATCCTGTAAGTCCCTTTACATTGGCAAGCGCTTCACTGATGTTCGAATCGTTGATTCTAAAGCCTAATTTTGAAAGTTGTCTCGCCGAGGTGAGTATTGTGGATAGGTTCTTGGTCTGGTATTCGCCAAACAGGTCGAATTTGTAAGTTTTTTCGCCATCTACCTTATATTCGGCATATTTGTGACTTGTGGCAACACATAGTTTCTCAATGCGTGTTTCCTTGTCGGCAAAAAGGATAGGGGCTGACTTTTCCTGAGCTTTTGCGATGAAAACATCCTTGGTTTCGGGATGGGTTTCTCCAATGACAACCGGAACTCCACCCTTGATAATGCCTGCTTTTTCGCCGGCTATAAGCGGGAGCGTGTTGCCAAGGAACTGCGTGTGGTCAAAGCCGATGTTGGTGATAATAGACAGTTCGGGAGAAATTATGTTTGTTGAATCCAGACGTCCGCCCATGCCGACTTCGACAACTGCAACATCAACTTGCAGATCCTTGAAATAGTTGAAGGCCAGAGCAACCGACATTTCGAAGAATGATGGCTTTAACTCCTCTATAATTCCGCGGTTGTCGTTGATGAAATTGCAGACATAATCCTTGGATATCATTTCACCGTTTACCCTAATGCGCTCACGATAGTCAACGAGATGCGGTGATGTGTAAAGTCCTGTCTTGTAGCCGGCTTTCTGCAATATTGCCGCCAACGAATGCGAAACTGACCCCTTGCCGTTTGTGCCGGCAACGTGTATGGTCCTGAATGACTTGTGCGGATGTCCGAAATGCTCGTCAAGCGCCAACGTGTTGTCGAGGTTCGACTTATATGCTGCCTTGCCAACTCTCTGGTACATTGGCAGCGAACTGAACATAAATTCAATTGCTTCCTGGTAGTTCATTTTTTGTTTGCTAGTTTCTTTAAGTCTGTAGATAGTATGTATCCGTCGTGATTTTTCTTTAGTCTTTGAGTGTCGTAATAATATAGCATTCCGGTTTTTGCGTTGATGACAATCTTGACGCAAAACGGCAACTCGCTGCTCGACAATGGGCTGATAATGTGTGCAATAACAGTTTGCTCGTTGTCGCCGGAGATGTATTCTCTTATTTTATCCTTGCTGCAAATTTCAAAATTATGCGGGTAGACGGCTTTTATTTCCGCTGGTGTGCGAAGTTCTTCTGCAATCTCGTCTTTGAGCAGACATAGGTTCATTTTTGAAAGGTCGCCAGAGTTGCTAGTGTAGTAGTCCAAAATGTTTTCCTGTGTCAGTTCGGGATGACTGCTGCAAATGCCGATGTGCGTTTGGCAGTGCTTAACCATTGCGCCAAGCTTGTACAGATATTTTTGTTCGTCGTCGCCACTGTAGCACAACGGAATAGCGCATAATGTAGGCATGTCGTTGACTGTCTTGAACTTGCCGCCGAGCGAAAGAATAAGGAAATCAAACTTGGTATTGCTTTTGTCCTGCTCGAAATATACCTTGTTAATCATTAGGAACGACTTCGTCTCGTCGTTTCTCTTGCCGTTAAACTCGCTTTCCTTTATGAATTCGACTGGCGTGATGTTCCAAAATGCCTTTACGGCCTCACGTATCTCATCATTATAATCACACATGAAATCGTTCTTTAGAACGACATAAGTCGTTGTCTTCATGAATTTTGCAATTTCCGCTTTGCTGCCTACCGGGATTTTAACCTGCGAAATTGCCACGCTTGAAATGAAGACAAAGCAAAATAATATGGATGAAAAATGTTTCATAATTTATCTGCCGAATAATATTGGATGGCGTTTGTTGTATTTCTGCATGTATTCAATAATTGATTTTGCACGACGTCGCTTGCTAAGTTTCATATATTCTGCATGAAGTTCTTCGTCGTCGCTAATCAGATCTTGCAATGAGGCCTGGTTGTACGGTATAATTTCACCATTTTTTGTGTTAAGGAAGTAATGTACAAGTTCTTCGGTGACATACGTTTGTGTCGCTGGCGAATAATACGGACTGTACATTGCCGAAGGGCTGTTGATGAAATGTGTAACAAGTTCGGTGGTCATGAAATGCGAGATTGTGCCGATATATGGAATCAAGTTGAATTTTCCGGAATTGTAAATATATGGTTTACCGTTGTTTGCATATCCCCATATTAGCTTTCGCGGCATTTCGTTTACGATGCCGTTTTCGTCAAAGAAACTAATGGCATCAGTCTTGAGCAATTGCTTGAAGAAATCGTCGTCAAAAGCAGGAGACACAAAGTTTTCGAAAGGAATAGGGGTGTTGTTGCGGAACGACTGGAAAGATGTGTAAACGCCGTCGTTGAATTCAAATGAATAGTCGTACTGCACATAAGATGGTGTGGAGTCCTGCTGGGCTACTGCCGTACAGCTTGCGAAAACAGCGAGCAGAATAGCGAAAAGAAGTTCCATGTGCTTAAATCTAAACATTAGCAGACTATCATTAAAGACTTGTGGTTTACAACAATATCCAATTCCTTATCCATTTTTATAGCTTCGCCGTCAAGGTTTACCCATTCGAGATTATTGTTGAAAATCTTGATGTGCTTTGCCTTCCAAATTTTCACGCGAGGCGATTTGTTTATTTTCTTTGCGAAGAGCAGAACTGCAGTTGGCGGAGCCGACAGTATTGGGATTTCTTCAATGAAACACACATCGGCCAAGCCGTCGTCGACACGAGAGTCGGGAGCAACAATTGCCTCATAACCAAATTGATTTGCGTTTGCAAAACTAACAAACATGGCTTTGTGTGAGATTCTTTGGCCGTCAATTTCAACTTCGTAGTTTTTCGCCTTGTATTTTGGGTATTCGGTGGCAATGAGCTGCAGGTACGAATGGAAACCTCTGGTGTTTTTCGGCTTTTCTTGAAATTCTTTTGCAATAAGAGCATCAAAACCAATTCCGGCAATGCTGGCGCACACATGTCCGTTTATTAACATTGTGTCAATGCGTTTCATCTTGTTGTCGTTCAGTGTTTCGATTGCTTTTGATGGCGACAACGGAATTTTCAGGCATCTTGCAAGTCCGTTTCCCGAACCGCATGGAATAATTCCAAGTTTCGTGTTGGTGTTTACAAGTCCTGCAACGACATCGTTTACAGAACCGTCGCCACCAACTGCTACAACCATGTCGTAACCGTCGGCTGCTGCTTTCGAGGCAAGTTCGGTGGCATGATGTGCGTATTTTGTTTCGACAATTTCATAATCGAAATTTATCTTGTCAATTTTTTTGTCAATCGACTTAATGGCAGACTTTTGCTTGCCAGTGCCCGAAACGGGGTTAATTATTATCAGGACTTTTTCCTTTTCCATTTTTCTTCATGAAATTATTGGCGAAATTAAATAATAATATGGTCTTAATATCGTTTCTCGGCATAAGGTTATTAACAAAAATATTACCTTTGTCTCGTGATTATATAACAACCTATTACGATGATTTTAACGTCCAACGCAATAACATACACGCTTCGACGAATTGCCGAAATTGCTTTTCCTTCGCTGGAATGCAACTTTGCCTTGTCGCCCGAACCGCAAATATTGCTGCCGGACGGAATTTCCGTTGCTTTCCCTACGCCTACTGATGCCAATGTGCAGGATTTGCTCTCTGGTAACGCCTTGTATTCAGAAGTCATGTCGTTTGACGGCAAAGTAGGAGTGAAGGGTTTTTTTCTGGCGCCCGACAAAAAAATGTTTTCTTGCGATGGTCGTAAAATCACAGCCAATGCTGATATTCTTTCCACAGTGTTCGTCCTTTTGTCAAGATACGAGGAGTTTGTCTCGCACAGCATGGACAAATATGGGCGGTTTGAATATGCTAACAGCATAAGTTGTCGTTACGAAATTGTTTACATTCCTATAGTTGACGAATATGCCATGTTGCTAAGGAAAGAATTGTCCGCCAACTTCCCTGACATCAGGATACGTCCACGGCGATATCGGCTTATACCGACGCACGACATTGATTTTCTCGTAAGGTTCCGCAGTCTTGGCCAGTCGTTTAAAACAATCGGTGGCGACCTTTTGGTGCGAAAGAGCATGAGGAAAATGTTGAATTCGTTATCGTTATTTTTCAAGTCGCGCCACAACTGCGAAAATGATCCTTACGTAGCTGCATTTCTGAAACTTGTTGAAATCGCAAAAGTGAAAAAGCTCGACAGTCGTTTTTATTTCAAGGCATTGAAAAAAGGAGATAGGGATTGCACTTACGATATTTTTTCAAAAGCTGCTAGATTATGCATTGAGCTTGCGAAGAAAAATGGGGTCGGAGTCGGTCTCCATGGTGGTTTTTATTCGTATGACAACCAGCTGGAAATGCAATATGAAAAGCTCAATTTGGAATCTGTATTCGATGGCAAGATTTCGTGTGTCCGCCAGCATTTTCTCCGCTTTAAGTCAAGTCTGACGCCAGAAATATGGAACGCAACTGGCTTTTCAAACGATTCGACACTTGGTTTCGCCGAGCACGAGGGCTTTAGATGCGGGACTTGCCACCCATACCCGTTGTTCGATTTTGAAGCCGACAAGGAAATGAATGTTGTTGAAAGTCCGCTGATTGCAATGGACACGACATTGTTGCAATATCGCTCTCTATCTGACGATGATGCTCTTGAAAGTTTGTGCCGGTTGAACGAACGCTGCAAAGCGGTAGAAGGCGATTTCGTATTTCTGTGGCACAATACTACGAATCTTGAAATCCTGGAAAAGTTTTTGGGCTAAGATGCAACTTTTTGCCCGTTTTGTAGAATCATAAGGAAAATGTTCGACGCTGATGCGTGCCTGCAATATTAAATTATAGGCTTACAATTTCATCCATCTTGATATCCGTAGGTTCTGTCGGAATTTCGTCGACAAGCTGGAAATCAAAGCAGATGCCTATTTTCTTGACATTTGGATGCTGGCACAAAAAACGGTCATAATATCCGCGTCCACGACCAAGACGATTGCAATTTTTGTCGAAAGCGACACCGGGAACAATAATCAGGTCGTAATCGCCGGTATATGGATTATTTTGCGGCTCCTGTATGTTAAAGTCACCCTCGGCAAATGTTGTGTCGTTGTCAAGCCGTACTGGTATTATGTCGTCGCCGACAACAGTCGGAAGTATTATCTGCTTCTTGAATCGCCACTTTTCAATAAACTGCATTGTTTGAACTTCGTCTGGAAGCGAGCAGTAAAGCATTACGATTCCGGCCTTGGCAAAATCTTCGCGCGCCTCGATTTTACCCATAATTACCGACGACTGTTCGGCAAGTTGCTCCTTTGTGTGTTCTTTTTTCAATAGCTTTATCTGCTTGCGTATGTCTTTTTTGTCCATAATGCCTTATTTGTTGGTTATCAATTTGTTCTGCTTCTTTGCCTTTGCCCTTTCAACCTGGCCGATGTTGTAGAATTTATACACGACCGATTCTGGCAGAAGCATAGGCCTGAGGGCTTTCGGATCAAGGATGACATGCACTTCAGCTCCCTGTTCAATATATTTGTCAGAATTGAAAACATATGTCAATCCATATTCATCCATAAAGAAGTTCCCGTTGAAGTCAACGCTTGTTTTGTTAATGTCAATCAGCTGGTTGCGTGTAATTGTGCTGTTGATTAGATTTGAAAATCCAGATAAAAATTGAGGATTTACAAAATCGCTTTCCTTAAGGAATCGCTTGCCAATGATGTCGTAAACGAAAGCTTGCTCGTTTCTGAGGCAGGTCATGGCATTGCACTCTTCTGCTGTCATTATATAAGACACAAACATGTTTGCCTGAAAAATCAATTTTCCTGTTAGAAGTCCATAATGTGATGGCTCCCAGAATAAATCTGATTCGGCGGCACTGTTTTTTGCCTTGATTTCTGAAATGAACTTCTGACATTCCGAATCACCGAAAACGCAATTTTCGCCATATCTTGTCCTGCATGAAAAAAGGGCATAATCGCGAAGCAGATCCTCGTATGCTGCCGAACTTGATTCTATTGAAATGAGTTGCCGTATCTTTTCGTCTATTGATTTTCTTGAAATGTCGTCCATTGCTTGTTGTTCCGGAGACTCAATGTCGAAATCAAATTCTTCGACATAAACTTCGCCATCTTCAATGCGGTAGGTCTCATACGATAAAGTATAGCTTGAGAACAAAGCCTTTTGCGTTTTTGACGATTTGAAGTCGGTAACATAAACTTGAGCATTAGCAGCCAGCATTGCGCAGGCAAGCATTATGGTTGTAATGATATTTTTACATGTCATTGCCATCATAGTCTGATTCTCCAGATTCTTTGTCCTTATGCTTAATGAAATCGTTAATTCTATATGTGATCGAAATGTTGAAATTCGGCCATGTCTGTCGTCTGTTGACGTGATAATATAGTTCGTCGGTTTCTGTCGTTTCATTATGTTTCATAGTATGGAACAAATCGCGGAAATTGATGCTGACAGAAAGTTTCTTGTTGAAAAAGTCCTGCTTGATACCAAGGTTGAAAGCAACCATGCCGGCACGGCGTCCCTGGGCAGTAATTGATGGAGCTCCATAGAAACCGCCAAACTGGATATTTGTTCCCGACTTCTTGATTCTAAATGTGTTATTCATGCGAAGTCGCCATGTGAAAGTGCTCTTGCTGAGGTATTTTTCTGAGATTATTGAATAGTAGTATGCATTTGCACTTACGTTTAAATTGTACCAGCTGGTAGGGTTGAAGTTGCCCATGATTTCGGTTCCGACGGAAAGGTCCTTTCCGATATTATCGAATGTCTTTATGTACATGTTCGTGTTGACCGTGTCGACGATAGTTACATGCTGAATCAGGTCGTTGGTCTGGCGTGCATAAAGTTCAAAAGAAACGAAGTGTTCTCCGAAACGTTTTTGCAGCGACATGTCGTACGAATTAGTGTATTCGGGATTCAATGATGGATTTCCCTTGCGAACATTGTTCGGGTCTTCAACTTCGACCATCGGGTTTAAAAACCAGCCGCGAGGACGTTCGAGACGGCGACTGTAGCTTGCCATAATCTGGAAATCCTCGTTGAAGGAGTAGGATAGATGCAACGAAGGGAAGAAGTCGAATTTCTTATATACGTAGTTGCTGTCGGGAACAGCGAAGCACCTGTTCGTATATTCGGTCCTCATTCCGACCTGGAAGCCGAAATCCTTTATGAAGTTAGAATATATCAAATAACCCGACTGTATGTCCATGTCGAAATCGTAGGGACTGTGACGCAAAGGGTCGTCAATCCAATTGTCGTTAGTTAGTACGGCATAGTTGTAGTCGTTTGACTGGTTGCGGATTTTCAGCTGATATCCAGCTTCCAACTTCGACTTTTCGTTGAACGGAAGAACATAATCCACTTTTGCCTCGTACTTGTCGTTGGCTCCGGTTTCATGTGTGCGGTAGCTGTCTGTAACTGCACCATCTTTTATTTCGCCGCCAAGACTGTCGGTTTCGGCTTCGGTATATTCGTTGAAGTCGTTGTTGCGACTTGCCGAATAGTTAAAATATATCTGAAGTTCGTGTCCCGGTTTGGCAAATTTTTTCTGGTAATTGATGTCGCCGCCCCAATACATGTTTTTCTCGTCGGAAATTTCGTCTGTATAATAGGAATAAGGCGTTCCAAGCAACAGAGAATTTGGATCGTACACAAGATTTGAGCGTTCGTTGAAATAGAAAGTCTCTGCCTCTGTAATTCCATCGCCAAAATGTCCACGACCGCCAACTTTTCCAGATACGGTAATTATGTCGTTGTCGGTAACATAAATGTCAAGGCCGGCGCGCCCGCTCCAGAACTGGCGTCCATGACTGCCGAAATTTGTGTTGTTAAGGCAGAACATAGAGTCCTTCTCGGTGTTCAGGTAAGTCTTTCTTTGCGAATCGCCCGAACTCTTGTTGCGGCGACGATTGTATTCGCCTCCGATGAAAAAGTTAAGTTTCTGAGTGCGAACATTAAAGTTGGCGCTTCCGCCCATAGTATTGTTTGCTCCGTAGTTGGCCGATACCTGACCGTTGTAGCCGGAGCGCTTTTCCTTTTTCAGCACGACATTGATAATGCCGCCTACGCCATCAGGAGCATATTTTGCCGATGGATTGGTGATGATTTCTATGCTCTCAATAGTGTTTGCTGGAATTTGCTGTAAAGCTTCACTGCCTTCAAGCGGACTTGGACGTCCGTCAATCAGCACTAGGAAACTGTCGCTTCCTCGCAACGAGACATTGCCGTCGAGGTCGGTTGTCACAGATGGTGCATTTTCGAGAACTTCGACTGCCGACGCCCCTGCAGACACAATGTCCTGGTTGACATTTATAACCTTGCGGTCGAGACGATAGTCGACATTGTTCATTGTGGCTTCTACTTCAACTTCGCCAAGCATCTGAGCATCAATGCTCAAGTATACCTTACCCATGTTAAAGGACTTTTTGTCGGCCGTAATATTTACGCCCTCGCGGGTAATCTTGCCGTAACCGATGAACAAGATTTCGACCTTATGCTTGCCGTACTTGACATTCTGAACACTAAACTTACCGTTCTTGTCGCTCATGCTTCCGGCAATGACATTGCCTCCGTCGTCATATACAACGATATTGGCAAATTCAACAGCCTCGTTGCTGTCTTTGTCCAAAACTGTTCCGTAAATAACGCCATCAGCCGGTGTGCCGCCCTGACGCTGGGAATAAGAAACACTTGCCAGTAGGCAAGCAATAAATAGGCAAACAAATCTTTGCATCATAATTCTATGAGGATTTTTAAGATATTTCACCGCGAATCGACAATGGCAGCAAACGTCTTATTTCATCTTGTGAATAATTCATACCCAAAATAAACATCATCTTTGTAATTGCAGCTTCGCTGGTCATGTCCTTGCCGCTTACGACTCCACATTCCTGCAATTTCAAGCTCGTGGCATATTTGCCGTGAACAACCGACCCAACAGTACATTGCGTAATGTTAAGTATTGTGATTCCCCTGTCGATTGCATTCTTCAATATCTTGATGACTTCGTCATTTGTCGTAAGGTTTCCCGAACCGTATGATTCTATGATTAAGCCACGCAAACCATCAATATTGGTGATTGCTTCGATAGTTTTCGGCTGGATGCCGGGGAAATATTTCAATACGGCAATGTCGCGGCACAAGTTCTTGTGTGTAACTAGCGGTTTGTTAGGACTTGACCAAAGTCTGTCTTCAAAGACCTTGATGTCGATGCCCGCTTGTGCCAGTCTCGAATAGTTTGGCGAACGGAATGCGTCGAAATTTTCGGCGCTGAACTTTGTTGTTCGGTTGCCTCTATACAGACTGCTTTCAAAATATACGCAAACTTCGTGGATTAACGGTTTCCCGTCGCGTTGCATGCTAGCAAGCTCCAATGCCGAAATCATGTTTTCTCGGCCATCGGTTCTTAGCAGACTTATTGGCAATTGTGAACCTGTCAGAATTATCGGCTTGTTGACATTTTCGAGCATGAAGCTCAAGGCCGAAGCCGTATATGCCATCGTGTCGGAGCCGTGAAGAACAACAAAGCCGTCGTATTGCTCGTAGTTTTCCTCGATAACTTCAACAATGTCAACCCAGAAGTCAGGGTCGGCATCTGAAGAATCGATTGGTGTTTCCCAACTGTAGGAGCTGATGTCGACAGGAAAATCCTTCAGCTGCGGAATGAAACTCATGAGATTCTCGAAATTGAACGGTTGCAAGACACCATTCTCGTCCTGAATCATTCCGATTGTTCCGCCGGTATATATTATCAGAATTTTTGGTCTGTTCATTGTTTAATTCTTAATAATGTCTGTCAAATTTTGACTTGTACTACATTTTTTGGGTCGGCGACAAATTAGATATGCTGTCGCAAATACATTTGACCCTTGCGAGGTCGCGCCTAATACAAAAGCATTGCGAAAAAGCCCCTGCGTTTTTTTCTGCAGAGACAAATTCTTTACTTTAAGCTGTCAATTTTATCCGTCAGACGAACAAAGATTTCATCGATAGTTCCGACGCCGCTTACAGACAAAACTTTATTTTGCTTCTGGTAGTATTCCATTACAGGGAAAGTCTTCTCTTCGTATTCCTTGAGACGGTTTTCGAAAACTTCTGGAGTATCGTCGGCGCGGTTTTCGAGTTGAGCGCGGTGCATCATTCTCTTGATAAGTTCTTCGCGAGGTACGTCCATGTTAAGAAGGCACGAAAGCTCTGTGTTTTCCGACTTGAGTATTCTGTCGAGATTCTTTGCCTGCTCGCAAGTGCGAGGAAATCCGTCGAAAAGGAATCCGTTTGGATTGCGATTGTCTGCGATGAACTTTTCAATGATTCTTGTAACAAGTTCGTCACTTACAAGGTTGCCCTTCTCGATGATTGCCTTGGCTTCGAGTCCCAGTTGTGTCTTGTTTGCTATTTCTGCGCGCAGGATGTTGCCGGTAGATATGTACTTGAGGTTATATTTTTCGATAATGCTCTGAGCCTGAGTTCCTTTTCCTGCTCCTGGAGCTCCAAAAATTGCTATGTTCAACATGGTTATATAATTTTTGTGTTATTAATCGGTTACCTGGTAAATGCTCGGGATATTTCTTCCAAAACCGTTGTAGTCGAGGCCGTAGCCGACTATAAACTTTTGCGGAATGTCGAAGCAGAAATAGTCGATCGGGTACTTGTTGTTGTATATTTCCGACTTGTACAGCAAGGTGGCGATTTTAATTTCGCCCGGTTCGTAGCCAATAAGCTGCTTTACAATGTGGTCCATTGTAACGCCGGTGTCGATGATGTCTTCAACGATAACGACTGTTCTGCCCTTGATGTCCTCGTTGAGTCCGATAAGTCTTTTTACCTTGCCGGTCGAGTTTGTGCCTTCGTAGGATGCCAATTTCAGGAATGAAATATTGCAGTCTACCGTGAGGTGGTTGAAAAGTTCGGCGGCAAACATGAACGAACCGTTGAGAATACCAAGGAACAAAGGATCCTTGCCCTTAAGGTCTTCGTCCATTTTCTTTGCCATTTCCTTGATTTTCGACACAATGACTTCGTGGTCGATATATGGGACAAAAGTCTTGTCCAAAACTTTGATAGTTTCCATAAGTTTATAATTTTTAGTCTGCAAAAATAAAAAAAAAGTGTACGCAGTGAAAAACATTTTGGCAAAAGGTATTAACCGACTAATGAGTTTTATAAACAGGGTGGTGATGTGCGTTTTAAATGCAGACATTCAGGTGGGCGATGACATTTTGCCGGGTGCTCTAACAATTGTTTGTCGCAGGCAATGCGACAGGCATAAAAGGCCCTTTTGTTTTCAAAGAATGACTATGACAACAGCCGACAAGCCAAGCTTCATGCTAATTCGTGGCCGACTGATCGCCAACTAGTTACAGACTTGTTAGTTGGCCTAAACTTTTGTATGGAATGGGTTGTGAGGAGTGGTCGTTTTGCGAAAAATTTAGACTTCTCTTTTCAGCTCGTCAAAGTTCTTTCCGAAAACACCCTGGACCTTTGCTATCGAGATAAAAGCATCCGGATCTTCCTGATTGATTAGCTGCATTATATCCTGCTTGTCGGTACGATGTGCAAGGACAAGTAACACGTCCTTGTCTTCCTTCGAATACCAGCCAGATGCCTTCAAAACCGTAACTCCTCGATGTATTTCTGTAGTAATTCTGTCGGCAATGGCTTTCGAATTGTTGGAGAATATCAATATCTGGAAAGTCTTGCGCTGTCCGTCCATAACCATATCGGAGACATAGGAGTACGAGAACATATAAATATAGCAGTAGATTAAGGTCTGTATGTCGCGGACAACCAAGTAAGATGAGCCGATTATCAGCACGTTGATATACATCGAAATACGTCCGTATGGAATATTCTTGTACTTGAGAATCATAAGGATGATGATGTCTGTTCCGCCGGTGTTGCCGCCGTATGAAATTGCTATGCCGACACCGATTGCCGAAATAGCTGCACCAAGTACTGCATTGGCAAGCAAGTCGTTATAAATTAGCGGTTCGGGAATTAGCACCTGCCACAATCCAAAAAGCAAAGAACTTATCAGCGTACAGAAAACAGTATTGATAGCAAAACGTTTTCCAAGAGTTTTTGCTCCGATTACAATTAAAATGAGATTGAGTGCGAAGTTGCTAATTGCGACAGGGCAGGAGGTTCCATAGTATAGAACCGATGACAGACCGGCAATGCCGCCGCCGGTAAGTTTGTTCGGCAACATAAATGCCGAATAGCCAAATGTATAGATAATTAGGCCGATTAACATTATCGTATAATTTTTAACCGGCGTCTTCAGTTTTTTCAATGTGTCGTTTGCCATATATTTTTTCTTTTTAGTTCTTATAAAAACACAAGAACAAAAGATATACATCATTTGTTCTTGCTGATGGTGTTATACTATGCCTTCACGCATAAGGTCGTGAAGGTGAACAATGCCAAGATATTTTCCGTTCTCCACAATAAGAACCTGAGTAATGCTGTTTTTTTGCATTATTTCCAAGGCGTTAACAGCGAGCTCTCCATTTTGCACGCATTTTGGATTTTTGCTCATTATGTCTTTTGCCTTGATGTCCTTTATATTATCGTATTTGCTCAGCATGCGGCGAATGTCACCGTCGGTGATGATGCCGGCCACATTTCCGTTGTCGTCGATCACTGCGGCAGCGCCAAGTCGCTTGTGCGAAATCTCGGAAATTACAAACTTGATGTCGGAGTCGGGCGAAACTTGTGGTTTTTCGTTCTGCACATAGATGTCGTTTACCTTTAAATATAGCTTCTTTCCGAGCGAACCTCCCGGATGGAACTTTGCAAAATCGTTAGGAGTGAAGCCCTTCATTTCGAGCAGAGCTACCATAAGAGCATCGCCGACAACAAGTTGCGCTGTTGTGCTTGACGATGGTGCAAGATTATGCGGTGAAGCTTCGGAATCGACTGTTGAGCGTAATACTATGTCGGCCGATTTTGCAAGGAACGACTCCGTGTCGGAAACTATCGCAATTAGAAGATTGCTATTACGTTTAATTAAAGGTATTAGCACCTTGATTTCAGGCGTATTTCCGCTTTTTGATATGCAGATTACCACATCGTCTTCCTGAACAATGCCGAGGTCGCCATGAATGGCATCTGCAGCATGCATGAAAATTGCCGGCGTGCCGGTGGAGTTCAAACTAGCAACAATTTTTGTTCCTATGGCAGCACTCTTGCCAATGCCTGTAATTACAACTCGACCCTTTGATTGCGATATGCGGGTTACGGCTTCAGCAAAACTTGCATCTATGTAGTCGGCAATTTTGTTTATGGCATTTGCTTCATGCAAAACAACACGTCTGCCTATCTCTATGATTTCCTGATAATCTTGCATTGGAAAATTTTTTTTGCAAAATTAACATTTTAGGTAATAAAAAAAATGTATCTTTGTTTTTGAGTGCGACTTTAAAATTGCACATTGAACCAAAACGAATCGAGTATGGACGATAGAGAAGAAAAAATATATGAGCTGTTAAAGAGATATTTTGGCTTCAGCCAATTCAAAGGACAGCAAAAGGAAGTTATTCTTAGTCTTCTTGACGGCAACGACAGTTTTGTCTTAATGCCGACAGGAGGAGGGAAGTCGTTGTGCTATCAGTTGCCGGCCTTGATGCTTGAAGGAACTGCAATAATAATTTCGCCGTTAATCGCCTTGATGAAAAACCAAGTGGACGCCATGAGAGGCTTCTGCATGGAGGAAGGCGTAGCTCACTTTTTAAACTCAACACTCAGCAAAACCGAAATAAATCTTGTCAAGGACGATATTATGTCCGGCAAGACAAAGTTGCTTTACGTTGCCCCGGAATCATTGACCAAAGAGGACAACATTGAATTCCTAAAGAAATTCAAGATTTCGTTCTATGCCGTTGACGAAGCTCACTGTATTTCTGAATGGGGACACGATTTCCGTCCCGAATACCGCAAGATTAGATCCATTGTCAATGAAATCGGTCGTGCTCCGCTAATGACGCTTACTGCTACTGCAACTCCAAAGGTCCAGCACGACATACAGAAGAACCTCGATATGCTCGACGCCAATGTGTTTAAGTCGTCATTCCGCAGGCCAAACTTATATTATGAAGTACGACCAAAGATTAATGCTACCAAGCAGATAATCAAGTATATAAAGGATAATCCCGGAAAGTCGGGCATCATCTACTGCTTGAGCCGCAAAAAGGTTGAGGAACTGGCAGAAATGCTTGTCGTAAACCAGATAAAGGCGTTACCGTATCATGCAGGCATGGATGCGGCCACACGCTCTCGAAATCAGGACATGTTCCTGAACGAGGAAGTTGATGTCATTGTCGCAACTATCGCTTTCGGCATGGGCATCGACAAACCAGATGTCCGATTCGTAATCCATTACAACATTCCAAAGAGTCTTGAGGGTTACTATCAGGAGACTGGACGTGCAGGTCGCGACGGCGGTGAAGGCAAATGCATTGCATTCTACACCTACGACGATATACAAAAACTTGAAAAGTTCATGCAGAACAAGCCGATGAACGAACAAGAAATCGGCAAGCAGCTTTTGGCTGAAACAGTGTCGTACGCAGAGTCAACAACTTGCCGCGTTCGCCAGCTGCTG
Organism: uncultured Bacteroidales bacterium; assembly: GCA_937899245.1. Taxonomy (GTDB): domain Bacteria; phylum Bacteroidota; class Bacteroidia; order Bacteroidales; family ML635J-15; genus Bact-19. The sequence goes on along the minus strand of CALDKB010000049.1, from coordinate 177,109 downwards.
AGCTATTTCGGCGAAGAAATGGCCGAGGACTGTGGAAACTGCGACAACTGCTTGAATCCAAAGGAAAAATTCGAGGGGAAAGAAGATGTGGCTACCGTGCTCGAAACAATTCTTGCCACCAAAGAGGGCTTTAAGGTTGACCATATAATAAATATAATAACAGGAAAACTGACAGCAGAAATATCTACCTATCAGCACGACAAGTTGCTGATGTTCGGTATTGGTTCCGACGAGACTCCTTTGTATTGGAAGGGCGTGATTAGGCAGATGATTATTGCCAAATACATAGAAAAAGGCATTGTCAACTACGGATTGCTGAAACTTACTGATGCAGGAAAACAGTTCCTTGAAAACCCACAGTCGATATTGCTGACAAGAGACACAGATTACGAGGCCATCGAGGATCAGGAACGCGATTCTGAATATGGCGGAACGGCAGCGGCAGACGAGGAATTGTACGCAATGCTGAAAAATCTTCGCAAGGACATTGCCAAAAAACTGAAATTGCCGCCATACGTCATTTTCGACGACGCTTCATTGCAGGACATGGCAATTCAATATCCTATAACTATCGAAGAACTTAAGAATTGCCAGAAAGTGGGACAGGGCAAGGCACAGAAATTCGGACAGGAATTCTGCGACCTTATCAAGCAGCATATAGAAGTTAACGGCATCGACCGTCCAGAAGATTTTGTCGTTAAGTCCGTTGGTTCAAGTTCCGAAAGCAAAAGGATGATTATCAGGAATATCGACAGCCGAATGATGTTGGACGACATTGCCGATGGCATGAAAATAACGCTTTTGGAACTGATTGAACTTCTCGAATCTTTTGTGGATTCCGGCACAACGATAAATATCGACTATTACCTGCATACGATTCTTGACAACGATGATATCGACGAAATCTACACCTATTTCCGCGAAGACACAGAAGAAGGCACTTTGGACGAGGCATTGCAAGAATTCGGTGACGTATATTCCGAAGAGGAAATTCGCCTTGTAAGGATGAAATTCATCTGCGAGATGGGCAATTAAGATTTTAAAATGGAAAAGAACGCACGATTGAACTACGCCGCCGGCGTAGTTTCAATTATAGTTAATACTTTGCTTTTTGGTTTGAAATACTGGGCCGGCATGGTGTCCGGCTCTGTTGCTCTTATGGCTGATGCCTGGCATACTTTGTCCGACTCATTAAGTTCGGTTGTCGTGCTGGGCGGTTTGAAACTGTCGTCGCGAAAAGCAGACAACGAACATCCTTTCGGCCATGGACGTATAGAAAATCTAGCTTCCTTGCTGGTTGGGATAATGCTTGCCATTGTTGCCTACGAATTTATAACTGAGTCTATTGACAAATTCAAAAATATTGAAAATCAAGCGGTTTTTGGCACAATAGCAATTGTCGTGACTATAGTATCTATTGTCGTGAAGGAAGCTCTGGCTCAATTTTCGTTCCGCATAGCAAAAAAGACGGGCAACGCCTCGGTTAAGGCCGACGGATGGCATCACCGTAGCGATGCTTTATCTTCAATTGTGGTGCTGGCCGGCATTTTCCTGCAGAAATATTTTTGGTGGATCGACGCCGTCCTTGGCATTTGCGTATCATTGATTTTGTTGGTGGCTGTATATCAGATTGTCAAGGAGGTAGTAAACAAGTTCCTCGGCGAAAACATATCTGACGATTTGGAGAAAAAGATTATGGCTATCATTGACGAAACAGCCAACATTGATCTTGCCGCACACCATTTCCATATTCACAATTATGGAAGTCATAGCGAACTTACTTTCCATATTTATTTGCCGCCTGAAATGACTATACTTGAAGCTCACCGCATAGCCGACAACATCGAAATAAAAATACGTGAGCAGCTAAAAATAGAAGCCACCATACACATAGAGCCAGCAAAAAGAATTGCAGATTAGGTCTTGACCAATTCATTTTCAATTCTTGCAGTTTGAAAACTTGTTTATAAATATAAAAACAAGAATATCGGTGTTTGCCAAACAAACTATATTTTTGCGCTCTAATGTTTTAAACATTCATAATTTGAAAACAATAAAGATTAGAAAAGGTATGGACATTAATATGCAGGGGTCAGCAAAAGAAATTATTTCGCTGATAACGACGCCCAAGCGTTACTGCATAAGGCCTACAGACTTTCATGGCCTAACGCCCAAGCTGGACTGCAACGTGGGCGACAGGCTAAAACGGGGCTCTACTGTTTTTCACGACAAGGACAACCCTGAAATACGTTTTGTATCTCCTTGCTCTGGTACCGTTGCCGATATTGTCAGGGGCGACAAGCGTAGAATTTTGCGGATTGAGATTGATGCGGACAATGCCGACGAGGCCGAAAAGTTTGATGTCGCTGAAGATACACGCACTCTATTCTCTAAAGCAGGAATATTCCCGTTCATTTGCCAACGCCCATACGGCATTATAGCAAATCCGGCCATTATGCCGCGGGATATCTTTATTTCTTTTGTCGATACGGCTCCACTTGCCAGCAACCTCGAATTTTCATTAAAGGAGGACTCCGAAGACATGAAGCTGGCAATACGTTCTCTATATTGTCTAACAAAAGGTAATGTGTATCTGTCGTTTGGCAAGGTTTCGCAACTCGCAACAAAACTTCCCGACGATCCCGAAATAATAAAATCAGTTTTCCTTGGCAAGCATCCAGCAGGTCTTGTAGGCACACAAATCAACAAGCTAAAACCAATAAATAAGGGGGAAGTGTTGTGGACAATCGAGGCAAGCAACTTGCCAATAATAGGACGCTTGCTGAGAACAGGCGAATATCTGCCCACAAAAACGGTGGCAGTATGTGGCTCCGAAGTCAAAAATCCACAATATTACAATATAAAAGTAGGCGCCAATCTTTCGCAATTGCGCAATGGTATGCTCAAGTCCGAAAATGTCCGCATTATCTCCGGCAATGTTTTGTCGGGAATTAACATAACCGAAAATCCATATTTGGGTTACAATGAGCACCAAATATGTGTAATTCCGGAGGGCAACGAGTACGAGATGTTCGGATGGATGCTTCCCGGAGCCGACAAGTGCAGCAATTCCAGGACCTTCCTTTCGATGCTTATGCCGTGGAAGCGATTCAGGATTGACACGAACATGCATGGTGAAGAACGAGCATACGTAGTTACAGGTCAGTACGAAAAGGTATGCCCGCTGGACATTTACCCGCAACTGCTTGTAAAGGCGGCAATTACCGATGATATCGACAAGATGGAAGAACTCGGCATCTACGAGGTCATAGAGGAAGACTTGTCACTATGCGAGTTTGTCTGCACATCAAAAGTCAACGTCCAGCAAATTTTGCGTCACGGGTTGGACCTTGTAAGAAAAGAAATGGAATAAAACGCTTGCTATGAACCCACTACGAAAACAAATAGATAAGATTAAACCGAAGGTGCTTGGCAGGTTTCCGTTTATGACATCGACATTCGAGGCCTTTGAGACTTTTTTCTTTGTGCCTAACGATGTTACCGAAAACGGCTCACACATTCGCGATGCAATAGATATGAAGCGCACAATGATTGTCGTTGTGTTTGCTTTAATCCCCAGTTTACTTTTTGGCATGTATAATGTGGGATACCAACATTTTATGTCAACGGGACTTTTGTGCCAGACCAGTTTCTGGACTATATTCTGGTACGGATTTGTCAAGGTGTTCTGGATGCTTCTGGTATCATACTTGGTCGGTCTGGCAATCGAATTTGCTTTCGCCCAGGCAAGGCATCACAAGGTTAATGAAGGTTATCTCGCAACCGGAATGCTCATTCCGATGATTGTACCTGTAGATACACCGCTATGGATGATTGCCATTGCCACTGCATTTGCAGTTCTTGTAGGCAAGGAATTGTTCGGCGGCACAGGAATGAACATTGTTAACCCCGCATTGCTCGCACGTGCTTTTCTGTTCTTTTCGTATCCGTCAAAAATGTCGGGTGACAAAGTTTGGATTGCAGGCATGACAGACGGACAGGCTGTCGACGGTTTCTCTGGCGCGACCCCATTAGGACAAATAGGAGAAGGATGTACTCAGATTGTCAATGGTTTTGGCGAGCCAGTTTCAATAATGGATTTAACAATAGGACTTATTCCTGGGTCGGTAGGAGAAACTTCGCTAATTGCCATTGCAATTGGTGCGTTTGTTTTATTGTTCACAGGAATAGCAAGCTGGAAGATAATGCTGTCGGTGTTTGCGGGTGGTGGTGCAATGGCTTTCGCCCTTAGTACTCATACGCCAATAGACTGGTACTGGCATCTTTGTCTTGGCGGCTTCGCCTTTGGCGCCGTATTTATGGCCACCGATCCGGTAACGGCCGCACAAACCGAAAAGGGTAAATATATATACGGATTGCTAATAGGCGCAATGGCTATGATAATCAGAATATTAAATCCTGCATATCCGGAAGGGATGATGCTTGCCATTTTGCTGATGAACATCTTTGCGCCGCTTATCGACTATTGCGTTGTAAGGTGCAACATAAGACATCGTTTGAACCGCACAAGGTCAAGGAGGAGGAGGAAAACTCATGGACAAAAATAAAAGTTCTTACATATTCATTTATTCAATCGTTCTTGTCGTCATTGTCGGCGGAGCTCTTAGCTTAGTTGCAATACTACTTCAGCCAAGGCAGGACAAGAACTTTGAAATAGAGCAGAAAAGGAATATTTTATCGGCACTAAAAATCAATGTTGAAACCGACAAGGTTGAAGAAACATACAAAGGTATGGTTGATGAAATTTTTGTCGATGATAAAGGGATGACGAAAGAAAACGCCAGCGAAAGCACAAATGTCCTTTATGTGGCTACTAGCGATGACGGCGTAAAGTATGTATTCCCGCTTCAGGGCAAGGGTTTGTGGGGTCCGATCTGGGGCTACATTTCTCTGAATGAAGATTTTAACACAATATATGGTGCGTATTTCGACCACAAGTCGGAAACGTCGGGATTAGGTGCGGAAATAGCTACCGAACACTTCCAGTCGCAATTTTCAGGAAAGAGGATTTTCGACAGCGAAGACAGGTTCGTTTCTGTCAAGACAAACAAGCACGGTGCTACCAACCAAAACGAAGTAGATGCGATTTCGGGTGCAACAATCACGTCGACATCAGTTAGCTCCATGATAGAGGACTGCTTGAGGAAATATCTGCCATATATTGAAATATCAAGAAAATAGACTTATGGTGAAGAACAATAAGGAAAGAATATTTTTAGATCCGCTAATAAAAAACAATCCGATAACCGTTCAGGTACTTGGTATTTGTTCGGCATTGGCAGTTACAGTCAAACTTCAGTCCGCTGTAGTTATGGCGTTGAGCCTTACGTTTGTAGTCGCTTTGTCAAATGTCTGCATTTCGTTAATGCGCAAAACGATTCCAAATAGAATAAGAATTATAGTGCAGCTCGTCGTCGTGGCATTTCTTGTTATTGTTGTCGACCAGTTCTTAAAAGCTTTTGTTTTTGACATAAGCAAGCAATTATCAGTATTTGTAGGACTTATAATTACAAACTGTATCGTCATGGGGCGTCTCGAGGCTTTTGCGATGTCAAACAGCCCAAAACGCAGTTTGCTCGACGGATTGGCCAACGGGATGGGATACGGCCTAATTCTGGTCGTTGTGGCCTTTTTCAGGGAACTGCTCGGAAGCGGAACAATATGGAATTATCCGGTTATTCCGCAAGCGTTCTACGATGCCGGCTACATGAACAACGGACTTATGATAATGCCTCCGATGGCCTTGATTGCTGTCGGGTTGATTGTGTGGTTGCAACGTTCGCGTCAGGACAAAAATGAGGAGGGCAAATAAATGGAAAACTTGGTAAACATTTTCGTAAAGTCTGTCTTCATCGACAATATGATATTTGCATATTTCCTTGGAATGTGCTCGTATCTGGCTGTGTCTAAAAACGTTAAGACTTCGTTTGGACTTGGTGTTGCTGTGGCTTTCATGCTGACGATCACCGTCCCCATAAACTATCTTTTAGAGAAATACTTGCTGTGTAGGGGTGCAATGTCTTGGATATCACCGGAATTTGCTGACGTTGACCTTTCTTTCCTTACATTCATTGTCTTTATTGCTGTTGTCGCATCAATGACACAAGTCGTTGAAATGGTAATTGAAAAATTCTCGCCGTCGCTATATAATTCACTTGGAATTTTCCTTCCGCTTATTGCTGTAAACTGCGCAATATTAGGCGGTTCGCTGTTTATGGCCGAACGTGCATACGCCAACGTGGCCGAAGCGGCTACATTCGGCTTCGGCTCGGGAATTGGTTGGCTGTTGGCTATCGTTAGCCTCGCCGCAATTCGTGAGAAAATAAAATATTCAAAGATTCCAAAGTCTCTCGACGGACTTGGCATCGCTTTTATCATTGTAGGTCTTATGGGGTTGGCGTTCATGGGATTTATGGGAATTAAACTTTAGAATTATGCTGTTGTTCCAATCAATTATACTGTTCAGTGCCATTGCGGTATTCCTAACCGTTATGGTTGTCTTGGTTGCAATTCTGCTTATCGCCAAGAAAAGATTGACTCCACAATCGAAAGTTAAAATAACTATCAACAATAAAGACACACTTGAGGTAGACACAGGTAACACGTTGATGCTAACACTAAAGGAGCATAACATTCATCTTCCTTCGGCCTGCGGTGGCGGCGGAAGTTGCGGAATGTGCAAATGCCGTGTTGTCGAGGGCGGGAATGGTATTCTACCGACAGAAACCGGCTTTTTCACTCGAAAGGAGCAGCAAAATTTCTGGCGACTTGCGTGTCAGGTGAAAGTCCGCAACGACATGAAGCTTGTTATTCCCGAAGACATAATGGGAATAAAGAAAATGGAATGCGAAGTTGTGTCGAATCGCAATGTTGCTACATTCATTAAGGAATTTGTTGTTAAGTTGCCTGAAGGAGAGACGCTTAACTTCAAGTCTGGATCATACATACAGATAGACGTTCCGCAGGTCTCTGTCGATTATTCAAAAGATATTGATGTCGACGACGAGTTCAAGGGAGACTGGGACACTCTGGGAATCTGGAAGTTGAAAATGAATAATCCGGAGCCAACATTCCGCGCATATTCAATGGCCAACCATCCAGCCGAGAGCAATATGGTTATGCTAAATATTCGTATTGCGACTCCGCCGTGGGACAGGAGCGCCGGTACTTTCATGAACGTAAATCCAGGTGTTTGCTCGTCATTCTTGTTCTCACGCAAGCCGGGCGACAAGGTTATGATTTCGGGTCCTTATGGAGAATTCCACATAAAGGATACTGAACGTGAAATCATGTTTATTGGTGGTGGCGCTGGCATGGCTCCAATGAGATCGCATATCTTCCACCTGTTCAAAACACTTAAGACCTCACGCAAAGTTTCATTCTGGTATGGAGCTAGATCAAAACGAGAAATATTCTATGAGTCTGATTTTAAGCAAATAGAAGCAGAATACCCGAACTTCTCGTTTAATATAGCTCTGTCCGAACCTAAGCCCGAAGACAATTGGGATGGTTATATTGGCTTCATCCACAAGGTTATCGAGGACAACTACCTTAAGAACCATCAGGAACCAGAAGAAATAGAGTATTATCTCTGCGGTCCGCCAATGATGACAGCTGCCGTAACCAAGATGCTTGATTCTTATGGAGTTCCTCCGGAGATGATTGCATTCGACGATTTCGGCGGGTAAGGTTCCGCACCCTGAGCGTTAGTCGAAGGGTCGGGTATAAAACAAAATTATATTAATTGGAATACGCTGGTCAGCCGGTTAGCGGGTTAGCCGTACCGCCGTCTATTTCTTTTTTCCAACGGAAATCATTATCACCGCCGACAATATCAGCACGATACCTAACGCCAACTGCAAGGTGAACGACTCGTTGAAAACGAAAATACCAATCAAAACTGCCGTCATCGGTTCCAATGCGCCAAGTATTGCGGTAGGCGTTGCGCCTACATATTTCGATGCATAAACCATAAGAACAAGCGAAAGTGTTGCTGGAACAACAGCGAGCCAACTAACATAAAACCAACTTGTTGCGTTTTGCGGAACTATCAGTTCGTTTCCCGAAACAAGTCCAAACAGAAGCATCCCGATTGCACAGTAGAAGATAATGTAAAAGTTCATTTTGAACGATGACATCTCCACAGGAAACCGATTTACGACAACAATATAAAGTGCGTATGTAAGTGCAGAAACAAGAACAAGAATTACACCTAACGTACTGAGTGTTCCTCCGTTATCACTCCAATAAAGCAAGACGACACCGGCAAGAGAAATTACAATCGCAAGAATTGTCCTGAACGATGCTTTCTCCTTGAAAAACAAAGCCATGATAACGGCGGTCATAATAGGGTATGTGAAAAGTATTGTCGACGCCACGCCTGCGGCCATATAGTGAAAACTGAGGTAAAGTGTTAATGATGACGCAATAAAAAGCAGTCCGAGCATTGTAAGCACACCAAATTCGCGCTTGGTGACACGAATTTTCTCCTTGCGGAAAAGCATAATTATGGCAACAATCAACCACGCCAAGCCGAAACGGAAGAACAACACCGAATTAGTGTTCATGCCTTGCTCATATAGTTTTAAAGCACCAAGAGGATTTGTGCCGTAGAAAATTGCAGCCAAGATCCCACAAATCGTTCCAAATACTTTTTTATTTGCCATTTTGCTGTGCTTAAAAATGCGGGTGCAAAATTACTGCTTTTTTACGTGTTTGAAAATAATGTTTTTAAGACAATCAAGAAAACACAGCGCACCGTCATTCCGGAAGTTAGAGCATACACGCGATACGGCACGGGGAGCGTTGTAATGCTCAACTGTCCGGAATCTCCTTATTCATAACAATCTGTATCTTTTTCATAAGGGAGATTTTGCCAACCATCATTTTTTATATACATTTGCATTAACATTTAAACAAAATGTTTAGAACGTAAAATATTATAAAATAACGCATTAGCTATTATTCACATTCGTGCTCGACGCTCCGGCGAAAAGCATTTCAAGAAAAAGCCTGAGAAACGATTTCTTGAGAATCGGAATAATCTAACGGTGGTCTGAGTGACCGCATTGCACTCAATATTTGTTGATGCTCGCGCATAGGCGTGAGCTGAATCTATTGGGAGCAGCGGGTTTCTTCTCAGGCTTCCCGTGAATGTGAGTAGAAGAGGCCGCGCCTTTTTTATTTCCGGTTGCCAAGTGTCTGATAGCGAAACTAATACCATCGGACTATGGCCTACGATACCAACATCCGCGAGGAATCGCTGAAACTGAAAGTCGCTGCCGACTGGTTTCCAAAATTCGACTGCACCAATATTATTGGACGTATAGATTTTGCCGTTAAAATTCTGCGTAAGCAGTCTGAAATTCAATTCGATGACGAATATTTGCTCTGGGCGGAAGCAAAGCAGCAACCAACCGATATCTACAAAATGCTGGCACAACTGCTGATTACTATTCGCCAGGATGCCAAAAACATGATTCCGCCACGATTCGTCGGCTGCTTCGATACCGAAAAAATAGCTTTCGTCGAGTATCATTACGTTCTGCCTGTCTTCAACGTAAACGATTTCAACTGGACGCAAACTCCGTCGGCCGTAGATGCAAAAAGCATAGAAACTGTACGAAATTCCATTAATCAAAACAAAATATTTACGTATTATTTCGATACGCATAAATTTGAGTTACAGAGTTTTATTAAAAACAACTTCAATCTCGACATTAACTCAAATCTCCTCTCAACGCAAATCGACAGAAACAACTTCATTTTCATTTATCAGAAGTGGCGTAGCGAAATAATGCCTTTCATCGACACCAACTGGGACCTGCTGAAAAAGACCTACAGCATCTACGACCGTGACTTTTTCATTGCCGAATTGAATGTTGATGACAACGGAACTGCCGACATCAGCGATGACAAATCGGTTTATGATGATTTTTATGTTACCTTCAATGCAAATTCTCGCAAGCCATACCGACTGAACCGCAAGGACGCCATGGGTTTTGACGTTGCCTACGAATTTGGATTCCGCAAAAATGGGCTTGAAAAATATGCCGATTTCTGGAAGCGCTACAAGCGACCACCACAAAAAGAAGATTGGGACTACATAACCGAACGCTTGGATTTGCTTGTACCACAGGACGTTCGCGAAAGAAAAGGGGCATTCTTCACACCGCAGATTTGGGTAGAAAAGTCGCAGCAATACATTGCCGACGTTCTTGGCGACAACTGGCAGGAAGATTATTATGTGTGGGATTGCTGTGCGGGAACTGGAAATTTGCTAAATGGACTGACAAACAAGTACAACATTTGGGCATCGACTCTCGACCAGCAGGATGTTGACGTTATGCACGAACGAATTAAGAATGGCGCCAATCTGCTTGAATCTCACGTGTTTCAGTTCGATTTTCTAAACGACGCTTTTTCGAAGCTTCCCGACGAATTGCAAAAGATAATTGCTGACGATACAAAGCGAAGAAAATTAGTGATTTACATTAATCCGCCGTATGCGGAGGCAGGTAATGTAAAAAAAATAACTGGTACTGGAGAGCATAAAAATGATGTCGCAGTAGTTCAAAAAACATATGAAAAGTATCTTTCTCAAATTGGCATTGCTGGCCGAGAACTTTTTGCTCAATTTTTTATTCGCATTTACAAGGAAATTCCAAATTGTTTACTTGCTGAGTTTTCTAAATTAAAAATTCTACAAGCATCTAATTTCAAAGAGTTTAGAGAGATTTTTCTTGCAAGATTAGAAAAATCATTTATTGTTCCATCATATACGTTTGATAACGTAAAGGGATCGTTCCCAATCGGATTTTTCATATGGAATTTAAATCAATCCGATTCGTTTAATGAAATTGTTTGTGATGTAATCGATGATAACTCGACGAAAATAGGCACAAAAAGAATATTTAACACTAATGGATTAAAAACAATAACTGATTGGATTATCGAATCGCGAAGGAAAGATAAATTCATTGGTTATATGACAGTTAGAGGCTGTGATTTTCAGCAAAGTAAATATAACTACATTATCAATGACAAATCAAATGTAACAAATCCTCGAGGTTCTTATGTCGCATTAGGCAACTTATGTCAAATAGCAATATATAGTTTTGTTGTCCATTGTTTTTCTGCTACTTGGCTTAACGACCGCGACCAATTTTTATATCCCAATGATGGTTGGAAAACAGACAATGAATTCCATTCTGATTGTTTGTGCTGGACATTGTTCAACAATAATATTCAATCAAAATACGGCACTAACCATTGGATTCCGTTTACCGAAAGCGAGGTGGAAGCGAAGGAGAAATTCGAGTCGCACTTTATGACCGACTTTATGCGTGGAAAGTGTAGAAGTGAGGCGCAAGACACTAACACAGAGTTATTTGCAAGCGAAACGGAGTCGTTCGTTCCAACCGAGCCGATGGTATTTTCGGCTGAGGCGCAAGCGGTTTTCGATGCCGGTCGCGAATTATGGAAATATTATCATTCACAACCCGATGCCAATCCCAACGCTTCACTCTACGACATCCGCGAATATTTCCAGGGTCGCAACGACAAGGGCAAGATGAACAGCACTAGCACCGACGAAAAATACAACGAACTAAATGCAAATCTGCGACTAACACTGAAATCCCTCGCCAAGAAAATCGAGCCGAAGGTTTACGAATATGGGTTCTTGAAATAGAATCTTTACATTGTCATTCTAGACAAACGAACTTATTTTCTTTGTTGGTTCGAATTGCTTTTAGGAATGACGGCGAGCAACAAAAAAAGAGCCGACTTTCATCGGCTCTTTTTTTATCTCTTACTGTTCTTCAACTGTTCCTGTTGCTTTTTTTGTGCAGCTTCAAGACGTTGCATGAACTTCGACTTTTTCTTTGGCTTGTTCTTGTTGGCTTCCATTTGAGCTAACAGTTTGTCCTCCTTTACAACGAACTTCTGAATTATCCAAGTCTGAAGGATACTGAAGATATTGGCAAGTAAATAGTAGTAGCTCAAACCAGAAGAATACTTGTTGAACCAGAACAACATCATAATAGGCATGAAATACATCATGAACTTCATACCAGGCATTGAGTTGCCAGCATTCTGGGTGCTTGTAATCTTCTGCTGGATCAGCATTGATATCGCCATCAACAAGGCAAATAAGCTGACATGGTTACCATACAACGACGAAATCAATGGAATATGAGCGTTCCACTCAACAATTGCATCATACGAAGAAAGGTCTGTAGCCCAAAGGAATGGCTGCTGGCGCAATTCGATAGAAGCAGGGAAGAAGCGGAACATTGCAATAAGGATTGGGAACTGCAGCAACAACGGCAAGCATCCGCCCATAGGACTTACACCTGCACGCTGGTACAAACTCATCTGTGCCTGCTGGCGTTCCATTTCCTTGCCCTTAGGATATTTTTCTGCTAGGGCATCGAGCTGTGGCTTCAAAACTCTCATCTTCGCTGTCGACATATACGACTTGTATGTCAACGGAGAAAGTACAAGCTTGATTATTATAGTCATTATCAATATAATGATACCATAATTTGTAATTCCTCGTCCCAAAAGGTTGAACATTGGAATGATGGCATATTTGTTCACCCAGCCGAAAATTCCCCAGCCAAGAGGAATGACCTTTTCCATGTCCATGTCGTAGTCCTTCAAGTCTGAATATTTGTTAGGACCAAAATAGAAACGGAAATCTTTTTTTACATTCTTGCCTTCGGTGAAGTCGAGGAAGAATTCCGACTTGAAAGTCTTCAATGTGTTCGGATGTTCCTGTTCATCAAGTTTTATCAGCGAAATTGTAGGATCGGCAATAGCGCTGTCGTTTGAAATCAGGATCGAAGAGAAGAATTGCTGCTTGTAGGCAATCCACTGTGCCTTGCCCTTTGTCTCGTAATTGTCGGCATCCTTCACCTCGCTAAGATTTTCAATCTCTTCGTCATCCATTCGCATGAAGATCGTGGTGTTGTTCGATTCCCAGTCACGACCTCTTTCGAGCGCCTGCATATCAACAACCCATTCCATCTTGGTGTTGGTGTTATCCTTGATTTCTTCTGCAAGTCCAACTATGTTGAGACTGAAATCCAACATGTAGTCGGCCTGTCTGATATTGTACGCATACTCTATGTACTTGTTAGCATTATCGTTAGTACACATGCGCATTCCAAACTTCAGACCTTTTTCTCCAACCTTAATGGTATCTCCAGAAAATGCCTTGCCGTCAACCAATGGTTCAAAATACATGTTGTTGGTTACCAACGGCTTTTTGTTCGCAGTCAAAGTGATACCGAAAATAGAGTTTTCTCCGTTTTCAAATAGCACAAGAGGTTCTTGGTTGAATGTCTTGTAGTCCTTCAGTTCGACGGAATAGATTTTACCTCCACGGTTGAGGAAAGTGATGATCATCTTGTCGTTCTCAACAACCGTGTATTTGTTTTCGCCAGTAGCGGCGTTGGCAAAAATTCCGTGTTCGTTTTTAAGTTTAATCTGGTTAATAGAGTCTTGCTGTTCTGCAGTGAGGGCAACAACTTCTGTGGAATCGGTTGAAGCCGTTTCTTGCTTCATGAGTTCTGCAGCTGCCTTTGCCTTTTCTTCTGCCTCTGCCATCTGGGCAAGTGAAATTGAATCCTGAATTCTTTGACGTTCAGCAATTTCCTCCTTGCTTGGACGCGAAAGAAACATGTATCCGATTAGCAGGACAGTTATCAGCAGAAAGCCAATTATCGTTTTTTTATCCATAAATTACTTTTTGTTTTCAATAGTTGCTTTTACAAAACTTACAAATAGGGGATGCGGATTTAATACCGTACTCTTATATTCCGGATGGAACTGAACGCCGACAAACCATTTCAAGCTAGGAATTTCAACGATTTCCACCAAGTTTGTCTGCGGATTTATACCAGTTGCAATCATTCCGGCTTCTTCGTATGCTGTTTTGTAATTGCTGTTGAATTCGTAGCGGTGGCGATGACGCTCGGCAATTTCTGTAGTACCATAGGCCTTGAAGGCATTCGAACCTTCCTGTAATGTACATGGGTATGCACCCAGACGCATTGTTCCGCCTTTTTCTGTTACAAGTTTTTGTTCTTCCATCAAGTTGATAACCGGATTTGCACATTTCTCGTCCATTTCGAGCGAATTGGCATCCTCAAGTCCAAGGACATTACGTGCAAATTCTATTACTGCACATTGCATACCGAGACAAATGCCCATAAAAGGAATATTGTTTTCGCGGGCGTAACGAACTGCAGCAATTTTACCTTCGATGCCACGGTTTCCAAATCCTGGAGCCACAAGAATTCCATCTGCATCCTTTAGCATGGCAGCACAATTTTCGTTATTGATTGCCTCTGCATTGACATAGCTAAGATTTACATCTGCTTCATTTGCCGCACCTGCATGAATAAATGCTTCACTGATAGACTTGTATGCATCCTTAAGCTGAACATACTTTCCGACTAATGCTACAGTGATGTGGTGCTTAGGATTCTTATATCTTTCGAGGAATGAACGCCATGGAATAAGTTCCGGCTTTGGTCCAATCTCGATTCCGAAATGCTGGAGGATAATTTCGTCAAGACCTTCTTTCTGCATTTCAAGAGGCACTTCGTATATTGTACTGCAATCGCGCGATACTATAACCGAATTAGGCTGTACATTGCAGAAGTTGGCAACCTTTGCCTTAATGTCAGGGCGGAGAGCATGTTCTGTACGAAGGACAAGAACTTCCGGCTGGACACCGGCCTGCTGTAAAGTCTTAACCGAGTGCTGTGTCGGTTTTGTCTTAAGTTCGCCACAAGCAGCCAAATAGGGGACATAAGTCAAATGTATGCAGACACATTTGTTGCCGAGTTCCCACTTCAACTGACGTACTGCCTCGATGTACGACAATGATTCTATATCACCGACAGTACCTCCGATTTCGGTGATTACGAAATCGTATTTGCCCTGTGAACCAAGAAGCTTGATTCGACGCTTTATTTCATCAGTAACATGAGGAATTATCTGTACAGTTTTACCAAGATAATCGCCGCGGCGTTCCTTTTCAATAACTTCCTTGTAGATTCTTCCTGTTGTAACATTATTTGCCTGAGAAGTGCGGATGTTCAGAAATCTTTCGTAGTGACCAAGGTCAAGGTCGGTTTCGGCGCCATCGTCAGTAACGAAGCATTCGCCATGTTCATAGGGATTTAACGTTCCCGGGTCCACGTTGATGTATGGATCCAATTTCTGAATTGTTACGGAATAATTTCTTGCTTGCAGCAACTTTGCAAGAGATGCTGAGATTATTCCTTTGCCTAACGACGAAGCAACGCCGCCGGTAACAAAGATGTATTTAGTTTCTATAGCCATAATATGTTAGAATGTAAAGTTCAACCCAAAGCTCGGCATAATTGGCAACTGGTCAACTCTATTATATTCAAGTCTGTCGAAATAGAATATGTTGGCACGGTTGTAAACATTTGTTACACCAAGATTAATTTCAAGTTTCATGTCGTGTGTGAATAGGAACACCTTGTTGATGGTAAGGTCGAGACGATGGTAATTTGGAAGTCGTCCTGTGTTAAGGTCCGAATATGCAACGCCTAATGTTCCGTTATTTGTCCAGTACGAACTGTTAAGTCCGCTTGTGAAGTCAACATTTTCATACAATGCAGATGTTAGCGTGAAAGGGAATCCTGATCCATAATTCCACCTCAAGCTTACGTTCCATGTCTTCTTTTTGCCAAACTTGTATGTAGCGACTAGATTTACGTTGTGACGTCTGTCGTAGTTTGGAGCATAAGTCGTAACACCATCGTTGCGGCGCACCCAACCCAGAGAGTACACAGCCCAGACATACCACGATTCCTGATCGAATTTCAACAGGAAATCAACTCCATAAGCATAACCTGATTCAACCAAGAAGTCCTTCTTCTGATAGTCGGGACGTGATGCGTTAGCAGAATTGTCATCGTAGATTTTGTTTCTATTAATTGTGGTAATCTGGTCAAAATGCTTGAGATAACCTTCAACGTTAAGATTCAGCGAGTTTATTATGTCCCATTCGAATCCGAAGATAACGTGTTCCGATTTCTGCAACTTGGTCTTAAGGATTTCGCCCTTGAAATTGTTAGGCATGCTTGGCAAGTTGCCGCTGAGGAATCCATAAAACAAATTTACAACGTCTTTGTCGCTATTTGCTGCAACAAGATTTTGTGAGTATAGGCCGGCTGCCAATTTCAGTCTGAACTTTTCGACAATGTTGTATTTAACACCAAGTCGTGGTTCTGGCGATAGGGAACCCATTGATGCATAGTAGTGCAAACGGAATCCGGGCTCAATCACAATGCTTCCTAAATTCCACTTGTATTTAGCAAAAGCAGCAAGCTCGGTACTGTATTCTTCCTGCGAATATTCGCTACCTACAGAATTATAGTACCTGTAGTCGGTGTCGAAGCCAAGCATTTCAAGTCCCCATGTGAAATCGTTCTTTCCCATGTGGTAGATGAAGTCAAGACCTACATTAAATCCGTTAATCGAACTGGCGCTAGGATAGTTTTCCAATGCCTGCAATGAAATGGCATAATTGGAGTAGGAGGCATGTGCCTTAAGCATCATCGATGAGTTTGGTGGAACAACGGTTACATTTGCGCCAACACCATATGTGCGCCAATGCAAATCGCTTAACCCCTGATAACTAACATTGTCGTTAAAGTTAAACCCGAAAACATTCACTCTGCTTCCGCCTGGAGACATTAACGACAATTTGCCGTAGAGGTCGGTATAGTTGAAGGGTAGGCCCTGACCATCGTTTATATACTTATAAATATATTTAGATGTCTGTTCCAGATACGAAGTCTTTGCCGACAAAATGTACGACAAGCTGGTTTTTCCTTCCATATACTTGACGATAGGACCTTCGAGCATAAGCTTTGAGCCGAAAGTGCTGGCTGAAAATTTGCCGCTGAACTTCTTGGCGTTTCCGTCCTTCATCGTAATGTTCATGACCGAAGAGTTTCTGCCTCCGAATTCAGCATTAAAACCTCCCGTATAAACATCAGCGTTTCTAATTATGTCGGAATCGAAGACCGAAAACAAGCCGATTGAGTGGAAAGGATTGTATATTGTCATTCCGTCAATCAGCACAAGATTCTGGATGTTGGAACCGCCACGAATATACAATTGTCCGCCTTGGTCACCTGTGAAAGTAACACCGGGAAGCACTTGCAGGAACTGAGCTATATCGGGTTCACCGCCAACAGAAGGCAGCTGCTTTATTTGTGCAGGTGACACCTTTATGATAGATGCTCTTACTTGAGTCTGCTGTTCTTCCCGTTCCGCTGAAATAACAGTTTCCTGAAGCACTACAGCCGATTTCTCCATCTGGAAATTCTTCGAAATGAGTTGTCCTTCCTTGACAATTGTGAATTCGGCATCTATATCATTATATCCGAGGTAACTAATTACAACATGATGAGTGCCAACGGGAATTTTTGGTATGGAAAAATAACCATTCATGTCGGTTGAAGCCCCGAGAACAATGTTGCCCGTAGGTATCGACACGTTGGCGAACATACATGGCTCTCCGGTTTCCTTGTCATGGACAAACCCCTTAAGAGTTCCCGTTTGAGAATATAGCTTGGTTGTGCTAAGCAATAGCGCAACCACGCAAACTATGAATGCTAAAGTTTTATTCATTATTCTGTCCTTTAACTTCTCTCTCTGCAATGTCTATCGCTTTTTTCTTTTCCTTTAGAACAGAAATTTCGTTTTTAATCTTTGATATCTTTCTTTTGTACTCGTTAACAATAGCTTCCGAACCATTGCCGAAGAAACCTAGATTGTTTTCAATCTGAGATATTTCGGTTGTCAAATCTTGAATCTTACGAACTATGCCTGCTCTTTCTTTTTGCAATGCAGCAACTTCACCAGTTTCCTTAAGAAGTTCAACCTGAGAACTATATGCCGACAATTCCATGTCGTTCTTGTTGAGGTTTACTGTTGCAAAAATCTTGTTGATAGCTTCCTTAAACTCATTGTACAGACGATCCTTGTCGCTTGTAGCAACATAGCCGATTTCGTTCCAGCGAGTCCTGAACTCCTTGATCTTCTCAATGTTTTGAGTTTGATCTTCGACAGGAACATAAGCATTAACTTCTGCAATTAGATTCTGCTTCTTGTCTAGGTTCATCTGATGTTCTGCCTCAATATTCGAGTAGAAATTATTCTTTGCATCGAAGAACTTGTTGCATGCAGCTCTGAAACGTCCCCAAATCTGGTCGGAATGCTTCTTGGGTGCAGGTCCGATTTCTTTCCACTTCTTCTGCAAGTCATAGAACATTTCTGTTGTTTTCTTCCAGTCGGTGCTGTCCTGAATCGATTCTGCAGTAATGCACAATTCAGTCTTTTTGCGCAGGTTTTCAGTCAAGTCATTGTTCATCTTGTCGAAATATTCTTTCTTCAACTCGAAAAACTTATTGCAAGAAGTTCTGAATCTTTCATAAATTTCGGTGTTAACCGAAGTCGGAACCATACCTATGGTTTTCCAAACTGCCTGTATTTCAAGAATCTTCTGCGACATTACAACCCAGTCCTTGCCGCTTTTTGGCAAAGCCTCTTCTGCAACCATTGCCTCAACCTTTTCGCACAGGAGAATCTTCTGTTCGTAGTTGGTTTCTCTTTCTGCTTTCTGCTTTTCGTTATACTCTTGGAAGTTGTTGAAGATTTTCGTACGAACTTCGTTAAATCTTTCCCATATTTCTTCGCGCTTGTCGTTTGATACCGGACCGATTTCCTTCCATTCCTTGAACAATTCTATAGACTTGCGATAAGCGGTTATTATGCTTGGTTCAAGAAGCAGTTCTTCCATCTTTTCGCATAGAACGATTTTCTGCTCCAGATTTTTCTTGTAATCCAGAGCGCGTAGTTCGTTGTTTATCTTCAGCAGCTCATAATAATTAGATACATTAGCTTTGTAGGTCTCCCACAAATCCTTGTTCTTTTCAGCTGGAACAGGGCCAATCTCCGACCATTCCTTTTGCAATGCCTTGAAGTCGTTGTGCGACTGCGAAACAGATTCGCTGTTGCCCAGCTGCTTAATCTTTTCTATAATTGCAAGCTTTGCCTCGTAGTTCTTTTCCTTAATTTCTTCCTGCTTACGAACAAGTTCGGCTCTCTGCTTGCGGTAATCTTCGATAAGTTCGTTAAAATAGTCCTCAGTTGAATCCTTCGGCTTTTCAATTTCAACACCTTCACCTGCCTTTGCCTTCAAATCTTTCATTATTGCGGCAAATTCTTCGCGCTGTCTTTCATAATACAATTTGCGAAGGCTGTCAATTTCTGCCTTGCAATCTTCCTTGCCTGAATCGTGAATGTAATAGCGAATTTTTTCAAGGATCTCATCTTTTGTAAGATTCGAGAAGTCTTCCGGTGCTTCTTCGGCTTTCTGAACTTCTTCCGTTAAAGTTTCTGTTTCTGCAACTTCCGCTTGTTCAACTTCTGAAACAACTGATGTTTCAACAACTTCGTCCTCGATAGGTTTTTCAGTGTTTAATAATTCGTCCATAAATAGAATAATTAAGTGTGTAATCAATTATATTGTCATCCGTAAGTTGCGGATGAAGAGTAAATTTCGCTTCTTGTCGTTGCTGCCGGCAACATACGACATACGCTTCGGCATTATGTCAAGAACATGCAATTTCATATTTTTATTGCCAGCCATTATAATTTAGCATTTATAGTCGATAACTCAATTCAATTTTAAATTGCGAAATTACTGAATATTGTCTTATCAGCAAAGAAATATTCTTCTTTTATGACTTTGAATATAACTTGGTTTTTCATATCTTTGCAAGTCATATAGCAATTGCAAATGGATAGGCAAGGAGAGAAGCATATTGGTACGATATTGGCAGCCGTTATTGCTGCAAATTCCTCATTGGCTGATGGTTACTACAAACAAAAGATTAAATCCTCATGGAAGGACGTAGCAGGTGAATTTGTCGCCAATGCCACTGAAGACATCAATATCAACGGCAGGAAAATGTATGTCAAATTAAATTCAGCAATTATCCGCAGCGAAATCATGATGATCCGCAGCCAGTTGACCTATAAGCTCAACCAAGCCGTTGGACACGACACCATAGATGAAATTATTGTAAGGTAAATATAAGTAGCATGAAAACTTTAATAAGTAACATAAAGGAACTTGTAAATGTTGACGAAAGCGGACGTCTTTTGGCAAAAGGAGATGAAATGTCTAAACTTCAGACAATCAAGGATGCATATTTGATTATAAACGATGATAAAATAGCCGCTTACGGCAAAATGTCCGAACTGAATCCAAACTGGGATGACGACGACGACAAGAGCATTGAAGTGGATGCTACAGGAAAGATGGTATTCCCGTCATTTTGCGACTCACATACACATCTTGTTTATGCGGGCAGTCGCGAAATCGAATACAGCGACAAAATTAGAGGCCTGAGCTACGAACAGATTGCAAAACGCGGAGGCGGCATTCTTAATTCGGCAGAAAGATTAAGAAACACAAGCGAAGATGAACTTTACAGACAAGCGATGGAACGAATTAACGAAATAATTTCGTTCGGCACTGGCGCTGTTGAAATTAAAAGCGGTTATGGCCTTGATACAGAAAGCGAACTTAAAATGTTGCGCGTCATTAAGCGAATAAAGGAAACTACACCTATAATAATAAAGTCCACATTCTTGGGCGCACATGGCGTTCCAACAGAATTTAAGGACGATCCGGATGCTTATGTCGACAAGATTATCAACGAAATGTTACCGCTTGTTGCAGCAGAGGACCTGGCCGACTATGTCGACGTTTTCTGCGACAAGGGATTTTTCACTACAGAACAGACTGAGCGCATCTTAATGGCAGGCATAAAATATGGCATGAGACCTAAGATTCATGCTAATGAAATGGCCAAGTCTGGTGGAATACAGGTGGGTGTTAAATATAATGCTCTGTCTGTTGACCACATCGAATATACAGGAGACGAAGAAATTGAAATTTTGAAGGATAGCGAAACTATGCCGACAATACTTCCTGGCGCAGCCTTTTTCTTGAATATGCCATACGCACCGGCACGTAAGATGATAGGAGCGGGGCTTCCTGTTGCTATCGCTTCCGACTATAATCCGGGCTCTTCTCCTGCCGGAAACATGAAGTTCATGATGTCATTGGCTTGTGTCAACTACAAAATGCTTCCGGAGGAAGCTATAATTGCCGCCACTTTGAATTCCGCATACGCAATGGGTGTCAGCGACATAGCCGGCAGTATTACTGTAGGTAAAAAAGCTAACTTGTTTATTACAAAGGATATTCCTTCAATCGAATTTATGCCATACGCTTATTGCAGCGACTTAATCGATACGATTATACTTAACGGCGAAATTATCTAATGCTTATTTTTTCGCGCTTTAAGAATATTATCCCGATTGTTTTTGCCATGACATTGATGGTTATGGCAAATTCGTGTTCTACAGGAATTAATTCTTCTGAATCTCTGTTCGCAGCAATCGAAAAACAATATTACGGCTCTTGGTTTACTGATGTCAGATTTATGCTTTCGGTAACAAAAATGAAAGATGGAAACGTCGAGAAACGAAGCACTTACAGCGGCGAATATGTTTATCCTGCACAATCTATCATAAAGACCGACATCCAAAACAATAACGGATATATTCATAAAAACGACAGCGTTTTCACGTTTACAAACGGCTTGTTAACCTCACAACATCCTGCCAATAACGACTTTATATTAACAGCCATGGATATTTTCAATTCTACGAAAAAAGATATCATGAGCCGTCTTGAAGAACTAAATGAGGTAAATATTTCGGAATTTTGCCGTTATAACAGAAACGATGATAATTTTTACATTGTTGGAATTCCTGAGTATTCAGATAAATATGCCGACAGCAGTCAAATATGGTTTGACTCGAAGACGCTATTTCCAGTGAAATATATCAAAAACAAAGATGGACACATATACCAGATTGATATAGAAAATTATATTCAAATTGGTGGCACTGGCTGGATTCCACAAAAGATTACTTTTACAAGAGATAACGAAGTTAAAGTTGTTGAACGAATTTATGACGTTGTAATTCCTGTGTATGAAAAATCGGAATTGACTCTTGACAATTTCTGCGACAGCGAAACCATAAATGAAAAGCAACTAGATTCCAAATACAATTTCTATATAAATTTCATGGTCGAGCCATAAGCCGCGCGCAAATATGGCAACCATAATGGCTTTAGATATTTCACCCTTATTTGTCTTATAATTTATATTATGTCAAATAACATGTGAAAAAACAAAAATAAGGTTCTCCCTTGCTTTGAAATTTTTCGTAACATGATTTAATCGGATAATGATTTCCTTTCTTTCCAATATCCCATCTGTTCAATATATTCTGAAACTTTTGGCGGCATAA
This sequence comes from uncultured Bacteroidales bacterium, assembly GCA_937899245.1. GTDB lineage: Bacteria > Bacteroidota > Bacteroidia > Bacteroidales > ML635J-15 > Bact-19. The sequence continues at coordinate 154,633 of CALDKB010000049.1, read as the reverse complement.
AAAATCTAACATCCTTGCCATTGCCAATCGACTCGCGAATAAAACTTGATGAGATTTCAATTAGCGGAGCGTCGACAATTTCAATATTGGAATTTTCATATTCAACGATTTCATAGCCTGGTCTACGGTAAACATACAATTTATAATTCCTTAAAATTACTTCGTAGTTTTTCCATTTATGAAACGATGCCAAATTATCTCCGCCAATCAATATGCTAAAATTGTAGTCTGGAAATTTTTCCGACAAATAAGCCAACGTCGTTACCGTATAATTTGGCTTCGGCAAATAAAACTCAATGTCCGAAACTCTAAACTTCGGATACGAATCAATTGCCAGTTGCACCAGATGCTGTCTGACGCGATCGTCTATTAGTGTGGATGATTTTTTCAGCGGATTATGTGGTGTTACAACGAACCACAATTCGTCAACATTGGTGTATTCTACAAGATAGTTCGCTATAGCCATATGTCCAATATGAATTGGATTGAACGAACCGAAATACAGCAATATCTCCTTTTTCTTATTTTGCATCAAGTAGTTCTATTTCAAATACTAACGTACTAAATGGTGGAATTATATTACCGTATTTCTGGTCGCCGTAAGCCAGTCGGAATGGAATCACGACAAGGCAATGTTCGCCTACGCACATGTTCATGACGGCTTCATCAAGACCTTCAATTACTTGTTTTTTCCCTGTAACAAAAGAAAATGGTTCCGAACGTTCCAACGTGGAGTCGAATACGGATCCGTCAATGAATGCCGCTGTATAGTCAATCTTAACCGTACTGCCGACACTTGGTTTCTTTCCGGTTCCACCGCTGATAGTCAATATGTGCAAACCGCTGTCGGTTTTTCTTTTCGGATAGTTCATATTCATGAGGAACCTGTTTATCATGCTGTTCTCCTCCTCTATCCTCTTCTTATACACATCTTTATTTGCTTTTGCATAGTCGACACTCGAAACAATTTTCTTCAGTTTCACATTAAACACAAGGCGTTCGCCTTTATTTATAAATGCAGGTATGTTAATCTTGCCTTGTGATTTGATGAAAAAATCGATGGCGTCGACCTTTATAACAGCACTATCGCCTTCATGCAGTAGCAAAAATGCTTCTTCGATACAACCTTTTGCAGCAGGTGCTGACATACGCAACTTAAATTCCTCGTTTAAATCTTTACTTGAAAACAACAAGGAATCAGTTTTTTCCGTCCTGTATGTCATGTCCATGTACAAAATGTCGCCTATCTGAGGTGTACGTCTTGACTTAGAAGCTTTTACAATCTTATATTCTATTCCTGTCGAAGTCTTTAGAAATACGTTTTCGGGACGATCAACTACATAGTCGCACTCACCATTTTCACCGAAAACCATCATGGCCACTTCACCTGAATCGTTGCTGTAGTTCCATTGCGACAACAAGGAATCCGAATCGACATGTTTATTCTTGTCTGACTTGTCTTTTTCATTGTTCTTGTCACCATCATTGCAAGACAATGCTAAGGCCGATATTGCAATCGCAAATAATATTGCCAAAATACTATATCTCATTGCACATCAATAATATCAATGTCAAATATTAACGTTGAGTATGGCAAAATATTGCCCTTCCCGGCTGAACCATACGCCATTTTTGACGGAATTATGAATTGGGCGGAAGAACCTTTTTTTAGCCTAGACATGGCTTCTTCCCATCCCGGTATCATCCTGTCACGTCCAACGACATAAACCATAGGTTCGTTTCCAAGTGTAGTCTCTACCAAAACGCCATCTACAAGTGTCAACGTGTAGTTTAGCGTAACAACATCACCGTCGGCTATGCAATCGCCTCTACCCTCTTCATTTACAACTATATATACACCACTTGAAGTCGGCTCTTCTGTGATGTTTGCATTTTTTATATAATTTTCAAGAATTTCAAGTTCTTTCTCTTCTCCACTATGGTATGAAGACGCCATGTACATTTCCATGTCGTTCTTATCCATTATATCGACTAGACGAACCTTTATAATTATTTGGTCCAGAGCATTTACACCTTCTGGCAATTTGCCATTTTTCTCCGAAAACAGCATAAAATTCTCTGCCGTAATTTTAAATATAGCCGAATCTCCTTCGTGCATCATTGCCAGTCCATCTTCGATGCTTCCACCAAGATGCGCAGGTTTTTCCAACTTTTTCAGATACCTTTTCCCATCATTTTCAGAATTAAACAGCACCTTGCCGTTTTCAATTTCATACGAATATTTAAGTTCCAGAATATCACCAAGCTGAGGTGTGTTTCCTTCAACATTTTCTTCAACAATCCTGTAGTTCAACCCAGACTCTGCAACCTCAAAATCTCCATACTTGTCGCCACACGAGGAAATCAATGCTGCCGAAAGCGCAAATATCGCATAAAATATTCTTCTTGTCATAATACAACTTGACCGTTGGATTCAATATCTAAATTATCATTAGGCGATTTCACTTTTATAATCTTTACATCATAGATTAGTACCGAATAAGGAGGCACTTTGTACGAATCGCCCGGCACGCCGAAAGCCAAATGCGGAGGAATAATAAAATAGGCACTTTCACCTTCATTCATTAACTTTAGACCTTCATTCAACCCCGCCTCCTCCTGGTTCTTGTCAATAGTCAACTTCCTGTTGCCCAATGTTTCCGAATCGTACAGCACATCTCCATTCAAAAGTGTAGTCTTATATGTAAATTCGACTTCGTCGCCACTTTTCACTTCTACACCATTAGACTTTCCGTAAATCATATAGAACAATCCTGTTTCGGTTTCAGTCATCTGCCATTTGTGACGTTCTATATACTTGTTTATTACATCTCGATTTACATCAAGCATATCGTGGTTTATCTTTATCGTTTCCTCTTTGTTCTCGTTTTTTATTTGCGAGTACGGCACCTTTGTTTCGGCCGGTTCTTTTTTCGAACTGCACGACAACAAGGCAAACAAGCATGTGAAAACAAATAAATATGTTAGAACTTTTCTCACGGAATCAATAGATATAGTTCAACAACTCATCGGAATATTCGCCCTTAACTAGACTTTCGAATTTTTGGCACACGACCGACAATTGTTCGTAACTTTCTCCACCAGAAGCGTTTATATGTCCACCACCATTAAAATGTCTTGAACTGAACAAGTTAACGTCGAAAGTTCCTTTCGAACGGAAGCTTGCTTTTACAAAGTTGTCCCTTTCAATAAATATGGCGGTAAATACGATACCTTTTATCTGCATCGGCAGATTCACAAAATTCTCCGTGTCGCCAAATTGCTCGTTGAATTTTTTTCTGTCGTCTGCCGTAATATATATGTAAGCAGTCTTATATTCTGGCATTACAACCATTCGGTTAAGCATTGCAAACCCCATAAAGCGGGTGCGATTTTCCGACCATGCATTAAACAGCTTGTTGTAGATCTGGTTCTTTTCGATTCCATATTCCATTATTTTCCCTACAATCCTGAAAAGATTCGGATTGGACGAGTTATACTGAAAAGAGCCAGTGTCAGTTAGTATGCCTGTATATAGGCATGTCATGACATCCTTATTAAAGTATTGGTTAAGGAAAGTATTTTCAATGACCTCGAAGACAAGTTCACATGCAGAGGAGTATGTTGTGTCTTCTATAGCCAGATCCGTAAAGTCCTCGACATACGGATGGTGGTCAAAAACAACTTTATAAGCCTTAGAACTTTCAAATTGCGGACGTATATTTCCCACACGATTCCTTGCGTTTAAATCGACGCATATTATCATGTCGACATCATCAAAGAGACTATCGTCCTTTTGTGTTTTTTTTCCTAGCACCTTGATTTTATCGGCGCAAGGAAGCCATTTCAAATTGTCAGGGAAAATAGTCGGGCTTATGACCTGAACTTTTTTCCCCATCTGCTTTATCGCATTATATAATCCCAAAGAAGAGCCGACGGCATCGCCATCAGGATTATAATGGTGTATAATAACTATATTCTCAGAAAGAGTCAATCTCTCTGAGAATATAGCAAGTTCTTTTGCAAAGGCACTAATTATCGGCATTACTATTCTTCCTCTTCCTCTACCTCCAAAACGAATGCACTTTCGCAATCGCCCTTTGAATACCACTGGAAAGTACCGCCACTTGTCCTGAAATATATTTCATATTCCTTAGTTGCAAGTTTTATTGCCATGCGTTTCCAAGGTGTGATTCTGCCCTTGTATGATTTGTCAATCCATACATCGACATAATATCCAGTTGCGTTTTCAAACGATACGGAGCATAAGTCCGCATCCTTCGGCATCTGCTGTTCGAATTCTTCCATCCTTGGAAATTGATATTCTTCCGGATTTAATCCTTCGGGGACTTCATTTGCGGTAAGTACCTGCGACTGAGCGCTTAAAGTCAATGCAGCAAAAGCTACCAATAAAAAACACCTTAATTTCATAACATTATAGTTTTAATAATTCGATTTTACATACCTGGTATTGGTGGCACCTGACCCGGCATTGGAGGTGGCACGGCGCCAAACAAAGCCGACAATTCAGGAACAATTCCTGCTGCAGCCCATGCCGGCATTCCCTGCTTCCATACCAAAGATTCCCTAGTCAATTGTCCATTAGCAACCATTCCCTGCAAAGCACCCATATTATAAGGTCCCGACTGCTGGCCGTTTACTGCGACAAAATATGTCGACTGAGCCGGCATAGGCGGTGGTGCCATTTGCTGTTGCTGCGACTGCTGATACATCTGCTGCTGAGGATTCATGGCATTCATCATCTGTCCTGCCATTGCAAATCCCATACCCATGCCCATGCCTGAAGCTGCCGCTCCGCCACCAGGGTTTGTTGCTGCTGCTTCCATTGCATTTGCGGCCTGGAACTGAGTGTATTTTCCCATGTCGCCAAGAATACCCATGCTTGAACGTTTGTCGAGCATCTTTTCAACTTCTTCTGGGAGACTGATGTTCGACACAAGGAACTTGGTCATGTTCAAACCATATTCCTTATATTCGTCTATGATAACCTGACCTATCTTTTCAGAAAATTCGTTGTAGTTTGACGCCATGTCCAATACAGGAATCTTGGATTCGCCAACTGCATCAGTGAAACGGGTTATAATAATGTTTCTCAACTGGTTGTTAATCTTGTCAACTGTAAAGTCGCCATCGGTACCAACAACATCCTTAATGAACTTTGCGGCATCTTCCACCCTATATTCATATACACCAAAAGCTCTCAAGCGTATAGGACCAAATTCTGGATCGCGCATCATGACCGGATTTGGAGTTCCCCATTTGTTGTCAAGGAATTTCTTTGTGTTTACAAAATAAACTTCTGCCTTGAACGGGCTGTTGAAACCATATTTCCAACCCTTCAATGTAGAAAGGATTGGCATGTTCTCGGTTGTTAGTGTATACATGCCAGGCTGAAATACATCAGCAATCTGACCCTCATTTATAAACACTGCAACTTGAGACTCCCTTACGGTAAGTTTCGCTCCCATCTTTATCTCATTCTGATATCGCTCAAAACGATATACAATAGTGTCATTACTCGAATCAAGCCATTCGATAATGTCGATGAACTCATTTTTCAGTTTTGTAAATAGTCCCATATTTCTCTGTTTTTATTTATTTAGTATTTTTTTCAATTCAACTATATGCTTTTCAATGGATGCAAAGAGTTCGTCAAAGCGTTCCGCATAGTTTGCATCGGCACTATTTTTTATTTCAAGCTCCAAGCTGACGATAAGGCCATCAATACTGACAAACCCGAAGATTCCTATTTCGCCCTTAAATGCATGAAGCAAAGCCAACATCTGCTGTCTGTTAGCATCGCTAGCTGCCGACACTAGAGCTTTCTTCTTTTCCTGCAAATCACTTTCCAAGCACGCAAGCAATTCTCCAGCAAGTTGCTTGTCGAAAGCCGTTCGCTCCATAAGGGCATCTATGTCAACTTTTACTTTTTCCATAAGTACCAAAGTCAAAGATACAAAAAAAAATAATACCACAATAATATGGTATTATTTTTTTTGTTTTTATTAAGGAAGTGTTATCTTCTAACCAAACGTGTGTTAATATATTCAACAAACGTGTCTCTATAAGAACGTCCGATTGGAACTTGGCTACCCTTAATGTTAATATATGCACCGTCAATGTCATCAATGTGGTTAACGTTGATGATGTACGACTTGCTTACTCTGAAGAATATGCTTTCCGGAAGCTTGTTGTAGATGGTCTTTACATTCATGGCAGTCATGTACTTGCCGTGAGTAGCATGGATAATAACATAATCCTTAAGACCTTCGATGAACAACAATTCGTCAAATGTTACCTTTACATACTTTCTTTCAGACTTAATGAAGATGAATTTATCTTCAATAGCGTCGATAACACTTGGACAAGAAGACATCTTCAATGTTTCTTCTGCCTTAGCAACGGCTCTTACAAAGCGTTCAAACTTAATTGGCTTTACCAAATAGTCAACAACGTCGAGTTCGTATGCTTCAACTGCATACTGAGGATATGCTGTAGTAAGTATTACCATAGGCGGTCTATCAAGAGTTCTCAAGAAATCGAGACCGTTTGTACCTGGCATTTCAATGTCAAGGAACATCAAGTCAACCTTGTTCTTCAGTAAGAACTTGCTAGCTTCTGCAGCACTTCCAAATTCGCCCAACAATTTCAAATTGTCGAGTTCTTCAACGTTCATTCTCATGCCTTCACGTGCAAGAGGCTCGTCGTCAACAATAATACATTTAATCATTTTAAAATTCTATTTTTAGTTCAACATTAAAATACTTGCCATCGGAATCGATATTAAGCTCGTACTTGCCATTGTACAAAAGTTCCAGACGTTTCTTGGCATTCTGTATGCCTATCTTGCTGGACCTTTCCGAAGTAGAAGCTTGCGACTCCTCATTCATTGTGTTTCTTACTACAAAGAAAACGTTTTTTTTCTCAACTGCAATAAGAATATTTATATTTTTTTCACCATCTTTATTAACATTAACATACTTAAAGGCATTTTCCAAAAAAGAAATGCATAAAAACGGGTATATCATTACGCCGTCGAAATCACCTTCCTTTTTATAATCAATGTCAATGTCCATTTGCCTCATTTTCTGAAGGTCTATGTAATTCTCAAGAAATTTGACTTCCGACTTAAGCATTACCTTTTTATCGACACTCTCATATAGCTGATACCTCAAAAGGTCCGACAGCGACATGACCATATCAGCAGTATTTCTCGCCTTTTCTTTTCTCGACTGGACATATATGACATTCAGCGTGTTAAAAAGAAAATGCGGATTTAGCTGCAGATTTAGATAATACAGCTCCAGATCATGCTTCTCCTTTTCAAGTCTCGACAGGTTATTCAAATGTTCGTCGTTAACCATTTTCACACAGCAGATTGAAGAAGCAACGACATTATACAAAACCGACAATTCGATGGCAAACATAACCTCAATGCCAATTTCGCCGAACAATGCGCGAACTATCAAAATCGAAATCCCGACATTAACTATTTGCTCAAGCATTAGTATAACAGGAGAATAATTCAGCTTTCTTCCACTATGTGCTTTAATTATCATGCCGACTATAATGCACATAAAGCCGACAAGCAAAAAATCCTTAAACAAAAATATTGCGATGAACGCACAGTCCTCAACACACACTTCCCGAATTAGGCTAATATTCAGTAGCAGAACGGCCAAATAAGCCGCAAAGCATATCGAAAACCTGCCCACAGGAATCTTTACCATACCCGACTGCCTTTTCATAAACTATTAAATGATTCGATTTGCAAAAGTATCATTTTTTTCACAAAATCATTTTTTTAAAAATAACTTTTGTAACCAAAATGTATTTTGGAATTCCTTATGCTAAAAGGATTGTCGTTCCATTTGCCGACGGCATAAACCAGAGAGAACACGCCTGCTGGAGTGTTCAAATCCAAACCGACGCCAACTCCCAACGCATGATTTGCGCAATCCGACAGCGTATTTTTCTTGCCAAGGAACATATAATCGGACAGCAAATAAACCGCTGAATTTTCCTCAAACAGGAACCTAACTTCAGCACTTGCAAGCGTGTAGAACGTTGCAGGCAACGACAGTTCATCAAAACCTCTTATTGTCCTAAGCCCGCCCACGTACAAAAGTTCGTTGTCGTACATCGAGCTGCCATAAGCATAATACGAGTCGTTACGCAAGCGGAGTGTCAGCTTCGGACACAATCCTATGTATCCGTCAACACTGTATTGAACTGTTGCAGCAAACATATTTCCTCCAAACTCGTCAGATTTTCCCTTCTTTTGACCCGCATCAGCCGACAAAGAGAGGACTACGCCCCTATACGGATTCCTTGCATTGTCAACATTGCGGAAAAACAAACTGACACCTGCCATATTAGTTGACAAACTTGCAAAATTGCCTGAAGTATCGTTCGTCACCTTGGAAATCGGAAACGACGACACATACTTGTAATAAAGGCTGTACATGACATCCGACGAATTCCCAATTATTATCTTTCCAACAAAATCAGTCTTCAAATAAGAAGAGTCTTTTTTCTCCAAATTGAAGTCGCCCCCCAGCCCTAACGGCGACTTGAAGACATGCGGGAAACTGCCACCAACATTTAATGTTTGATTTTGCGTTTCATATTTTTTCCATGCAAAATTAAAGTTCTCGCCACGATGAAACACGTTGACCAAAGACAAGTCTATATCACCTGTAACCATAAGCTTTCCAGTAGTCTGGCTTTGCGGCATCAACCCAAGTACTCCGCTAAATGCACTTGCCTTCTTTTTTTTTAGAAAAAGCATAACGTCAGACTTGCAGTCGGAAAACGCAAGCTGATACGCCTTCTCCTGCTCCAGAAACGGCATATTGTTCAGCCTGGCATCAATCTTACTTATCTTAGAGAAATCCAACACCTTTCCCTTTCTTAGCTCAAGACTTCGTTCAAGATAGTTATTAGTGATTTTCGCATCACCCATGACTATCAGACTGTCTATTTCTATTCTGCAACTACGATCAACTATAATTTTGGCAGAAAATGTTCCTTGGCCAAAAGAAACACTATCAAGACCTGCCTTTGCAAACAGATAACCCGAATTAGAATAATAGTCGACGACTCTATCGCACAGGTTGATATAATAATCTATCGGTCTGTCACTTCTCACCTTAAACCTGTCAGGCAATTCGGAGCAATCGACATTTACATTTTCATACGACTTTCCCCGTGTCACATAAGCCGACATTTCCATGCTATCAATAACAATGCTATCACATCCAGCCTCTACAAACGATTTGGACGTCAATTTTGAAATATATTTGCCAATATAAGAATACGCAAATGTCGTGTCGTTATAACGCTTGCAAGCATCTAGCACATAATTTTCAGGAGCGGAGTCCCTCACATAGACTTTCAGACTCTGCGAAAACACACCGTTGCACACAAAGCACAGCGACAAAACGACACAAAGCAAGTTGATACGTCTCACAATATGGCGAAGACACGACGAGTCGTGTCTTCTTGTTTTTTGATAATCACAAACTAATATTAAATTTTGTCCGCAATTCAAATTCAACTATTTTGTGTACATCCCCTTAACAGCCCCAGATTTGGCATCAAAATCCACACGAAGGTTCTTGTTCTTGAAAATGTCAGCAGGCAAATGGCCAAGATATCCGCACTGGGGAACTTCTACAACGCCTGAGTAATACGTAAAATCCTTATAGTCAACTGTCAATGTAACAAGCGATGGTATCCTATAGAACAAGCCGCATGATTTTTCCTTCTTTTTCAACAACTCCTGACGCCCATAAAAATTTGAAACTTCAGAAGCTGCTGGCGAATTCTTGAGGACAATGCTAATCGGCTCAGCCCCATCAACTTTCTGCATCTTAATATCGTTTTCGCTTGTAACATACAGCAAAGGCACACGTTCTTCAGTTAAATCTGACTGAGGCGTATAATAGAAAACATATTCCATTGTATTGGTAACGACCTTTCCAACAAAGAGTTCCAAATAGTGTTTTTCAAGCTGTTTCAATTCTTCGACCATTATTTTTATGTCGGACGGCGGAGTCTCGGTTTCAAACTGGGCCGTGATAATTTTAAATAGGCGTTTCCTTATCTTAATTATATAATTTACAGCTTCTTCTGCCTTTGTCTCTTCATCTTTGCTTATAATTACTTTGTTGTATACTGGAATTTTTTGGAACACAGAGTCAATCTCTACAACCTTATACGTGGTGTCTGTATTGCCGGTAAAGTTACGCTTCACACCATAATCCACAAAATCTGGAATATGCGACATTGATGCGCCATTAGAACAGCATTTGTTTGCAAGGACACTGCTGGGCTCACAATCATCGCTCGTTGTGTTATAGCCCGTTATGATACCGAAATGGTTGAATTTAACTTTCGACATCTGCTTGCCTGCAACAGCAAAGCAAGCCGTTGGATCTGGCTGAGTAATATGTTCAACACCAACGCTTTCTATTTTGACATTGTAGCTTGGAGTAGTCGCTACATTCTTAATGCTCAAATATTTTTCAGCATATTTTGCATAAGGTCCAGGAACAAAGGTTTCTGCAGTAACTTTTAGCGTGATTTCCAAAGTTGATTGAGGCAAATAGTACATCAACGCGTTGGTTTTCACCTGAGCTTCATGGTCGGAAACCTTAAGCACCTGTATTTGCGAATAACAGCAAAGCGCTGATAACAAAAGAAATATCGTCGTTAAACTGAATCTATTCATAAGGAATATGTTTTTACAAAAATTAGACTACAAAACTATACAATTAATACGAATTATGCAATTCATACAAACGCCTGAAAACCAGCGGTATATTATCAATTATATCTGATGCGACCATGGATATTACACCCATTTTTCCCGAAGCGAGCCGACCTGCCTCGCCATGCACCCACACTCCTAGCAGCACCGCATCATCAAGTGAATATCCTTGCGCAGTCAAGGCGGTTATAACACCTGTCAGCACATCGCCACTACCTCCAGTCGCCATTCCTGGATTGCATCCGACATAAAGGACAACTTCGCCTGTCGTTAGCGAAATTGCTGTAACTCCACCCTTTAGCACTATTACACTTTTATGCTCGACAGAAAATTTTGACATAAAAGACAGCCTTTCAATTGACGAGTTGAATTTTCCGAACAAACGTTCAAACTCTTTTGGGTGCGGCGTCAATATTGACTCTCTCACATAGGGAATCATGTCGTTGCTTGATATAATATTCAAAGCATCAGCATCAAGTACAGTTGGCTGGTTGGCGTTCAAGACTTGCTTGACAACCCCGACTGTTTTTATGTCCGTGCCGATACCAGGACCAATACCTATAGAAGTATATCTATGTAGGTTTTCACAATTGGTTTGCAAGCTGTTATCAACATCCAACTCAACCATTGCTTCTGGCAACGAAACATGCATGACATTACCGATATTTCGTGGCAAATGTACAGTTAAAAGACCTGTGCCTGAACGCATACATGCGCGGGCTGACATTATTGCAGCCCCAGCCTTGCACTCCGCCCCCGCAATCAACATTGCATGGCCGAAACTGCCCTTATGGTCAAAAGATTTCCTATGTCTAATCAATCGGATTATATCAAGTTCCTCAACATACTTGAAACCAGGCGATAAGCTATCAATACATTCTTCGCAATGTCCAATATTCACAATAGATATTTCACCAAAATATGAAGCACTTTCAGAAAACATTGCGGACAAAGGAAAATCCTGTATCGTGAAAGTCATGTCAGCATTAATTATCTGCCCATGATTTTCTGAATTACCCTCACCAAACAAACCGGATGGAATATCAATCGACCACACACTTGCGCCAAGATTGTTTACAGCAGCTATAACTTCCGCATAACGACCTTCTGCGCACCTATTCAATCCTGTGCCAAAAATAGCATCAATAACTATGACATTTTCACTTAAATCAATAGAAGGTATTTTATTGTTTTTCAAAGAAATAACACATTCGCTGTTTTTCTCTAAAAGCAAGTCTAAATTCTTCTGGCATTCCGGTGTTATCCGTGAAGAGAAGTCACATAACCAAACAACAACATTTGCATTATGCTCCATCAGCAATCTGGCCACGCCAAGTCCGTCACCACCATTATTGCCACACCCTGCGACAACAATGAACCTCTTATTCTCAAAATGCCAGGAAACGCTATCTGCCATCTTCTGAAACAGCTGATGTACAGCACGTTCCATCAACTCGTATGAAGTAATGTTTAACTTGGAAATTGTCATTTCATCCAGTTTCCTAGCTTGCGCAGATGTCAGTATTTTTCTCATAACCAATGATTTTACACAAAAATACCAATCAAGGTCATTGTGGCATTTTATTCAGCAGAAAGTTATTAACTTTTTTTGTTAATTTGTTAATAAAACTTCTACAGAGCAAAATGCACATTCTTGCAAGACGAGGCTAACAAACTGATTTTCATAAACATAAAATCAAAATACGATAACAGTCAATAATAACGGAACACAAAATGTCTGTTGACAAAATAATTGCCTTATTTAATAGTCCTAAAAACAAATTTTGTATATTTGTCACAGTAAAAAACCATTAATTAAAAAAAGTAATTATGAGAAAATCTTTATTAACAATTCTAGCCGCATTCGTTTCGTTTGTAGCATTTGCACAAACAGAAATAGGCTCTAATTGTGCTAATCCTAGCGCAATTACAAGTCTGCCATTTTCGGCGCAAGGCGTGTCGACCATTGGCACATGCCACTACAACCTATCAGATTACACCATGAGAAGTGGAAATTATGTTTTTGCATATACGCCCACAGAAGATATGGCTGTAAACATTTCAATTTCAAGTATTTCCAGGACATACACCCCAGCAGCCACGACCTACACATCTTATCCGAATGTAGGTTTGTTCCTGTATCAGGGCTGTCCTGACTCAGAGACTCCACAATTGGTTGGAACTCCATTTGTTACATCCTCTGCGTTAACGACTTCAGGCTCAATTAGCGGTGCCAACCTAATTGCAGGAAACGAATATTTCATCGTTGTTGCCGTTGACTCTCTTATCGTTGATCCAATTTCCATATTGGGTTTTGTAATTTCTGAAGGCGCAGCCAGCTACACAACTGCGACATTCAACCTTTCTGTTGCAAGAGTTGTTGAACATGACATTGCTTTGCAATCCGTTTCCGCACCTGAATCTGGCTGCGAAGAAAGCACAACCGTCTCCTACACCATTGTTAATAATGGCGAATTAGCTGTTGATGCTGATGCTGTAACTGTTGTATGCAATGTAAATGGCAACGATATCGCAAGCGAAACACTACCAGAAATCGCCTCCGGCGCATCGCTTAACATGACATTTGCCGACGTTGCACTTGCTGAAGGAAACAACACCATTATATTGACTGCAACATACGGATTAGACGAAAACAATTCCGACAACACACAAAGTATTACTGCACACAGAAACAACGTTATTGTTTCTTATCCGTACACTGAGAATTTTGAAAACGCAACAACAGAATGGCTTCCTAGCGCAAGCGGTGCATGGACAATATTAACAGACGAAAACGAAAACCACTATTATAAGACAGACACCGCCGTTAGCACGAACTCAAACATCACAGGACCTTGCTTCAGTTTTGCAGAATTGGAAATGCCGGAAATTCATTTTGACGTAAAGGCAAACTTTCCAACTCTTAGCGGCGTCATCAGCCAGATTGGTTCAATGTTTGGCCTCGGCGACATTTCCTTCTCTGTAAAGTCAGCCCTTCTTGCTTCTACAAACGGTGGTAGCAGCTGGGATACCGTTGCCAACATCGACGCAACAACCGGCTGGGTTAACAAAAACATCAGCCTTGCAAATTATGCAGGCGAATCCAGTGTTATGTTACGCATTTACTATAACGTCGGACTTAGCTCAATAGCATCATTGATAGGTATTACTACCGTTGGCGGCGAAGGTGTTGCCATCGACAACATCATCATCAAGGACGCACCTCAGAACGACCTTGGCGTAACAAGCATTACGGCACCTGTTTCCGGCTGTGGTTTGTCTGACACTCATGTAGCTATTGTTGTAAAGAACTACGGACGCCAGGCACAGTCGAACTACACTGTAAAGTTCTCGCTTGACGACGGCGCAACATGGACAGAAGAAACAATAGCAACTTCAATTGCACCATCAGAAACTTACAACTACACATTCAACACATCGACAAATTTGTCAACTTATGGCGAATACATAATCCTGGCATCAACCGGAGACGATGAAGAAAACAGCAACAATGCTACAGAAAAGTCTGTTGTCTCACAAGGTTTATACACAAACGCTGAAGTTATCTTTGACGACGTTTACAACACAAATCCACAATATAGAATTATCAACGACTGGTACCCGGCAGGAACCAACTCTTCGTGGGCTTTCGGCAAAACAGCAAATGGCTCCGACAGCACATGGACATGGGCAACAAATCCAAACGGACCGGCAAACGACAACGAAACTTCTTTCTTGTATTCGCCTTGCTACGATCTGAGCAATATAACAAACCCAATCGTCAAGATATACCTTAAATATAATATGAGTTCTATCGACATGGGCGATATTGAAGGCGAAGAAACACCAATCGACCCAAGCAGCATGATGGGAATGTTTGGTGGAAACCTTTCGCTCCAGTACACCTTGAACGGATCTGCATGGATTACAGTTACAGCAGGCGAACTTAACGAAGGATGGTATTCAGCAAACGAACTGATGAGTGAAGTCAGCGAACCAGGATGGTCTGGCAATTCTGACGGTTTCATCTCCGTTAAAACTTCCCTCTCTTTCCCTGCAGGTGCAGACCTCACTAACGTTAAATTCCGCTTCTCATTCAAGACCTCCAGCATGAATATGGGTGGCGAAGAAATTCCATTCGACATTAGCAACTTTATGGGCGGCAATATCAACGGTGCAGCAATTGCCCAGTTCATAGTTTACGGATGTCAGGTTCCTGTTCCGTCTGCTTCGTTCACTTACACCAACGAGCCATGTACCGGAACTGTCGTATTCACAAATACTTCCGAAAATGCAGATTCATACGCTTGGAACTTCGGCGATGGCCTTGGCATCAACCTTGGCGATTTGACTGGTGAAACTGGATTCGACATCGGCAGCCTTTTCGGTGACGGCAGCACAACTTCAACCGAAGAAAACCCAACAATGAACTACACCACAAACGGAACATACAATGTAGTACTTACTGCAACAAACGAATGCGGAACTAGCGTTGCAACAGATTCTATAACAATCGACCTATGTACCGAAATTGAGGAAAATGCAGCTAACGAAATCAGCATCTACCCGAATCCGGCAAACAATGTTATTACAATTGCAAATGCTGAAAACGCAAATGTTGAATTCGTAAACGCTCTTGGCCAGACAGTTATGACAAAGAACGGCATTTCAAACAATCAATCTGTAGACATTAGCAATCTTGTTAGCGGAACATACTTCATCAAGATTAACGAAAAAGTTATCAAGGTAAATATCATTAGGTAACAGGTTGTTTCTACGCATATAAAAATCTGCTTCGCAAGAGGCAGATTTTTTTTTGCAATCAGATAAAACTTTTTTTCTAATTCATCGTATAAGGGAATAGTTTATAAATTTTGAAATGAGACAATTAAAAATTACAAAATCAATTACCAATCGTGAAAGTGCATCTTTGGACAAATACTTACAAGAGATTGGTAGAGAAGAACTTATTACTGTTGAAGAAGAAGTTGAATTAGCTCAAAGAATCAGGAAGGGCGACCGACAGGCATTGGAAAAACTCACAAAGGCCAATTTGAGATTTGTCGTTTCTGTAGCAAAACAATACCAAAATCAGGGCTTAAGCCTCCCCGACCTTATCAACGAAGGCAACTTGGGACTTATTAGGGCAGCTGAAAAATTTGACGAAACAAGAGGCTTCAAATTTATATCATACGCAGTGTGGTGGATTCGCCAATCAATATTGCAGGCATTGGCCGAACAAGCACGAATCGTTAGATTACCTTTGAACCAAGTAGGTTCATTAAATAAAATCAACAAGGCTTTTTCTCGCTTCGAGCAGGAAAACGAACGCCGTCCAACCTCAGAAGAACTTGCAAAGGTTCTAGACATGCCAGAAGATAAAATTTCTGACACATTGAAGGTTTCCGGTCGTCACGTTTCCATGGATGCTCCTTTTGCAAATGGAGAAGACAACAGCCTTGTCGACGTTCTTGAAAACACAGACCTGCCGAACACCGATTCAAAGCTTATCGAAGAATCGCTTTCGAAGGAAATCGAACGAGTGCTTGCCGCTTTAACTGAAAGAGAAAGAGAAATCGTCAAAATGTTCTTTGGCATTGGAGGTCCAGAAAGAACACTTGAAGAAATCAGCGACCAGTTTGGTTTGACAAGAGAAAGAGTTCGCCAAATTAAGGAAAAAGCAATCCGCAGACTAAAGCATTCCAACAGAAGCAAATTGCTAAAAAGCTATTTAGGATAACTTAAAAAAGCATCCTAACGGATGCTTTTTTTACCACCATACGCCAATACGACATGACACAAGAGGTGACAACTAGACAAATTGTCACAACTTTAAGTTCACGGTCAATTAAAATCTACTAAAAATAGCATTTTTTTGAGTTTTCCTCAAGAAAATAATGACCGGGCACAGTTTGTGTTATTGCCACACCTTGCAATCTGATGAAAAAAATTGAAAATACCAATATATATTAATGAAAAAAATTAAGTCTATGAAAGATTTTACTATCAGTAAGTCGATTACCGATCGCACCGACGCAAATCTAAACATTTACATGCGTCAAATTTCAAACTACAAACTTCTAACCCAAGCTCAAGAAGTTGAGCTGGCTAATAGAATCAGGCAAAACGACCCCAAAGCCCTTGTGGAATTAGTGAACTCAAATCTTCGTTATGTCATCTCTGTAGCAAAGTCTTACCAAAAATGCGGTCTTGACCTTCTTGATTTGATAGAAGCAGGTAACATTGGCCTTATAACTGCTGCAAATAAGTTTGACGAAAAAAGAGGCTTCAAGTTCATCTCCTTTGCTACATACTGGATTCACCAGGCAATCATGGACGAACTAAACAAGTATGGCAGAACCATACGAATTCCTGCAAATGTCATAAACGAGAAAAAGAAGATTATGAAAGCAGCCAATAGGTTCGCACACAAACACAAGCGAAATCCCACAACTTTTGAACTGGCAGAAGAACTTGGACTTCCAGAATATGTCGTTACAAGTACTTTCGACAGCACGACAACGGTATCTATCGACACCTTAATTGATTCGGAAAGCGGATACTGCATTGGCGATACCATTTCAGACGGTAGTGATCCATACGAAAACTTCACGACTACTCACTACAGGGACACAATCGACTTTGCACTTTATTCGCCTGAAATAGACGAAAAGAGCCGCAATGTACTGAAACACACTTTTGGCTATGATGCTGAAGAAATGTCAATTAGAGATATTGCCGAAGAGGAAAACATGACCGAGCAACAAGTTTATCAGGCCAAATACAAGGCCATCAAAAAACTTAAAGACATTAGCGGCCCAAATGATCCTCGAATTTAACGAAAGATTATACTGACAATTTTTGAAATCAGTTTCGGTTTCCAACACTAACGCGGTAGCTATGCCATGCCAACGAAAGTTTAATGCGGACCGAAATTGATTTCAAAAAATTTGGATGACCAATAGCAACGCCATTCCTTTCTGCCAATTTTGAAAAAAACGATTTCTTCAGAAAATAATACCGGTCGATTTTATTGCGCCTCCACTCCTCGTTTATCCAATGTATCACATGCCATTCGTCGGGAACCTCCGTTTTTCCCTTCAAGAGCTTTCGTACTACATTCCATGAATCAGGATTCGAGTAAGACTTTATGAAGTTACCCAGCCCGAACCTATTGACATTGTCAACCAATATATTTATCGGCAAATGCCAATCCCTATTATTTTCGTCAATTTTTTGTTCTGCCTCTTCCCAGCAAGCCTTCATGAGTTCAGCCCCCTTTGGACATTTCATAATATTACCTACCAAAGGCAACGAATGATGTGTACGAAACACATACTCATCTTCAAAATCCATTGGTTTTAGGCAAGTTACGTCCATATCTGTCCACCAACCGCCATACAAATACAGCAATTTATACCTAAAAATATCGCTGAATCCAGCATAACTGCCTTTGCCATGGCCAAATTGATTCCTATACTTATAGCAGAATACTTTTTCTCTAGGAATAATTTCCGCAGCATCATGAAGTTCCACACCTTCAGGAAGCATGGTTTTTATTTCGTCGTATGTCCAAAGGACAAACCGATGTCCATTATTCAAGAACGATTTTATGGTCAACAACTCACATGCCGACAGGTACTTGCCTATCCACAATGCGTTGACGGTTAAGTTGTTATTGTCCATTATTAGATTTTAGACAAGATAACCTTCATGCCGTCGCCTTCAGAGTACTCAAGAGAAATGCAATTCTCCTTTGATATTTCAGCCTTGATAATATATTCGGCAAGCACATCTTCAATATAACGCTGAATAGCACGCTTCAACGGTCTTGCGCCAAACTTAGGATCGAAGCCTTTTTCGATGACAAAGTCTTTAGCCGACTGTTCAATTTTCAATGTGAATCCCATATCACGTACACGTTCGTACAAGCCGACAAGCTCAATGTCGATAATCTTGCCGATATCTTCCTTGGTAAGCGTGTTGAACTGAATTATGTCGTCGATTCTATTGATAAATTCTGGCGAGAATGTTTTTTTCAACGCATTTTCAATGATTGACTTTGTGTTTTCGTTATACGAATCTTTTCTTGCCTTAGTATCGAAGCCAACGCCAATACCGAAATCAGACAACTGCCTAGAACCGATATTAGACGTCATAATCAAGATTGTATTCCTAAAGTCAATCTTTCTGCCAGAACTGTCGGTAAGACGTCCTTCATCAAGTATTTGCAACAAGATATTAAAAACATCAGGATGAGCTTTTTCAATCTCGTCGAGCAAAACTACCGAATAAGGCTTACGACGAACACGTTCGGTCAACTGACCACCCTCCTCGTATCCAACGTATCCGGGAGGCGCTCCGACAAGTCTGGAAACAGAAAATTTCTCCATAAACTCGCTCATGTCGATACGAATAAGAGCGTCTTCTGTGTCAAACAAATATTTTGCAAGAATCTTTGCCAGCTGAGTTTTTCCGACACCAGTCGGACCTAGGAAAATAAATGTGCCAATTGGCTTATTCGGATCCTTAAGTCCAGCACGATTGCGCTGTATAGCACTGACAATCTTTGATATAGCATCATCCTGGCCAATTATTTTGCCAGAAAGAGCATTGTTCATCTCAAGCAGGCGGGCACCTTCGGTCTGAGCGACACGTTTTACAGGCACACCAGAAATCATTGCGACAACCTCAGCGACATCATCTTCGGTAATGAGTTTTTTGTCGTCGTTCATCTCCGACATCCACTGCTTCTTGATATGCTCAATAGAAGTCTCCAGCTCGCGTTCGCGATCTCGATACGCAGCAGCGACCTCAAATTGCTGGTCCTTAACAGATTGCATTTTTGACTCACGAACCTTCTGAAGTTCTTCCTCAATTTCCATAATTTTAGACGGCACAGCGACTTTGCTTGAATGCATCCTAGCGCCGGCCTCATCCATTGCATCTATAGCCTTGTCCGGCTGCGAACGGTCGCCAATGTACCTGTCAGTCAGTCTTACACAAGCTTCGATAGCCTGCTGGGAATATACAACCTTGTGATGATCTTCGTATTTGCCCTTAATTTTTTGCAGAATCTGTATCGTATCCTCAACAGACGGCGCCTCAACTATAACTTTTTGGAAACGACGTTCCAAAGCTCCATCGTGCTCTATTTTACGGTATTCGTCAAGCGTTGTTGAACCTATGCATTGAATTTCACCGCGAGCAAGTGCAGGTTTTAGAATATTAGCAGCATCAAAGTTTCCAGACATGTCGCCGGCACCAACAATGGTATGTATCTCGTCAATAAATAATATTACATCGTTTGACGCCTTCAATTCGTCAATAAGATCAGTCATTCGTTCCTCAAACTGACCGCGATACATAGTGCCTGCAACCATCGACGTCATATTCAGCATGATAAGGCGCTTATCAAAAAGGACATGCGACACCTCCTTGTTGACAATCTTTGTTGCCAGAGCTTCTATTATGGCCGACTTGCCGACGCCAGGTTCGCCAATTATTACAGGATTATTCTTGCGGCGGCGCGAAAGAATCTGAGTTATACGATTTATCTCACTTTCACGGCCGTACACTGGATCCAACTTGTTTTCCTTAGCTGCTGCAGTCAAATCAACACCGAACTGGTCAAGCATAGGCGTCTTAGATTTGCTAAAGCGTCTACCGCTACGTCTTTCCCCTCGTCCTACAAACGATTCCTCCATAAAGCCATCATCAATGACCTCGTCCTCTTCATCGTCTTCGGAAGCTTCTTCGCTGACTACGTCCCAATTTCCCAGTTCCATAGTCATTCTAAACAAGTCATATTCAATGTTAAACTTGTCGAGAACTAGCAGCAAACGACTTGGAACCTTAAGAATTGCAAGTAGCAAATGACAAGTGTCAATCATTTCACTTCCCAGGGCAATTGCCTCGGAATGCATAAATAGTCGTATTCGCGAAATATGCTTGCTTTCAACCACATCGTCAGGGTCTGTCAATGCCAATTCGTTTGTTTTACAGCTATCCTCAATAGCCGATTTCAACTCGGGAATATTGATATTCAACTCCTTGAGTTTCTGCATCGCCTCACAATCCGAATTACGCAATATGCCCAAAAGTAAATGTTCGGGATTAAGAGTATTACTACCCATCCTAACTGCCTCTTCTCTACTGTATTGCAAGGTATCTATTAACGACTGGGAATAATTTCTATCCATTTTTCTCTTCAAATTAGGAATGCAAAAATACAATTTTTATCGGCACGACAACGCTTTTACCTATATATTATATAGGCGAAGCTCCATTATATTCGCTTTCCATTTGGAAAATAGCAGTCGAAAGTTCCGTCAGCATAAAAGACGACAATCTTTTCCATCGTCTTATGTCCATTTGGCCTTTCGGCAACATCTTCTACTGTTCGATTTACATTTTTAGCAATAGGAGAATCTGCAATATCCTCATTGTCAATAGAATTAGAGACTTCCTGCACTTTAGGTTCCTGTTCTACAGAAGAAAGCGGCTGCATAGACGGAACGTCATTAACATCGGATTTAGTAACCGAATCATTAACGTCGGCTGAAGAAAACAAGTCGCCCTGCGTTTGACTTTGTCGAACCCCAGACTCGTTAGACTTGTACATATCGCCACGTCCAAACAAAAGCCAATCGGGATTTATACCGCGAAATCTTTCCAAAATTCCAGTCACAAATTCTAATGACACATTATTTCGACCAGAAAGATAGTGCGACAATCTGGAATTATTTATTCCTATTTCATCTGCAAATTTTCCAGAGGAAAGATTCTCTACCTCCATTATTTTTTTGATTCGGTCAATCATATTTCAAGGTGTTTTTATGATTTACAAATGTAAACAAATTATCATTTACTATTGTAATTATTTATTAACAACATTCACTTTACAAATGTAAATAGTAAAATATGGAGCAAATACCATTCAAAAGCATAAGACAAATAATATCAAGATGTTAAATAGAATTAGCCAAACCAATTCCCATGGTAGCTATTTACGCGCCAAAACACTGGGGTTTAAGAACTTAAGTCGGTTGTAAATAGGCCAAATAGCTCTATTTTAACATTTTTTCGTGCTTAATAGCAGCAAATGCCCGAAATATATAGAAGCTATAATTTAAATAAACGCAATAAAACCCTATAAACATGTATGTTACAATTGAAGCACCGTTTTTACTACCTTGTTTTAACAAATGTTAAAATCGGTTTGATTATTAGTGCTAATTGAATTTACGTTTGTAATCAACAGACGTTATTATGGGTTATTTTACATTTGTAACAGGAGTCCTTTTGTGTATGTTTATTTTACAATTGTAAAAAAGACCCTTATTTTTGCTAATTCTGAAAACCTCGTATTTTTAACGATTTCTTTGCTGACGAAATAAATATCATCTAAAAAAAATAAGCCCTCCTACCCCATTAAAAATGAGCTTACGGCAGGCAAGGAAAAATATTGCCGAGAAAAAACAATGTGTTATTTTTGCATCTGGATTTCGAGTAGGAAAATTTTAAACGATAATTATGGATTTTTCGGAATGAAAATTTTCGGCATGGCTATTGCAATAAAAATTTTCGCGTTTCAAAAAAAATCCCGTGGCTTGTGATTTGTACATAATTCGCACAATTACATTAAGTTACGAGCAAATTAGAATGGTTTAAAGTAATTCTGAATCGAAAAAATGGCTTGACACAGACTAGTGCATAAGAATTTTGAATTGAAAAAGCATATTGAAAAATATAAATATAGATTTATGAAGAAGTTTCTAACACTATTTATTGCTGTATCGTTATCAGCACCTATTTTCTCTCAAAGCGAAATAGTTAAAAGTAACAACGAATTTGCCTTTGAGCTTTTTTCAAGCATAAACAAAGCCGACACGACAACTGCAAACTCGTTTGTCAGTCCGTTCAGTGTTTACGACGCACTTGCAATGGCATACGACGGTGCAGCCAAAAAGACTGCGAAAGAAATGCGCAAAGTTCTTAAATTCAAAAAGAACCAAAACGAATCTCACAAGGAATTCACCCAACTGCTTGAGACTTATAAATCCGACAAAAATTTCCTAACAATAACAAATGCCGCCGTTGCTCAAAAGGACTACAATTTCCTTGAAACATATCTTGCAGACCTGAAGGACTACAATGCGATTTTATCGTCAGCAGACTTCTCGAACGATGCGGCAAAAAGCGAGGCGATAAAGAAAATCAACGAATGGGTTGAGAAAAACACCAATGGTAAAATTAAAAACTTATTGCACAAAAACGATGTCAATTCGCTAACGAAGCTTGTACTCCTTAATGCAATTTATTTCAATGCAAGCTGGGCCAAGGAGTTTAAGACAGAAAAAACAAGACCGATGACATTCTACGGCAAAAATTCCCTTGAATATGTTACCGATTTCATGAACGGCACTCAAACAGTTGAACTTAACGACAATGAAGAAGCCACAATGATGAAATTAGAATATGCTGACAAAAAAGCTTCCATGTACATAATCATGCCGAAGAAAGACACAGACATTGATGAATATATAAGTCAGATGACATACGAAAAATTTGAATCATTGATGAACGACACCAAACTTATCAAAGCAGACGTTTCCATGCCAAAATTCAAGATTGAATCGCGCTACGAAATGAAGGACGTCCTATTTGGCATGGGCATAAAGTCGGCATTTTTGAATAGCGCCAATTTCTCAAAGATGAATGGCAGGACCAACCTTATGATCGACAATGTTATCCATCAGTCGCTTGTGGAAGTTTCGGAAAAAGGAACCGAAGCGGCAGCAGCTACGGCAGTCATTGTCAGGGAGAAAACAGCTACAAATGCACATAATCCTAAATTGTCAATCAACAGGCCATTCGTATTTGTCATCAAGGAACAAAAGAACGATGCAGTTCTGTTTATAGGAAAATATGTTAAACCAGAAAAAAACACAAAGTAATGAGAAAGTTTGTATTATTGATTGCAATTGCAATTTTCAGCATTCCGGTATTTGCACAAAAGGGATATACCGAATTTGACACTATCGCCAATGTATTGGTTAAGACGAAAGTAGCACACTTGAACGCTAAGGATGATACAAGTCCTCTGGAATTGTCGCTCTACTTCCAGAACATGGGTACGGCAGAAGTAACAGTTAGCTACGAAGTATTCATCGAAAACGGCATGACAGAAAAAAGGCACACTGGACACAAGGAAATCAAGGTTAAGCCGAACCAGAAACAATATGGTAAGCTCAGCAACCTTGCATACCAGCTGATTGGCACCAATGCAGCAGACTACGAAACTGGCGAAAAACAATGGTACTTTACCACTCTTGAAGTAAAGGATGCCACAACAGGCGAAGTAATCGAATCAAGCAAAAAGATTAGAGAAGAAGAATAATCTAAACAAATTCAAAGGAAAAAGCTTCCCGTCGGGAAGCTTTTTTCGTATCAGCAACAACTAAAAGCATAACAGACAGACCATTATCTCGTAAGGCAAAGCAAGTTTCGCTTTTTGCATTAAGTAAAAAAATATTATATATTTGCCATTTGTTTTTAATAGGTATAGAATACATTTAGGACATGAAGATAGCTTTGATAAAAGAGACAAAGGTTCCTGTTGACAATAGAGTTGCTTTTTCGCCACAACAGTTGGCACAAATGCAAAAAGAATATCCGGAACATAAATTTATAGTTCAATCAAGCGACATTAGATCTTTTTCTGACGAAGAATACCGTCAAGCAGGACTTTACGTTTGTGACGACGTTTCAGACTGTGATGTTCTTTTTGGCATCAAGGAAGCCGATATCAGCACCTTGCTTCCAGAGAAACATTATGTTTTCTTTGGGCATATAGCCAAGATGCAGGAATACAACCGTCCTCTTATTCAAGCATTTATGGCCAAAAGGATTACCTTTACCGACTACGAATACCTTGTTGACGACAAAGGAATACGCGTTTGCGCCTTTGGCTGGTGGGCCGGGATTGTTGGCGCCTACTACACATTAAGAGGTTATGGACTACGTCATCACCTCTACGAATTGCCGAAACCTGACAGACGCTTCACCTTGGAAGGACTCAAGTCAGCATTACGGTCGGTTGACCTTCCTGCTGTTAAAATAATGGTTACCGGAGCAGGCAGAGTTTCTCAAGGCGCACAATACATACTCGACGAAATTGGTGCAGCACATTTGACAGAGGATGAATTCCTGACTACAGAAAAAGTCTCGAAACTTTCGTACACCACTGCCGATGTCGACAGGCTTGTAAAGCACCGCAACGGCAAAGACTTCAATTTCGAGCATTTCACCAAACATGCCGACGAGTACGAAAGTGACTTCATGCGCTTTGGCAAAAGTGCAGACATCCTGATATGCGCCCATTTCTGGGGAATTGGAGCTCCTATATATCTTTCTTGCGAAGATTTGAAAAACAAGGATTTACGCATAAAATTCATAGGCGATGTCACATGCGACATTCAAGGCAGCGTAAAATCGACCTTGCGTCCCGCTACGCATGATGAGCCATACTACGACTACAATCCGGCGACATGCGGCGAAGAACCGGCATTTTCAAATTCGGAAAACATAACTGTCATGGCTGTGGACACATGTCCTAACGCATTGGCAATGGACACAAGTGCATATTTCGGCGATATGCTGATGAAACATGTAATTGGTGGCCTGCTTTCAGACGCAAATTCAGAAATCGTAGAACGCGGAACCATCATAAGGAATGGTAAATTGACGCCTCGCTTCGCCTATCTAAAAGATTTCGCAGAGGGAAAATAACAACATCATGGCTGCCAGTCTTAAGTCAAAAACCGTATCCGGAGTCTTTTGGAGTGCATTCCAGAAATTTGGGGCAATGGCAATCTCGTTTATTGCAAACATTGTCTTGGCCCGGTTGCTGTCCGCCGACGATTTTGGATGCATCGGAATGCTGGCAATATTTATCACCATCTCTAATACATTTATAGACGGCGGCTTCGGTTCTGCCCTAATTCAGAAAAAAGAACCTACAGAAGACGACTATTCAACAATCTTCTATTGGAACCTATTCCTATCGTTGTTTCTCTACGGCATCATATTCCTTTGCGCCCCATTTATCGCCAGCTTTTATAAAATCCCACTATTGTCAAAAGTTTTGCGTCTCGAAGCTTTAATGCTTATTATTAACGCATTAAGCCTTATCCAGAACAACAGGCTACGCAAACAGCTCCAATTCAGGAAATTAGCGATAATAGACATAACATCAGCCGTAATTTCCGTATGCATATCGATAACACTTGCATTTCTTGGTTTCGGCATTTGGGCTTTGGTCGCACAGCAACTATTACTATGCTCAATTACAACAGCACTATTGTGGATTACAGGCAAGTGGTATCCTAAATTCACATTCTCATGGCAGTCGTTCAAGGAACTTTTCAACTTCGGTTTCTTTATCCTGATAGGCAACCTAGTAAACACATTCTGCAACAACATACAAGGCCTATTGATTGGCAAAGTTTACAGCTCGACAACAATGGGCTATTATTCGCAAGGAAAAAAACTTGAAGAACTATCGTCAACCAGCATATCCAATGTTGTTGACAGAGTTGCATATCCGATTTTGGCTTCCGCCCAAAACGACAAGCCAAGGATGGCAAACATGCTGAGCCAATTCATCACATCGCTGGCATATATGACAGTACCGTTGATGCTAGTTTTCATCCTCATTGCCGAACCATTGATAGTCCTCATATATACAGACAAGTGGTTAGCATCGGTTCCTTATTTTCAAATACTCTGCATAGCCGGAATAGCAGTTAGCCTGCAAGGAATAAACTATTATGCAGTAGCGGCAATCGGACGTAGTGGCAAATTACTGGTGTGGACATTGATAAAACGCGGACTGGGATTAATTTTTGTCGTTGGAGGACTGGCTCTATTCGGAATGACGGGGCTTCTCGTCGGAATGGTCATCACATCATACATGATCTACATAATCAACGCATCGCTGGTGCACAAATACATCGGATATAAATTGCAAAAGCAGATTCTTGATTTGCTCCCTATCGTTGCATGCGGTCTGATTTCAATGGCATTTGCCTATGCATCAGGCCTATTGGCTGGAGAGAACATCTATGTCAAAGGAAGCATCGAACTAGTAATATACGTGTTGACATATTTAGGAATATCGGTCGTTTTTAAATTGAAGGCTTTCAATAATTTTGTTAATATTGCCAAGGACTTTAAAACGAAAATAAGAAGTAAAAAAGTACAACAAAAGCAAAGCAATGAAGAATAGCACTCGCATATTTTTTGCTGGGGATTTCTGCTCAAAACCAAGCACTTCTCTTATCAGAGTATCAGACGAACTACGAGAACTCCTAAGTTCATGCGACCTTCGTGTTGTAAACTTCGAAATTCCGCTCAAACCATCTTCGGGGCAGAATAACGTCTATTATTTTCAAAATGACGACTCGCCAGCCTTTCTTCGTGATTTGGGTTTCGACATTTTTTCCATGGCCAACAACCACGCATTTGATTGTGGTGTCAATGGCTTTGAAAAAACGGTTTCGGAACTTGAGGGGAAAAGTTTTGGTTCTGGCACATACGACGAAGCATACAAGGTGAAGATTGTCGAATTAGACGGCATGAAGCTTGGCTTTATGGCGTTGAGCTACGCCTCCGAGAAAGGCGTCTTCGACGACGTAAGCAAACACGAAGGACTTGGCTGCGCATACATTAACGACCTACGTGTAAACCACGATATTATGGAAGCAAAAAAGAATGTTGATTTTCTTTTTGTCCTTCCTCACGACGGAATCGAATATATCGATGTTCCTTTGCCGGAAACAATAGCCCGCTATCGCGACCTTATCGATTACGGCGCAGACGCTATCATCGGGACACATCCGCATTGTCCTCAAGGCTGGGAAGAATACAAGGGCAAGTACATATTCTACAGCCTCGGCAACTTCTTCTTCAACAGCAAGGCAACACCCGACTTCAAGGCAAATAAACCACATTGGTACGAAGGCCTTTGTGTCATTTGCAATATCACCGACGGGAAAATGTCATTTGAAACTGTCAATACATTTAATTCAGAAAACAGAGCACTTTCAATCGACAGCAGCGAATCGAGAAGCAAGCACAATGAATTGATATGCAACTATCTAAAGGACAAGGATGCATACGACAAATATCTGGCACCGACAATCAGGAAATTGACCATGGAACAAGAATATGCAGTCGTTGAGAGGTTCTACAGCAAAAAAACATTCATGGCATTTGCAAAAACATCAGCGAAAAAATTTAAATCTATTATAACAAGAAACTACGGAGAATCGCACAACAGTTTGCTGATGCTCCTAAAAAATGACGCACGCAGAAATGTAACAATAAAAGGTTTAAAGAATAAATAATATGAAAAGTTTAAAAACGACATCAATAATTCACAAGTATCTCCTGGAGTACTCGTTTTACCATGAGATTCACAAGAAATACAAGAAGTTAAAAGTTAAACGCAAACTCACACGTCAGCAGAAAAAAGAAATACAGGCATTCTACAAACGGGCAATTGGACGTAGGGTTCCTTTGATATGGCACAAATTCCTATATTCACGTACAGGTATCTATTCGCCATATTATATTCCTGTGGGCATATACAGAAGCGAGATGATTGGCCGATTCAACAACTTCCCAATGAAAGACGCGTACGCCGACAAGAATGTTGCCGAGGAGCTGTTCCCCGATGTTATTCAGCCGAAAACATTTGTCAAGAACATAAATTACCATTTTTATGCCAACGGAAAAGCAATAAGCCGTGATGAAGCTTTGGCGATATGCAACAACTTAGACGATGCTATTGTAAAGCCATCGCTCAAGACACGTGGCGAAGGCGTTTGCAGAATCCAGGTGAAAGACGGAATTACAAACCGCAACGGCAAGACCATCGCCCAGCTTTTCGACGAATACAAACGAGACTTTATCATTCAAACAGTTGTCCATCAGCACGAAAGAATGGCTGCATTGAATCCGGCATCAGTCAATACCATACGATTGCTTACATACCGCAAAGACATGGACGTAAAACTTATCTACGCTGTCATTCGTATCGGACGCGCAGGTCAGGTTATCGACAATGAGAGCGCAGGCGGAATAAGCACTTTGATAAACGCCGACGGAACTCTTGGAAAATATGCATTTGGTGCACCCGGCTACGATCTGGTTGAAAAGACCGATTGTGGAGTTACACTTGAAGGATATCAGATTCCTTCATTTAACGAAGTCGTAGAAACAGCCAAAAGACTTCATTTCAACCTGCCACACTTTAATATCGCAGCATGGGATTTTGCTGTTGGCGAAAACGGAGAACCTATCTTTATAGAATGGAATGCGGACCCAGATTTAAGCCAATCGGCATTCGGACCTGCTTTCGGCGACAATCCAGAAGATTTTTTGAAAAAGCTATACACAAAGAGAAACACAAGACATAGCTACTGGTAGAAATTGAACTATGGAATTCAGGTCAAAAATAAATATGCTGGCAAGATATATCATGACAGGTATATCGCCCAGACTGACTGTCAAGGTATTGTATTTTGCATGCCATCACAAGCGCTTGCACTTGAGACATCCGCAGACACTTGACGAGAAAATCCAATGGATGAAGATTCATTATTACAAGGACAATGAACTTGTAGAGCAATGTGCCGACAAATACAGGGTACGTGAATACGTCAGGAAATGTGGACTGGAACACATACTAAACCCACTTATCAAGGTGTACCATCATGCAGACGAAATCAAATGGGAAGAACTACCCGAAAAATATGTCCTGAAATGGAATTTCGGCTGTGGAGGAAATGTGATATGCAACGGCAAGCAAAAGATTGACATAGAGTCGACAGTAAAAGATTTGAATCGATTTGAAATAATTAAATACCAATATGTAGCCGCAGAACCTCAATATGGCTTCAAAGAGAAACTGATATTGTGCGAGAAATTCATCGAAACGGAAGATGGCTCCTCACCTGTCGACTATAAAATATATTGTTTTAACGGCAAGCCGGAATACGTGTTATGCTGCATTGGCAGAGGAAAACAAGAAAAGCCCAGCTTCTATTTCTTCAATCGCGACTGGCAGTTGCAACGGCTTAACAAACAAGGCATGGCCGCTCCAGAAAATTTTACAATTCCAAAACCTGAAGGCATGGACGAACTATTTGAATATGCAGAAATACTCTCAAAACCATTTCCATTTGTTCGTGCCGACTTTTACCTTGAAAACGGAAAGGCTTATTTTGGCGAGTTGACATTTACCCCTGCCGGAGGCTTTGACAGTGGGCGTCTGCCATCCACCGATTTGCTATTCGGACAAAAAGTTGTTTTACCTGATTAAAAATTCCAAAGTGAAAAACAAAATAGCAAAATATCTACTGTTTGCGACACTTGCCATGGTGGTAGTTTCCTATCTGCCATGGATATACATGACAGCAACTTACTATATCCTCAGGTACGCAATCATGGCATGCATGGGTTGTGCCTTTTTGCTTTCGTTGTCAATAGAAAAATATTGTTCGATACGTTTTGTACGCCTATTTTTTGCCACTATTGTAATCGTTGCGCTAGAATTCATAACATTCATTTTGCTTGGCAGACACTTTATGATGTCGGACCTAACACAGCTGACTGTTGCATTTTTGAGCATCTGCATCGGCATATCACTGGACACAAACATCAGGGAATGGGCGAATATATGCTACTACTACACAATCGGGGTAATAATAATGACGATAATAAACTGCTTTTTCTGGGCCGGCGACTTGGTTGTCCCCGAATTCTACATGCTTGACGAAGGCAAAAACCAGATTGGAGGACTACTAGCCATTGCCGGTGCAGCGATGTATTTCTTCGCCATCAAGATAAAAGAGCAGCGCACACATTTTCTTATTCTTTTCGTACTGTCGCTCCTTGTACTTGTGCTTATTAGAGCTAGATCCGACTGTTTTGCCCTAGTAGCTTGCTTTATCTTTATTACTATTAAGGACTGCGACTGGAAATTCAAGTGGAGCGCCAAAACAATAATCACCATTTTAGGCGTTCTGCTTATCGGATACATTGTATACGTAGGTTTTATTGGCGACGAACTTACCCGCTTCATGATCGGAGGAAAGTCTTCGTCAAATATCGATGTGCTCACATCAAACAGACTGGAACGTAACCATAAGGCCATTGAATTTCTACAAAGGGAATCGTTCATGGGCGAACAGGAGGAAGACTCAGGCATACTGCTAATACACAACTACATGTTACTGAGACTTGTGCGCTACGGAATTGGTGCACTTCCACTTATAGCATTCTACATCTATTTTGGAATCTTTACGCTCTGCAATTTGTTCAAGAAACGTAAGACCGACATCCGCGATGCTGGATATATCGTATGTACAATTCCTCTTATAGTCAGTTTTGCCGAACCAAGCTATCCATACGGGCCAGGCTCGGTACAACTAATTGCCTATTTATTATTAGGAGCAACATTCCGCTCGCACCTAAACAGTCCTCTTCCACGAACGGAACACGGCAAAGTGCTTCATATATGCAACGACTTCGCTAACAGCAAAGTACACTCCGAACTATACAAGCAACTTGATAATCAAGGCGTAGAACAAATTGTATACTGTCCTATTCGAAACAAGAAACTTGAAGGCCAGAACTATTTTGACGGAGAACATACACAAATAATATATTCCTACATTCTACGTCCTTTGCACAGAATATTTTTCAACGCAAAAATTGATAAAATTAGCAAGGACATATCCAAACAAATAGACTTGTCGCAGATTTCTTACGTTCATGCCACCAATTTATTTAGCGATGGAGCTGTAGCCCTCCACCTAAAGCGCAAATACGGAATACCGTACATTGTCGCCGTACGCAATACCGACATGAACGCATTCTTAAAATACATGCCTCACCTATGGTGGGTTCACAGGGAAGTTATCCGCGAAGCCGACAAGATTATTTCCATCACTCCTATGCTACAAAGACGCATTAATAGCCACATATCACTAATAGGCATGCGCAATTTGGCAAAAGAAAAAAACATTGTAATTTCAAATGGTCTTAACGCATTCTGGCTTAACAACATAAGCGCACAGACAAAACAAAACGCCCACAACATTTGCTATGCAGGAAACTTCGACAGCAACAAAAATGTCATGCGACTTATAGATGCTGTGCTTTCATTGAAGACAGAATTTGCAGACATCCATCTTGATTTGGCCGGAAGCAATGGAGAGCAGGAAAAAGATATTCTTGATATGGCGAAGAAGCACCCTGACGTTATTGAATATCATGGTAGAATTACCGACAAAAACATTATGAAAAACTTTTATTCAAACAACAATGTTTTTGCAATGCCATCAAATCACGAAACATTTGGACTAGTATATGTCGAAGCTATGTCGCAAGGACTATCAATCCTATACACAAAAAACGAAGGCATCGACGGATTCTTCGAAGAAAATATTGGCGAAAGTGTTAATCCTCAATCAGTTGAAAGCATTACCAACGCTTTAAGGAATTTACTGGCACACCCTGACAATTATGATCATATAGCTAAGGAAAAGTTCTGCGAATTCGACTGGACACAAATAGCCAAGAAATATCAAAAACTTTATAAAATTTAATTGTTATGCTATCGGTAGTCTGCCCTCTTTTCAACGAAAAAAAATATATTGTTTCATGCATTGAATCAATACAAAAGCAAGATTACCCTAAAGATGACCTTGAAGTAATTTTTGTAGATGGCATAAGTACTGACGGCACTAGGGAAATTCTACAAGAATACTGCAAGAGCAATGCAAATTTTATAATGTTGGACAACCCTAAGCACATTGTGCCATGCGCCATGAATTTAGCAATTCGTCAGGCGAAAGGCGACATCATACTACGACTAGACATGCATGCCGAATATGCCACAAATTATTTTTCGCAACTGACACAAAAACTGAAAGAACTTAACGCCGACAATGTCGGTTGCGTTTGCAATACGAATGTGATGAACAAGACACCAAAATCATTAGCTATAAAAGCTGTATTGAGCAGTAGGTTTGGTGTTGGAAACGGGTCGTTCCGCATTGGAGCAGACAAGATTATGGAAGTCGATACAGTTCCGTTCGGTTGCTTCAGACGCGATGTGTTTGACAAATATGGATACTACGACGAGCAACTTGTTCGTAACCAAGATATTGAACTAAACAAGCGTATTGCCGCCGGTGGTGGCAAAATCCTTCTAATTCCAGAAGCGCTATGTACTTATTATGCACGCGAAACATACGGTGCAATTGCGCGCAACAATTATCGCAACGGATTGTGGAACCTGCTGACAGTAAAACACACACGCGATTTTGCATCACTTTCCCTCCGCCATTTTGTTCCGTTAATCTTTTTGCTTTCCCTCGTACTTCCACCATTGGCAGCTCTATTATGGTGGCCTCTGGCAATTATTTCGGTTCTTTCACTGAGCGCCTATCTGCTTATATTGATGTTAGTTAGCATAAAATTGCATAAATCCGACAAAGAGCTAAAGATATTTCTTCTTGTAAATGCCTTCATTGTTCTGCACTTTTCATATGCAGCCGGATCCTTTGTCGGAATATTCAAACCCATAAAAAGATGAAAGATACCGAACAGATATTTAAGGCCGAAATAGCCAAGAGACTTCATTCCTCTGCCGACGACATTTTTCTCTATTGGAAAGGTCGTGTCGCTCTTTTTGCAATTTTAAAGGCGATGGATGTAAAACCAGACGATGAAGTCTTGTTGCCGGCTTTTACTTGCGTAGTTGTGCCCAATGCCATAAAATATCTGAAAGCCAAACCGATATATGTAGACATTGACCCTAAGACATACAACTTTGACATTTCCGACCTGAAGAAAAAGTTTAGCAGCAGGACAAAAGTTATAATCTGCCAGAACACATTCGGACTTTCGTCAAATGTTGAAGAACTTGTCTCGTTTGCAAAAGAGCATAACGTCTACACCATAGAAGACTGCACACATGGATTTGGCGGGACATACCATGGGAAGCCAAACGGAAGTTATTGCGACGCCGCCTTCTACTCTACCCAATGGAACAAGCCATTCAGCACAGGAGTAGGCGGATTTGCAATGGTATCAAACCTAATATTGAAAAAAAATCTTGAGACAATCAATCAAAATCTGGAATTGCCATCTGTAAAGGATAGCATATCACTTTCAATCCTGTATTTTGTCAGGGAAAAAATCCTAACGCAGAACAGATATTGGCGAATGGTAAAAATATACCGCTGGTTAAGCAAGCACAAACTCGTTCAGGGCTCGTCATCAGGCATAGAAATAACAACCGCCGAAATGCCAAGTCACTATTTTAAGGCTATGTCGAAAACACAAATGAAAAAAGGTGTCACTAATTTGGCCATGCTTGACAATTTGCTACTGCTGAGAAAGAAAAACGCAGAAATATATAATGACTATCTGGCAAAGAAAGGAAAGACCATTGTAGCCAACGACTTATTTCAAGATCATTCGTTCCTGAAATACCCACTTCTTGTCGAAGAACGTGAAACAGTAATGAAAATAGCAGAAGAAAATAAAATTCCTTTGGGAGAATGGTTCAACAGCCCTATACATCCTGTACAAGCGCACTACGAATACTGGGACTTCTGTGGAGAATGTTTTCCTGTAGCGACAAAATATGCTACACTAATGCTTAATCTTCCCACCGACGTAAATGATACCGCCCCCATACTTTTATTCCTCGACAAAATAGACAAATACATTATCTAACTTCGTCAGCCAGAAAATCCTTATCAAAATTAACAAGGTACAATCTTTCGGTTGCACGGGTTATTGAAGTGTAAAGCCATCGCAGAAACTCAAATTTTCCCTCCTCTGTAATTTCATCCTTGTTTATCCAGCCATGATCGACAAAAACAGATTTCCACTGTCCACCTTGCGATTTGTGGCATGTCAAGGCATAAGCATACTTGATTTGCAATGCGTTATAATACGGATCCTTTAGTATCGCTTCATGTCGTTTCTTTGTGTCTGTTATGTCCTGATAATCGACTTCGAGCTGTTCCCACAATTCCTTGTAATAAGACCCCGGCATATTGGCTGCATCTATTGACAGCGTATCGAGCAAAGCCTTAACCTCAATCTCCAAGTCTGGAAAATCAACAAACCTAACTTCCAAGTCGACGTAGCGATGACCATAAAGCTCATAATGATGCCTAACCTTCCGCACCTCGAGCATATCGCCGTTGGCAATGAAATCAATATCCGCGTTCTCAGGAAGCCAAGAGTAATTGTTCTTGACAACCATCAGCAAATCGCCATACGAAAGTTCCTCCTCCCGCCAGAGAATACGGTTTCTTATCCCCATGTTGTAGCGGTTTGCATATTTGTTTGTCTTGCAGATTATCCTTGTCTCGTCGCTACCATACCGCGAATAAGAATTTTCTATTTCATCAATAAGTTCGGCACCAGTTATCGAATATATATCAGGGAAACCTTTTGTACGCAAACTTGGAAATTGAAAGTTCTCACGAGTCATCATTTCACGCAAGTCGGTAGCATTCAACAGAATACCAGAATCTGCATCTTGTCTTACGACCTCTGACAATTCGTATGAATAAAACGTTAGTCCATAAGCGCACAAGTAGAATTCATCAAGAGCCGGGCTGATACTAGTACCCACAGGCGGCAACTGCGCCGAATCACCCAACAATATCAGACGGCAGTTGTTGTCGTTGAAGACAAAAGCAAACAAATCATCAAGCAAACGGCCAGAGCCGAAGGTGTTCTCTGCATTAGGAGCGTTGCCAATCATCGAAGCTTCGTCGACAATAAAGACCGTATTCTTGAACTTGTTGAAATTTATAGAAAAATTTCCATTTGGATCGGCGGTAGATTTTTTACGGTAAATGCACTTATGTATAGTGGATGCCGAATGTCCCGAATAATTCGACAGCACTTTTGCTGCCCGCCCAGTTGGAGCAAGAAGCACGGTGTTGATTTTCAATTCTGCAAGCAGTTTAATAAAGGCGCTTATCAATGTAGTCTTACCAGTTCCAGCATAACCCTTTAATAAAAAAGTACATAGTTTGTCACGGTCGCCCATAAATGTATAGAGCAAATTGGCCGCCTCCTTCTGCCCGCCTGTTGGCACACATCCCAACAAGTCATAAAGTCTTTTTTCAAACTCGTCCCGTGTCATTAAAGTTTTTATTTATTTGCTTGCACTATCAAAAAAAATCATAACTTTGCAACTGCAAAAATAAACTTAAAAATTTAATAATGAAAAAGACAATTCGCATCATCGTTGCAGTCCTGCTTCTTGGACTTATTGTACTGCTATCATACAAGATTGTAGATGGCATTCAGGCTCCAATTGAATATGAAGAACTTAGAACTGAAAGATTCCAAACGACAGTAAATCAACTTATTGCAATCCGTACTGCTCAGGTAGCATACAAGGAGAACAACGAAACTAAAATCACAAGAATTATCACTGACGAAAAAGGAAAGCAAGTAAAGCAAGTTATTTACGAACATTCATACACTCCTTCATTCGACACTTTGATCAACTACATCAACAATGGAAAGTTGAAAGTTGTAAAAGCAATCGGTACTTTGAGTGACGATCAGCTTAAAGCTGGTATTTCCGAAAAGAAAGCTATCGAAATGATTGAAAAGGCAAAGAAAACAGGCAAATGGAACGAAGTTGAAGAAGCTGGACTTAAAGGATTCAGCCGTGATACAATCTTCGTATCTGTAAAAGATTCCCTTTTCAAGAACTTAGGATACCCTATCGAAGACTTAAGATATACCAGAGTTGGCAAAAAGGTTGAATACAAGATGGATACAGCAACCGTAATGACAGGTTCTGGTGTTGCCGTTAAGGTTTTCCAGTGCTACGCACTTTACGATGATCTTCTTGACGGACTTGACAGACAACTGACTGTTAACTACAAGGACAAGATGAAGGACTCTTGCTTGAGAGTTGGTAACCTTCTTGAAGCTAACAACAATGCTGGTAACTGGGATGCCAACATGGAAAAGAAGAAAAAGGATTAAGCACGTGAAACAAGTCCACATTAAAGGCGACATAGACTTATATTCAAAAAATAGTTTGTCCATCTTGATAACTCAAGATGGACTTTCTTATTCTATATTTGATATTAACGACAACAAGGTCCAGGCATTAAGTTCCAGAAAATTTTCGACAACAATCAACAGATACAAAGAAATTGAAGATTTCCTTGCCGAAGAAAAGGTCCTTGACATACAATTCGACAGTATCAAGGTGGTATATGCCTCAAAGAACGTCACTATAGTTCCTGCCGTCATATTTGACGAAGAAAATGCTCATGGCATATATGCTTTAAACTATAAGCCGAATAACGACTGCCAGATATGTTACACCAAGTTACCAAAGTCTGAAACTGTTGTTGTCTTTGCAATTGAAAACGAGCTAAAAGCAACTCTTGACAAACTCTTTGCAAAGTACAGCCTGTATCCACAGTCATACCCTTTTATCGAAACATACCTGACTAAGACCAAGATTAGCGAAAAGCCAAACAGGCAAAGAATGCTCGTACAGGTATTCGAAAATTTCTTCGAAATTCTTGTTATCGACAAAGGGCAAATCATAAACTACAACACCTACAACTACACATCATCCAACGACATTTTGTATTTTATCATCAATACATTTGAGCAACTGGAACTATCCCAGGAAGATTGCGAAGTTGACATTTCTGGTTTTATCGAACCAGACAATCTTGCAGCCATATACCTCAAGAAATTCGTAAGGACAGTATATTTTGAGTCTATAAACAAAGACTTCAAGCATTTCTATAAGTTTCAGGAATTTGCACCGCATTACTTCTATAATTTCTTAAACATAAACCTATGAGAATTATCGGAGGAAAATATAGGGGGCGCAACTTTACACCACCATCAACGTTCAAGGCCAGACCTACTACAGACTTTGCAAAGGAAGCCCTATTCAACATATTGAACAACGACTTCAACTTCAACAATATCGATGTGCTGGATCTTTTCAGCGGTACTGGCAGTATTTCGTACGAATT
Organism: uncultured Bacteroidales bacterium; assembly: GCA_937899245.1. GTDB lineage: Bacteria > Bacteroidota > Bacteroidia > Bacteroidales > ML635J-15 > Bact-19. The sequence goes on along the minus strand of CALDKB010000049.1, from coordinate 116,707 downwards.
TGGCAGCAGAGGCGCGAAATCAATTGTCGCAGTAGAAAGCAACTTCAAGCATGCTGCCTATATCGAAAAGAATTTCAAAGAGTTAGGTTTCTCGCAAGCCACAATCTACAAGTCGGATGTTTTTCGCTTTCTCGATACCTGTCACAATAAATTTGACGTCATTTTTGCTGATCCACCATATGCACTGGAAAACATAGAGGAAATATACCATTCTATATTCCGCAACAATCTGCTTTCAGACACGTCATGCCTAATAATTGAACATGGGGAAAGCAACGACTTCTCAGCCTTTCCGCACTTTGTCACAATGAAAAAATACGGCAGTGTACATTTCAGCATTTTCGACCCTGCTGTAGAATAATGCTAAGCGCAAATACCGACTATTATTTCTTTAATAATAAAGAAAATAGCGAAACAAGAAAACATCAATTTAATAATTATCCCACAAATCATACCCAGGAAAGCCCCAAATGACGCCTTCCAGACTTTCTTTGCGTTTCCGCTATAAGTAAGATTCTGTTTCTTGAGATAAAGGATTTCGCCAATAAAAGCGCCAAAAAACGGAGCGATAAATATTGCCCACCATTGAAGTCCGAGCAAACTAACAAGCATTCCAATTGCACAACCTCGACTACCCCATTTTGAACCGCCAAACTTTTTTGTCGCCCACGATGGAACCAAAAAGTCAAGTACCGTCACAACAATCATTATTGCACCAAGAATCAAAAGGATAGAAAGACTGAAATCGCAATAGCTAACAAAAAAAGCCGCCAAGACTCCAAGGAAAGAAATCGGCGGACCTGGAATTACGGGTACGAAACAGCCAATAATGCCTACTATCGCAAGAACAACAGCAAGTGAAATAAGAAATATGTCAAGGACAACACTCATTTGAATTCCATAATAATTTTGTCAATACTGCTTATGTTTATCTGCAATGTGATTGAATATGTTACAAGACCTGCCTTTTGTCTGGCATGGTTGCACACAACTTCGCTAGATTCCTGTATCTTCTGACGCATCATGTCTATTTTCTCCTCGTAGTCGCCATCCTTCAGAAACACATCATACGAATATTTGCCGGCAATATACTCATCCGCCTGCTCCATAATATTGCGTCTAGCCTCGGATGTCGCCTTTTCCATCGCAAGGTCAACACTAGCTGACTTTACCTCAGCCGATGCTCTCAACACATATTTGTCGGATGTATTTTTCATACATGACGAGCCGAATATACCTTCAATAAAAGCACATCCGCCTAAGGTGAGCGAAACTACCAGGATAATAGCTAATTGGCGTATTTTCATTCGGAAAGCATCTTTATGTTTTCCATATTTATCCAACCGGACTTTCCATCGCTAAGCCTGATGCAATACATACCATTGACAGTATCGGTAACCGCAACCTTCAACCCCTCGCAAATCTCAAAAGAATTTACTGCATCGGCATTAGGCGACGATTTTACCATCGACTGCACAAAAACGACAGCGTCATTATTGTCGGTTATAATTCTAGAGGATTTGTATGCGCAGATAGCAGTACATACGAACAACACAAGAGCAACTGCAGCGAGAGCAAAACCGGTCTTCTGCAAAGCCGTTCCGCTTGCGAACAAGTACACAGCGATGCCTGCAAGAAGCAAAACAAACATGATAATATTAAATATCGTCCAGCTGTCAGAACTCATTAAGTTCAACAGCGAGGCTCCCCATTCCTCATAAAACGGCACAGGCAATACCTCTACATTTTGCTTCAACTGCTGGTTGACAATCTTCAGGTTGAATTCTGCATCTGAATTTGACGGATTCAACATCAGCGACTTTTCGTAGTAATATACAGAATTTGCCACGTCTTCGAGGCGATAGTAACAGTTGGCTACATTATAATATAAGTCCGACGACGAATATCCCAAATCCATAATGGAATCGTACAACTGCAAAGCTTCCGCATATCTGGTCTGCATGAAGCAGTTCTGTGCGCTGTCGGTCAAGGCATCGATATTGTCGGCGAAAACATTCAGCGACAGAACAAATGATATTATGATGGCAAAAAACTTTTTCATGACTTATCTGATATTTTCCTCTAATTGTTCAATAATCCTTGTTGTATCGTCATAAATGTTCTGCAATTCAGTATTTGATCCAGAAACGAAATGAGCAAATTCGCACTTGTCTATAAGCTCTACAAAAGACCTCGACAATTTTTCGTCAACATTGTATTCGGAGAAAGCCAGCATTACCCTATCCTTTGTCAACTGCGAAGTCGGTATAGAGAACTTGTCGCCTGCATACCCCCAAAGAGCAGTGATAATTTCCTTGTAGAACTCGGTGCTATTATTTGCCTGCATATATTTTCGTGCCGTCTTCAGACGCTTGCGTGAAATCTTGTTAGCTTTCTTTCGCTTCATCATAGCAACATCCTGACGTTTCTTTATGTTCTTTCGCAGTACAACTACAACGGCTACAAAGGCAAGCAGCAAGCCGATGACAAGGCACCAATACAAGCCAGATAACATCAACGGAGAATAAGCAGCTGTAAGGCCTAAACTTCCTGTTCTAAAGTACCTTACATCTTCAGGGTTTATAATTTCGACGCCAGTCTGAGAATTATAAACGGTACTTGACTGGGAATTCTTACCATCCTTTCGCACATTGATAATAATTTCTTCTGTTGACGCAGTCTTGTACGACCTTGATGCCAAATCGTAATATGAGAACGATATTGCGCCAAGATTGAATGAGCCTCCATACCTTGGCACCAGCGTAAACTCCCACGACTTACTTCCTGTAAGACCGTTTTCTGATGCTGAAAGTTTCTCTGAGACAACAGGTTCAAACATCTCGAATTCCTTTGGGCATTTCAATTTAGGAGCTTCAATGGTGCGGAAATTTCCTGTTCCAGAAATTGTTACCCTGCACGCAACAGCATCGTTGGCCGATACAGTATCAGTTGGCTTGCTAAGTGAAATGTCAAACTTTCCAACAGCACCAGAAAAATCGCTCGGAGATGCGGGAAGAGCGTTTACCTGAAGCGAAACAGGCGATGATTTAGCAGATACTGGGGCATTGTCGTATGTGTAGCCCCAGAATGGATGTCTGCCTGACACAACTCTTGCCATGCATTTTATGCTCGACTGATCAATTGACACCTTTCCGGCAACGCGCGGAAACGCCAAATACTTCTTCAGTATTGTAGTATTATAGGTCTTGCCATTTATGTTTTCCCTCGACCACTTTAAATTCTGATCAACTTCCAATTCCTCGACATAAAAGTTGTCTAATTTTGGTGGTGTAAAGTCCTCTATTGAGACCAAATCCACGGCTGTGCAAAGCTTTATGGTTATAATCGTTCCCTCTCCTTTTGCAAGACTATTTTTCGACGAATATACACGCAGAAGCATATCGTCGGAAGCGACAGTCGTCTTTGGCTGATTTTGTTGTTGCTGCTGTTGCTGCTGCTGGGAACGTCCAGTACCGAAAAAATCGTCGAAAGGATCGTAGTAGCTCGATTGTTTTTGCTGCTGCACAGCCTCCTTCTGTACGACAACAGAAATTTTGTTGGAAGTATATTTTGCACCATCAACTGTGGCGACTGCTCCTTCAAGGGTAAAAGTGCCTTCTTCCGTCGCCTCCATTGTATAAGTATATGTGTACGACGAAGTGCTAGTCATGCTACCATTGACAATGCTCACACTAGAACTAGAACTTTGCGACGGGCCTCCTACACACTTAAATCCCGGAGTCTTGCCCAATTGTATCGATGACGGCTTTTGGTTTAGAGTGTATTGCAACTGCATACGCTGACCGACACCCACCTTCGACGGAGCCTTTCCTACAAAAGTAACACCGTCGGCGAACACTGCCAACGACAATAACAAGACAAACAAAAAAGAAAACAATCTTTTCATATTCTTTCGACTACAAAAACTTTTGCGAAGATAACGATTTGACTTGCACGATATTTCAAAAGAAAAGTTAAAGTTACATATTATAGCTTCAGCTTCACTATTTGTTCAAGAAAACCCCTTCAAGCACCTTGCCGCTTACGTTTGGCGGAGGCGGTGTGCCCAGTGTCATTGATACTGTCGGAGCTATATCTGTTATGTTAATTTCGCCGAAGACTTTCTGCTTCTTCACCTTCCATCCGTACCATATCAGTGGCACGTGCGTATTGCATGAATATCCGGAATTATGGTCAGTGCAATATGGTATGTCCTCAATCCATCCTGGCTTCAGAGCAATCATTATGTCTCCGGAACGTTTCTGATTGTATGAATTCTGCATTTTCATTGGCATTCCCTCGTTGAAGACTATGCTTTGGAATTGGTTGGCACCTATTGCATTTGCGATTCCGGCCGAATTCATTATGAAATCGATAATCTTCTCACGAATTTCTGATAGAGAAATCTGCGAATCCTCTATAAGAGGCCTATTCAAAAATATCTGCGAGTTGTTGAAATCCAAAATCCAGTCGCCATCGCCATAAATGGCCTTCAAATACGACTTTGTCAACGCCATCATGTAGAACTGCTTGAATACGCCTGCCGGCATTCTCTGATCCTGCATATACTGAGGCATTTCGGAAACGCCATGATTCGACGTCAAGTATATCAGGCAGTTATTTTTGCCAACAACATCCTCCACTACTTCGATAAGATGCTCCAGATCCTTGTCGAGGCGCAAGAACAAATCCTGAACTTCAATCGACTGCGGACCATATAATTTCCCGACTTCCTCCGAAACCGAATAGTTAATGAAAAGAAAATCGGTAAACTCGTCGTTTCCCAGTTCTTCGCCATATAACGCAGCCACAGCCAAATCGTTAAGCAAAGTATTTCCCTCGGGAACCATAGTCAAAAGATTGTAGTTGCGAACAGTCTTGGTCATGTCCGTATAATTATATGGGAACGTCTTGTACATGCCGTCAATTCCAAATTCATAGACACTAGAATCGGAAAGCACCTCGTGATAATCCTCCAGCGGGAGCATTGGTGTCCACTGGCGCGTGAGATATTCGTCGGACATTTTCTTGTTGTTGACGTCTACCACCCACTGTGGCAATTTGTCGAGATAATACGAAGAAGTCATCCATTGTCCCGACACAGGGTCGAACCAATATGCGGCATCGGCAGCATAACCGCCCGACAAAACAGCAGCATATTTTGAAAGCGACATGCTGATAACCTTCGACTTGCCCCTGTTGAAGAACTTAGCCTCGTCGCTGAAGGTCGTCGACAACATATTCGTCGGCGAGACATTGGCTTCAGCATTTTTTGAACCGCCCACTGCGGTTTCCTTTTTGTCTGATGATATGCAATCGACCTTCTGTCCCGTAAGCTTGTTGTACCAATAATTCGACACAATGCCATGACTCGACGGTTCTGCCCCTGTTGCAATAGTTGCATATCCCGGAGCGGTCTGGGTTAGACTATAATTGTAGTTGGCATTCACGCAATAACTGCCATTCACGGCCAGCTTTCTAAAACCTTTTTCGCCAAAGTTGTCCCAAAAGCGGTCAAGATAATCCTGGCGCATCTGTTCCACAACAATTCCTATCACAAGTTTCGGCTTGCTTGCAGGTATCGAATTCTCCATCTGGGCTGCAACTGGCATGGCACAGCATAGCATTCCAGACACCATAAGTATTAATCCTAAATGTTTCATATTGCGAAAATACAATTCACAACAAGATTCTACAGGGGCTTTCGCTTTGTTTTTTAAACAATTATTTGTTAAGGGAATGACATTAACAACCGCAAATCATCAATATCACCACAAATCACACATGATGTAGCTTGAACAATGTCCATTGCAGACTCATTACACTCTATATATCAATCACTTAAATAGGAAATCATTCAAGCATGGCCAAAAATTTCACAACTTTTAATCCACAATATTTCAGGCAACAGCAATCAAAAAATTTTATATGCAAACAAGAACTCTACAATTGAAACATATTGCAATTTTCTGATGAGGACCCAAAGACTCCATGTCAATATCATTCCCGAGCAAAAGTCCATCTAGCATAAAACAAGATTTTTTTTTGCTTAACACACAATTTTAACATGACAAAATCAACTTTTAGACACTTTTAACATTTGGCATTAAGTTAAAAATACGTTAAGAGAAAAATAGTGATTATTTTATTAATAAATTTGCGAATATGAAAAGAATAAAAGTTGTTTCATGGAGCGTTGTGATATTATCGTTTTCGATGATACTGCTCATTTTGCTCCAAGTCAGCCATATTACATCTTCATATAATGCGTCGTCCGAAATCATCGAACGTGCCATTAGCGAGTCAATTAACCAGACTATCATAACCCTTCAGAAGCAAGAAGTTGCAATATTCGTATACGATAAAATCAAGGCGCAAGGCAATGCAGGCAAACAGGGGCAAAAAAACGCGAAGGCACAGCCGAACACTCAGGTGGCAAGCTATTTCGACGAGGAAAACATCCCCAGCAACAATGTGGTCCGCATTTCAGACAACCATTCATACTCGATACAAAACGACGAGATAGACGCCATTGAGGCATATTATCTTGGACAGATGACAAATCCGAAGTCGGAATTCAACAAACTGGCAATTCAGCTCGAAGCAGAATTCACACAACGGCAGATACCTATTGAAAAACGATTCGATGCAGAAACCATCAGACGCGTGCTAAAACGCACTCTTACATCCTACGGCATCGACATGGACTTTGAGTTTGCGATTGTCGACGACAACAACCTCGCCATCAAGATAGCTTCGGACAGATTCAATATCGAACGCTACGACAAATGCTACAAGTACAATATGATACCGGGCAATGTGATGGAGGATCCGAATCTGTTCCTTGTCGACTTTCCGACGAAGAAAAATGCCATCTGGCAATCGGTATTCTCCCAGATACTGCTTTCGCTAATAGTTTCGTGTCTATTCCTGGCATCCTTCAGCATTGCAATCGGAACCATCCTGAAGCAGAAAAAAATCAACACCGTCAAGACCGACTTTGTCAACAATATGACACATGAGTTCAAGACGCCAATAGCGACCATCAAACTGGCCGCCACCGCCATCAAGAGTCCGCAGGTTATCGAGAACGCCGAAACAATCTCTGGCATGTGCGAAGTCATACTTCAGGAAACATCCAGGATGACGCAACATGTGGAACAGGTACTGCAAATAGCGACGCTCGACAAAAACGGCCTCAAGCTCAACCTTACCGACGAAGACGCCAACGCCTTTGTACGCGACGTTGCAAGCACAATGGACCTGCAGGTAAGCCAAAAAGGCGGAAAACTAAGCATCGACACCTGCGAAGGCGAAGTACATATCCAAATGGACTCAGTCCTTATGACAACCGTCCTGCTCAACCTTATAGACAACGCAATAAAATACAGTCAGGGCGCACCAGAGATACAAGTCAAGACCTTCACCAAGGGCGACAGATTCTTCTTTACTGTCAAGGACAATGGCATTGGCATGACAAAGGAGGCACAAAACAAGATTTTCGAACGTTTCTACCGCGCACACACCGGCAACACACACAACGTGAAAGGATTTGGTCTCGGACTAAACTATGCCAAGGAAATTGTCCTCGCTCACCACGGGCTTATCTCTGTGAATAGCACGGTAGGAAAAGGAAGCACATTTAAAGTAAGTTTACCATTAACCTTAAAGGATATTAACTATGAATAAAGAAAAATTATTATTGGTCGAAGATGATGTGAACTTCGGTTTTGTATTGAAGTCATATCTTGAAATGAACGATTTTTTTGTAACGCTCATTACCGACGGCAAAGATGCTGTCAATGCATTCCTATCCAGAGAATTCAACCTATGCATACTAGATGTAATGCTTCCTAACGTCGACGGATTTACCATTGCAAAGGAAATAAAGAGAATAAGCCCAAGCTGCCCAGTCATATTCCTGACAGCAAGATCAATGAAAGATGATATCATGGAGGGCTTCAGGATTGGTGCCGACGACTATCTTACAAAACCGTTTGAATCAGACGTTCTGCTCATGAAGATAAGAGCAATCCTCCGCAGGAATTCCGACGTAAAGCCGATAATCAGCGATGTCATTACGATTGGAAAATACAAGTTTAACACAAAACTACGTACCCTAACAAGCAATGAGGAAACCTTCAGGCTCACGCCAAGGGAAGCCGACCTGCTGAAGACATTGTACCTAAACAAGAACAACGTCATGGACCGCAACGAAGCACTAAAGAAAATCTGGGGCGACGACAACTACTTCAACGCCAGAAGCATGGACGTATACATCACCAAGCTGAGAAAATACTTCAAGGACGACGACAATGTTCAGATAGACAACATTCACGGAAGCGGATTCGTATTGGTTGTAAAAGAACAGTAAAAACAACAGAACTTGGCGGCGCGAAACAAGTCGATTCAAAATTCAGTTTAGCGCCAAAACATAAAACAAAAGGAGGCAAAAGCCTCCTTTATTTTTGCTATTCAAGCATTATTGCATCAATCTTGGCGGCCGATGTCTTTATTCTGTCCACCAGACTAGCAATCCAACGCGGCTGACCTTGAGGCATTTCAGGACTCTTCTGTCCTTCCTTCTTTTCATTTTTTTCACCATCTTGCACCGACGACACCGTCTCCACCTCAGGCTTTTCTTCGGGCACCAACACCCTTGAATAGCTATATTGTGCCACCACACCGCATAAATCCACACAAACATTATATTTCATGTCGGTAACTATATTACACTCGTAGTGAGTCATCATTTGAAACAAAACATTTGCATCGACCACAGGCAAACCAGCCAAAACGACATTTTCTATGTCATATTTCTTCAGTTCGCTGTAATACATTCCAAAAATCCTCTTTAGTTCCGACTGTATTTCATACGACAAGTCAGTAATCATCACATTCCTGTTTACCTTTTCAAAAATTGGCACCTTAACAGCATAACGGACATACTGCTGCGGCACGGACACAAAACCATACATATCGACAAGAATACGGCTATTCCTATACGAAAGGCCGAACGCATCGCTAACGTGCTTCACAATGTCGATTGACCCGTACGGCAACCTAACAACATTGACGATTCGCCCATCATTGAAAATGGTTATGCACGTATGCTTTTCACAGACTGTTACCACAGCATTGCTGCCTGAATAAGAATTCGACATGGCGTTTATGAAATGACCCAGCGAAACAACAGAAGAAACCTCTATTCCATATTCGGCAAGCTTTGCCTTCAGCGATGTCAGGCGTCCCCTATTCCAGCTCACAAACGACTTGTGCTTGAAATATTTCTGGAGCAACGGAATATCTGTGGGCATTTCATACAACTTGTCCTTGCAGATATAATCGACATTCGACTCAAAATACACAGTACAATCCGTATCGACATTTTCGGAAATCGGCATCGAAAAGTTACGTACCTTAATATTTCCCTCCCTGCCCGAACGCACACCAGCGATCATTTGCTCCCCATAATTATAATAATCGCTTCCCAGCACCAACTCCACTCCTTTTACATGCATATCACTTGCCTTTAAACAATCGAAGACAACCGCAGACACGAACTCGTCAAAATCCTTATAGTCGTCATGCTCAAAACGCACCCTTTTATTGTATCCGTTAACGGTACATACCTGAACCTCATTCTCCGACACCATTACAAATGCTTCTTTTTCCATAAATTGCTATTATTAAATTACTACCATATCTTACTTAACAAATACTGTTTTTGTCTTGCTTAACCGATTAAAAACGACGCAAAAATACACACATAACATTTTGTATATCTGCATTTTAAGCAATACTTAATTAAGTTTAAGCAAAAAATCGCTTAAAAAAAATTAAGAAACTAACGCTTAAATAATTTTAAGTTTATTAAATTTGCACCCCAGAAGTTAAAATTTCACATGACCACCATCACCAACAGCAACTGCAGTTATATCATGCTCCATCTGGCGAAGATGTTTTCTACATCTAACGTCTCATGCATTGTGAAGAATGGTGAAGAGGTTATGAAATATGCTCTCAACGATGATCTTTCTTTCAAATTGATATCTCCGGCATCTTCCGAAGAAGCCAAGAGACGAACACAAAATACCAAAAACACATCCTGGGAGGCCTCCGACGACAAGAGCAGTATACTCTTCGAAGACCATGACCTAAAACTATGCCTGCGCCTTCCCTCTCCTATAGACAACCAGCACGACATCTACTATGTAACCATAAGGCCGACATTGGGCAGCTTCATATTTGTTCATAGCGGTTCCGACAAGCTGATAACAACCAACGACAAGGAAATTATTGCCGCAATGTGTTACTCTTCGTGCGAATCAATGTTGAACATTTTGATGGCGAAAAGTGCAGAGGAGCAGGAACTTGGCGAAGTAATCAAACATCACGAGAAAACCATAGCCCAGTTGAAGAAAAGCATCGACATACCACAGCAAAAGACCAGAAATCTTATCGAAAGCAAGCTGAACGAGCTATCGAAACTATACGAGAAGACCTTCACCCTTTCGAGAGACGCAGAATCATTCGTCGACATGTATGCAGGTGATGACATTACGGTACTAATTGAAGCAATAGAGCGTTCCGCGGCTATAAAATCAAAAATATATGCCAACTCGCAAATTACAATTGACGACTCAGACATAATAATAAGGCCAAAGAAAGAAAGCCAATCGGCAACAGAGGCAACAACAGACGAACAGCTTGACACTCGCCACGCAAAGCTTATCCAGTGGCTCGAAAAACTCGAGGACGCATTCAACACGACAATCGAAAACGGACTTAAGCCGACAGCGACAAACATTGCAAAGGAAATGAACATGAAGTCGGCATCCATTACAATGTGGTTCAACAACCATTCGGAAGATGCCAAACGCCTATGCGAAGCCAATGTTAACCTCTGCAAGAACTCCAGACGCCAGTTTGACCCTCTCAAGGATGCAATAGCGGGCAAACGCAATAAAGCCAACCGTGCATAATGGAAGTAATTAAAAAGATATTGATATTTCCGTTCGTCGTGCTTATCAAGTTCTACAGGAAATGCATTTCCCCATTTCTGCCCAACGCATGCCGCTACACCCCCACCTGCTCGGCCTACGGGCTCGAAGCATTCCAGAAGCATGGTCTCCTTAAGGGCTTTTTCCTAACTGCCCGACGAATACTCAGCTGCAATCCATGGGGCGGCAGCGGTTACGATCCTGTTCCCGACGAATGCACATGGAAATACATATTCGGAAAAAGAAAGAAGGAAGAATAAACGCAAATTGCACCTACAATAAACAAAAAAGCGAGACTAAACAATCTCGCTTTTTTAGTTTTTATGCTGGTAAGCACTATCCAACTTTAACGCCGCTCTTTACAAGATCGCGAGGTTGCAACAGTACCAATCGTCCATCAGCATCCTCGGCCGAAAGAATCATACCTTCGGAAACTACACCTTTCAACTTGCGTGGCTCAAAGTTGGCGATGAAACAAACCTGTGTGCCGATTAGTTTTTCGGGTTCTGGATAGTATTTTGCAATACCGCTTACAATTGTACGTCCACCCATGCCATCGTCAATCTTGAACTGCAACAACTTGTCTGCCTTCGGAACCTTGAAGCATTCCAAAACGGTTCCCACGCGGATATCAACCTTCATAAAGTCGTCGAAAGCAACGTTTTCCTTTACCGGTTGCGGCTTGTAGTTGTTCTTTTCGTTTTCGACCTTAATATCCTCAAGACGCTTGAGCTGAGCATCAATAGCTGCATCTTCAATGCGTTCGAAAAGTAGCTCCGGCTCTCCTATCTTATGGTCAACAGGAAGAAGGTCAACCTTGGTTGTGTCTTCCCATTCCGGACGCTCGATATTCAACATTTTGAACAGCTTGGCGCTTGTGAATGGCAAGAAAGGTTCTGCCAAAGTTGCCGACAATGCACATAGCTGAAGTGCGTAGTACAAAATTGTACGTGTGCGCTGTTCGTCGGTCTTGATAAGTTTCCAAGGTTCGGTATCGGCCAAATACTTGTTGCCAAGGCGGCTAACAGCCATAGCATCCTTTAATGCCTCGCGGAACTTATAGTTTTCGATATTATTTTCAAGACTTTCCTTTATGCGAGCTATTTCTGCACGGATTTCCTTCTCGTAGTCGGTATCTTCACCCGGCTGCGGAACATTGCCTCCGAAATACTTATGTGTCAAAACAACAGCACGATTTACGAAATTACCCATGATTGCAACCAGTTCGCTGTTGTTCTTTGCCTGGAAATCCTTCCACGAGAAGTCGTTATCCTTGGTTTCCGGTGCATTTGCCGTGAGAACATACCTCAACACATCCTGCTTTCCTTCGAAATCGCGAAGATATTCGTGCAACCATACAGCCCAGTTGCGTGATGTGCTAATCTTGTTGCCTTCGAGGTTAAGGAATTCATTTGCAGGAACATTATCCGGCAAAATATAAGAACCTTCGTGGCGAAGCATCGACGGGAAAATTATGCAATGGAAAACAATGTTGTCCTTGCCGATGAAATGAACAAGCTTTGTATCCTTGTCCTTCCACCATTTCTCCCAGTCGTTAGGATACAACATCTTGGTATTAGATATGTAACCTATTGGAGCATCGAACCATACGTACAGAACCTTGTCCTTGCCTTCCTCGACAGGAACCTGAACACCCCATGACAAATCGCGGGTAACGGCACGCGGGAACAAGCCAGAGTCCAACCACGACTTGCACTGTCCGTATACATTCGGCTTCCACTCCTTATGCTCCTCGAGAATCCAGTGACGAAGTTCCTCCTCGTACTTGTCGAGAGGAAGATACCAATGCTTCGTTTCCTTCATAACAGGAGCGTTTCCGCTAATCATAGAGCGCGGATTTACAAGTTCCGTAGGGCTCAACGACGAGCCGCATTTTTCGCACTGGTCGCCGTATGCATCTTCGGCACCGCACTTGGGACAAGTTCCCATTATGTAGCGGTCGGCAAGGAACTGATGTTCCTGCTCATCGTAGAACTGCATGCTGGTCTTCTCAACAAATTCGCCCTTGTTGTAAAGCGAAAGGAAGAATTCCGATGCCGTCTTATGATGGATTTCCGCACTCGTACGTCCGTAGATATCGAACGAAATTCCGAATTCCTCGAACGAATCCTTAATAATCTTATGGTATCTATCTACTATGTCCTGAGGTGTAACGCCTTCCTTGCGAGCCTTCAAAGTTACAGGAACACCATGTTCGTCGGAACCACCGATAAAGAGTACATCACGGTGTTTCAAACGGTTATAACGGGCATAGATGTCGGCAGGAACATAAACGCCAGCCAGATGTCCTATGTGGACTGGTCCGTTTGCATACGGTAAGGCTGATGTAATTGTTATTCTTTTATAGTCTTTCATTTTTTGAAAAATTTTGTGCAAAGATAAGGAGATTTTAAATGTTGAAAAGTTGAAAAGTTGAAAAGTTTAAGGGTTGAGAGGTTGAAGTAATTGTTCAAATTAAAATTAGCATTACTTAATTTTCTAACAAACAATCTGACGAATTATTATCACAATAATAATTATCACAGTAATAAATTAGGCAATACGCTTAATTACAAGAATTTACGCCGCTATCTCAATCTCAATTTCTGGCCAATGCTCAAAATCGAATTTTCTGTAATACCGTTCAGGTCGCAGATTTTCTTTACCGACACCTTGTACTTCAACGAAATGCCATAAAGCGTATCGCCTTTCTTCACATAGTGATAATCGGAATTGTTGGTTGCCTTCAGGTAATCGAAATTATCCGGGTATATCGGGACATTTTCGGCCACAACTAAGCCTGTGTGAACGTTGAATATCAGTTCAGGATTAAAAGCATTGTCCTTCAGACGCGTCTCGAAATGAAGATGGTTGCAAGACGCACGTCCCGACGAACCGCCGAGGCCTATGAGTTCTCCGGCCCTAACGCGCTGACCTACCGAACATTTAACATTTAGCAGATGTGCATAAAGAGTTTCTATTCCATTGTAATGGCGGATAACCACAGTATTTCCATAACCAGAATTATTCCATCCTGAATAACGCACAATACCATCGAATGCAGCGACGACCGAATCGCCTGAATTGAGAGCTATATCAACGCCGGTATGCATTTTGCCACTACGCATTCCAAACGGAGAGAGCAATTTTCCCATACGCGGAAAAGCATTGGCTCCAGCAAGATTCAGCACTGTCGTATCCTTTGTGCGCGCATAGTCGGGCTGACGAGCAAAAACCATCGTCGTATTCCAGTACTCCGACATCAGTGCCGCAGTATCCACTGCCGGCTGTGCCAGCTGCTGCGGCTGATCTACATATTGCCAGGTCTTATCTTCGTAAAGAACTATGGTCAAATTACCACGACGTATAGTATCTATTGGTGCATTTATCTGTGAATACACTGACACACAAGCAAATGGCATAGCCATCAGCACCAAACTTCTTTCTAATATTTTATTCATGGGTCAAAAATATGTAATTCGGCAGAAAGAAGATGTTAAAGCTTACACAAACGACTAACAAAGAAATGTTAATGATAGTTTTGTGTTAGGAATTTAGCTCATCCGAAGACGAAATCACCCCCTCGAAGACGTAATATACCTAATGCCTCTATCTCAAATACCCGTCACGCCCCATGGATCCAGCAATGTCATTTAATTATCGCATCAGCGACACTTTGGCAATCTCCAAACAGCGTCAGCTTTAGCCAATCCTTACTTCACCACAACTTTTCCAGACCTCTCGCCTACCTTCAGCAGATACATTCCTGACTTCAGGTCGGCCACATCAATCTCATTTCCTGAAACGACACCGCCGACAAGCAAACGACCATCCGACGAATAGATTTCATAATTGCCAGATACTTCCTCACTGAAACGAATCTTTCCATCCACAACAGGATTTACAAAAGAAAGAGCATCGGTTTCGTCGGCCTCAACATCTGAAGCAATGCTAACATAAACAAACTCAACGCAATCAGACATGCTACAGCCATCCTTATACAAAGTGGCACAGAAAGTTATTGGCTGATTATCATAGCTTTCGTCAAGATACATTGTCAGGTCAACGGTGAAATCACCCTCTGGTTCATACTCAACTCTTCTCATATCTGCGAAAGTGCACACACAAGAATCGGCATAACTGCAATTAACACCAACAGCACTTGCAATATCCATCTTGCATAAAACAGGTTGCAAACCTACAGAAACCATCATTACATTCCCTAAATTGCAATCGGTGCTATATGTATAAAACGCATTTTCAACTGCATATTTTAAATAAAAAAGTGTTTCAGCACCCAAATTTTCAATATAATAATACGCCCCATCACCAAAAATCGCACGGTAGAAACACAATGCCGCCAAATAAGTTCCTTCAAGCGACGGATGACTTTCATCAGACTGATACAGGTTTATCTCAGGATAATTGTCGCGGACATATTTCCATGCCATGCCTACAGGTACGGCAATCGCATTGTTGTCGTTGCCCATCTCCGTATAACTTTCGAACAGACGCTGCTGCATGCCTTCGTAGGTACACAATGGCGGATAGTTGGCACAATTGTAGCTGTCACCATTCTTGCGTCCCCAAGTCATGAAGAACAAAATCTGTGTGCACTCGCTGTTGGCGCGTATTGAATCGCAAAGCTGCTTTGCATATGGATAGCACTCATTTTCGACCTGTGATGGCGGGAACGACGGCAACTGGCTTTGCTCCTGCAGCACTACATAATCCCAGTCGCGAGACGAAATTCGTGCAAATGTTTCCGGATTGCTGCAAAACTGGCTGAATGTTGCTCCGCCAATGGTAAACGCCTCGGTATAAATCGTATCGCCACTGTCAAATGCCATATTCTTGAGCATCTGGTCAACGCCATCATTACAATATGTATAGCTGTTGCCAATAAACAGAATGGACTTTGTCTGCGAAAAGCAGAGCGACGAAATGGCTACAAAAGCACAGAATAAGATTTTTTTCATGATATATCTCCAATTTGATTTATAAAAAACACCCACTACAAATTTTCAGATTCCGGATCAGGTCTGGAATGACAGTGGCGGGTGTTTTTGAGACGTCGCAAAAGAGTCTCTACTTTGTCTTGAAATAATTTTCGTGAACCCGTTTAACCCTAGCACGCAACTGAAGTTTGTATTCCTCCCAGTCGGTAATGTTACGACGTGCAACGCCAGTTTCCATTGCTGCCTTTGCTACTGCTGGAGCTACGCGCTCGATTACTCGCAAATCCAAAGGTTTCGGGATTATGTATTCCCTACCGAATTCAATCTTGTCAACATTGTATGCCTTGCAGACATAATCCGGAACCGGTTCTTCTGCCAATGCTGCCAGAGCGTGCGAAGCGGCAATCTTCATCTCCTCGTTTATCTGTGTTGCACAAACGTCCAAAGCGCCGCGGAAAATGAACGGGAAACCAAGCACGTTGTTTACCTGATTCGGATAGTCGCTACGACCTGTTGCTATGATTACGTCAGGACGAGATTCCTTAGCATCCTCGTACGAAATTTCGGGAACTGGGTTCGCCATTGCAAAAACTACTGGATCCTTGGCCATTGTCTTCATCATTTCCTTCGAAACGACATTGCCAACCGAAACACCAGCAAACACATCTGCACCTACCATTGCTTCTGCCAAAGTGTGAAGGTCGCGTGTAGTTGCAAATTCGCGTTTCTGCTCTGTAAGTTTTGGATTGTCGGCACGAACAACGCCCTTGCTGTCGCAAAGAACTATGTTTTCTCGCTTTACGCCCAAAGTGCAGAACAAACGTGCACAACTTATACCTGCAGCGCCCGCACCATTGAAGACAACCTTCACCTCGTCTATCTTCTTGCCCGCAATCTTCAGCGCATTAAGCAAGGCCGCACCAGAAATAATTGCTGTTCCGTGCTGGTCGTCGTGAAAAACAGGAATATTCATCTGCTTCTTCAGTTCTGTTTCGATAATGAAGCATTCGGGTGCCTTGATGTCCTCAAGGTTAATACCTCCGAAAGTAGGTTCCAGCGACTTTACAATCTCTATAACCTTCTGCGGATCCTTCTCGTTGATTTCGATATCGAAGACATCGACATCAGCGAACGACTTGAACAACAAGCCCTTGCCTTCCATCACCGGCTTGCCTGCCTCAGGACCAATATCGCCCAAGCCAAGCACTGCAGTACCGTTGCTGACAACTGCCACAAGGTTTCCCTTTGCCGTGTAGTCGTAAACCTTCTGCTTGTCTGCCTTAATTTCCAGACAAGGTTCTGCAACGCCAGGTGTATATGCAAGCGACAAATCCCTCTGTGTCTGGAAGTCCTTTGTCGAAACAACCTCTATTTTTCCCTTACGCCCATCACTATGATAATTAAGGGCATCCTGCTTTGTGTACAAACTCATGGTTCTATTTTTTTATGGATAATCGGCTGACCGGATGACCTGCGGAGCAGCGGACCGTTCGCCTTTATTATTCGTCTTCTTTGTTTATTTCATTCAAGTTAAAGCTGTCGACCTCGTGACGTGATCCTTCCATAATCTCTAGATTTCGGCGATTATTAAAGATATCGACAGCCAAGCGTATAGCATTGCACATAGGCAAGAAATTTGCCTGATTTTTACCGGCGATGTCGTATGCAGTTCCATGGGCAGGCGAAGTACGAACTACCGGAAGTCCAGCCGTATAGTTCACGCCATCGTCAAATGTCAATGCCTTGAAAGGTGCTAACCCCTGGTCGTGGTACATAGCAAGCACTGCATCAAATTTATTAAAGTCGCCAGAGCCGAAAAATCCATCAGCAGAATAAGGGCCGAAAGCCAAGATATCCTTTTCGCGAGCTTCATTTATTGCCGGAATAATTACAGTTTCTTCCTCCCTACCAATGATGCCGTTTTCGCCACAGTGAGGATTTAGCCCAAGGACAGCAATTCTCGGCTTGCGAATAATGAAGTCGCGCTGCAAAGTCTCGTTCAGGATAAACAATTTTTCCAATATCAACTCCTTGGTCAGATTCGACGATACTTCACTGATAGGAATATGTCCAGTTGCAACGCCAACGCGCAAAGCCTCGCTGCACATAAGCATAAGGTACTTTTCGGCGCCGAACTGCTGAGCGAGATATTCGGTATGACCGGGGAAATTGAAACCAGCCGACTGAATGTTCCATTTGTTAATTGGACCAGTTACAAGCATATCAATCTCCTTGTTCTTAAGGTCAGTAGACGCTTTTTCCAAAGCTTGGAACGAAGCCAGCCCAGCCATTTCGGTCGACTTGCCAGTTTCGACACGTATTTCCTCGCTGTTGCAGTTGATGACATAAACTCCAACATTCTTTGCTTCCTCTGCCGAAGAAATCGTCGTTGTATTCACATTGCTACCAAGATTTTTCTTGTAGTATGCCAAAACTTTGGGCGAGCCGTAAATAATTGCTGTTGCGTTTGGAATAGCTTTCAAGTCGATTAACGACTTCAGAATCACCTCATAGCCAATACCATTGATATCGCCGGGTGTAAAACCGATTTTTATCTTTGTCATAAAGTCCTCTTCAAAAATTTCAGCACAAAGGTAAGAAAAAAGGTAAAAAGCGAAATGTGAAAAGTGAAAAGTTTGAAGACAAACTTTGATTTATGTATATTTCATGAAACAAGATGGTCTTTGGGTTATTTTAATCCAAGGAAAAAGCCTTTAAACGCCTTCGTCGATTACTCCTGCACATTCAATTTCTGGATAACCATCAAAATCACTATAATCCAACACAATATCTGCGTTACGGTAAGCTTGTTTAACAAGACTTATAGCTTCAGACTTTTCTTCCGCCTCAACAATAACAACCCTCTGCAAGATTTCGGTAATTCTAACTGCATATTTTTCTTTTTTCATATTGATTTATCGTTTGTTTATATGATTATTCACTATTTCCAAAATGTATTCAGCGTTAAGCCAATATCCTTTTTTAGGAATCATTTTGCCAGATGGTGCACGCATAGTATCTAAACTATTTTTTGCTTTTGGACGCACATGGCAAATCCGATGGTCGCTAAGCTTCCAGAAACAATCAAAACAATTTGCAGCTATTTTGTTACGAGTGTCTTTCCAAAATTCTTTAGCGACTAGAAGGTCCTTGAATGGCATTGTCCAGAAAAACACATTTTCAAGAGTTGACATCTTATCGTCATTTGACAAATCTTTTCTAAAAACGACAAACAAAAATCTTTGGGTTAGAGTTTCATACCAAACAGAATCTTCCCATTCTTTCTCTTTAACAATTCCCACATAATCAATATTTGAAAAGACCATTGACTCTTTAAGTTTACCATTGCACTCCAATCGTATCGTCTTTTGTTGAATATTTGCTTTCTCAAATTCTTTAATTTTGGGGGTCTTGACACCAAGAATAGCATGTACTACAGAATTTGACATAGCTTTGGGACTTGAAGATACCGTTTCTCCAGTAATCTTTTCTATTTCATAAATAGTCTTTCCATAATATTTTTCAAAGCGTTTTTCGACCAAGTCTTCAAATGTCTCGTCTTCATGATATTCATTAATGTTATTTACAAGATTCGTAGCTTCGCTAATACCTTTAACAATCTTTTTTTTCTGCACATCACTGACGAAAACATTGTTACACATCTCCGGATGCGACAACGATTCCAAAATAATGTTATTAATATATTTTGATTTAAAAGAATAAGCACGTTGCTGAGCTTCTGGAGCTCCTGCCACAAATTGCTTACGCATTTCAGCTCCTGCTTTAGAACCTTTGCAACACGCACCTAGATACAAAGTGTCCCCTTCTGATATTTCATGAGCAAGACCATGTACCATTTTCCAATGCAGTTTATTCCAGTCGTCTCGAATAATTTTCAAATCAACTTCTGGAAAATCCCAAATTCGTATGATTTTGAATATAAGATCAACAACATCCACACCACTTTCATGCAAATAAAACATAAGCAACAAATGACTATTCTTATGCCAAAAGCTACTTGTGTCAAAAGAATTTTGCGCCTCTTTTATATAGTCAATAACATTTAGGACAAGTCGTTCTTTTGACACATAACTTCCGTCTTGCAACACTTTTAGCGGAGTGCATTTTAGTTCCAAACCCGCAGCTGCAAAATCAGGCTCAGCATCTGAGTTTGGTTCATATTTGAAATGATATTTTTCAACACTCTGCCCCATACCACCTTTTCCCTTGCTATACCTAACAGCATCTTCATATAGGTTACGAAGAGTTTTACCTAAGAGAGTTTGAGCATATGCTAGGACTGAACCTTTTGATGTTATATCGTATGGAGCATCCATTTACATCTTTTTTATAAGAACAGTTCCGATTCTTTCTGGGATTCCTGTAACAAGAGCATTACCCATTAGAAAGGCACGTCGTATATCAGAACAACCTTTCGTATGATTATCTGGGAACATATTTAAACGTTCCAACTCAATAGGAACAAGACGACGATAACGACCGCTAGGTGTAAGAACTACATGCTTGAAACGTGACGGCCCCGCGCCTCCTTCTCCTGTTATAATTGTCCGAGATGGTTTGTCCAAATTATCAGGGAAAGCCATAGCACCTTCACTATAATTATACTCAAAACCTGTTTCCTTATTTATACGTTTTAGGGATTTAGCGCCTTTTTGATATTTCCACTTATCTATTTCACTTTCAGGAATAAAATATTCTGGCGGAACACTCTTCTCGTCAACAAGCAATTGGCCAAGGGAAAGAAACGGCCCACTATAACATGGAATCGTATCGACAGAATATACTTTTCTATTTTGCATAATGCCAGAATTTTCAAAAGGGCTATCTTTTTTGCCTAAATTAAATTTGTCTGACACGTCCTTGATGCTCCCTTCAATTTCAAAAATAGAAAATGCTTCATTTTTTTTCTTACATGGAAACGCTTTCGCCATTACGCCTTCAGAAAGAATCCAATTGAAATTGTCTTTATTCTTATTAATCTCATTAAATACATTACACCCTTTCTTGTATGCACAAATATAGGTTCGTCTACGACGTTGCGGCATTCCATATTCTGCAGCATTTATTATACGCCATTCAACTGTATATCCCAAATCAGAAAGCGATGCTAAAATAATAGCAAAATCTCGACCTCGCTGTTTTGCAGGAGAGCCCAAAAGACGATCAACATTTTCTAGCATTAGATAGTTGGGGCGACTATCTCCTTTTTCATCAAGAATACGATAAATTTGCCACCATAAAACACCCTTTTTGCCTTCGATACCGCCTGAACGACGTAGTGTAGTTGCCACAGAATAATCTTGGCATGGAAAGCCTCCACAAAGAAGATCACAGTCCGGAATCTCAGATGTCGGCACAGATGCAATATCAACATTAGAATGTCCTATTGAGCCAAAATCACGACAATAAACAACACTTGCATCTTGACGTTTAGAAGAAGGTTCCCATTGATTATTCCAAATTGTTTTGTAACGAGAAGACGCTCGCTCAAAACCGACACGAAATCCACCGACTCCAGCAAATAGCTCAACTACACGAACATCATCATTACAGACATTAACCTTCTCATTATCAAAAAGTGAAAGCTGTTTATGCATAAATTCCCCATATTGAGCAATGGGCTCACAAACGAGTCCAGTATAATCGTCTTCCTCAGGAATTACATATTTATTTGTCATAAATTTACTAAATTCAGCAGACTTATTTTATATCGCCTATATAATTGTTGCAAATATACATTTTTCTTTCTTCAGCAAGAATCCAAGTTAGCAAAATCTTTTCAACAAGCCTATTCATTTATTCGCAATCGAAAGACAACGAAAATGTCTAGTTGATAAGACTCAAAGTGAATGGGAAAAAACTGAGGTCACTTCTTTTAAATGATATTTTAAAAATAAACAAATAAAAATTCAAAAAAAGATAAATTTTCATTCACCCCCCGACAGCTGTCAACCAATTTTTAAAACATTTCGTCGTTTTTAGAGTTTTTTTCTGCGCGAGCCATAGCCTCCTCAAAGTCTTTGGTTCCTGTCCAGATTTCTTCCTTGTACGGATTCTTGTGCTGAGACTTGGCTCGTTTCATTATTGCTGCGAAAACCAAGACATTAGCGACTATGGACACAATAGCTACGACACCCTGCATTGTAGGATTTGCATAGGTTGGCTGCACCGACGACGACAATGCCAGACCGTTTGCATAGCTGTCGCCATAAAGCGACGGGATTACGCCAAAATCGGAACCTATCATAAACAACGGGAATACCTGTGCAAACATACACCACAAAGCAAGCGTGTTAGCCCTGTTTTGAATCCATCCGCCTTTATTCCAGAACATTGCGGCAAATGTTGGAGCAAGCAGCAGCGCCAAGCCGCAATACCAGCTGTGGGTCGGCAAATTCAGATAAGTGTATTCGAAATTCCAAATGTCGTATGCTATGATAAACGCCCATGTCATGTCAGGCCAGAGCATATCCGCATGATTCTTGTCCTTGCTCCTGTATATTCCCCACCAGCCAGTCATACAAAGTATGTTGACGAGACCTGCAATGCCGTTCACCCAGTTCCACCAACCGCCATACAACCATACGCCTTCGCTCGAGAACCAGTAGCGCGAGCCTGTCTCCTCCAACGCTATAGCTCCTTTTATAGCCGACTCGAAATCCGAACCGACAGCGATAAGTATATTGACGGCAACAATAATGAAGGGAAACGGCTTGAACCATTGCTCCTTTCCTATGCCCCACTTGTACTTTATCATCATGAAGCCGATACAGCCGATAGTCGCCGCATATAATTTAGCATAATGAAACCAACCGTTCATATAGAGATATGTCTGGTTGTTTACCGCCCAAGCGGCGCCGTTTCTCGCGCAAACTTCTATTGAGATAAAATAAACTGTAAGCGCCAGCGGTAACACCATAAAGAAAAATATGCCGCCAGCCTTTGTACGACGCGCCAACTCATTGCAAACTATTAGTCCGACAAACACCAACAGCCACCCGAGTAGCTGATACCCTGCAAGATTTCCATATACATTAAAAAACATAGCTAAAAATTTTAATTGTAAATTGATTGTTTTCAGATATGATAACAGAAATAACGCATGAATGTTTTCGTATTTTTATCCGAAACAACAAAGAGAACAATACAGACGCCCCCTAACCTTACTCTTGTACTCTGAAATAAATGCAACAATATTTTAATTTGCAGTTTCAAAATCCATCAAAAAATTATATCTTC
Source organism: uncultured Bacteroidales bacterium (assembly GCA_937899245.1). Lineage (GTDB taxonomy): Bacteria > Bacteroidota > Bacteroidia > Bacteroidales > ML635J-15 > Bact-19. The sequence goes on along the minus strand of CALDKB010000049.1, from coordinate 93,486 downwards.
GCATCTAAAATTAGATATCATAATTCGATGAACGAAGACAAGAAACTTTTACTCATGATTCTCGACGGCTGGGGAATCGGCAAAAACGACAAGGCAGACGTTATTAGCAAGGCAAATACAGCCAATTACCATAATTTTCTAAAGCAATATCCAAATGCACAACTGCTGACATCCGGCGAAAATGTAGGACTGCCAGAAGGGCAAATGGGAAATTCTGAAGTCGGCCATTTAAATATAGGTGCAGGCAGAATCGTTTATCAGGACTACGGGCGAATAAACAATGCCATTGCAAACGGCGACTTTTTCGGCAACGCCATGCTTAACGAAGCTTTTGACTATGCCGTTTCGAACAACAAGCAGGTTCACCTGCTCGGTCTAGTGTCAAATGGTGGCGTACACTCCTCCGACAAGCATCTTATGGCGCTGATAAAACTTGCCGACCAGAAAGGCTGCAAGCACACATATATCCATGCACTGACCGATGGCAGAGATACCGACCCAAAAAGCGGAATCGGCTTCGTAAAAGGCATTGTCGATTTTATAGCAGAGACAAAATCAAACGTCAAGTTGGCATCGCTCGTCGGACGATACTACACTATGGACCGCGACAAGCGCTGGAACAGAGTAAAGCTTGGCTACGACCTGATGGTTGAAGGAATTGGCGAAAAATCGACCGACATCATTGCTTCAATGCAAAAATCGTATGACGATGGCGTTACAGACGAATTCATAAAGCCGATTGTCATGGTTGACGGCAACAACGAGCCACTGACTAAAATTCAGCCAGGCGATGTGGTTATATGCTTCAATTTCCGCACCGACCGCCTCCGCCAGATAACCACCGCACTCACACAGCAGGATTTCCCCGAGGAAGGAATGCACACAATGCCGCTACAATATTACACAATGACTTGCTACGACGAGAATTTCAAGGGCGTGAAGGTTATCTACGACAAGGAATATCCGCAGGACACACTCGGCGAAGTAATTTCCAGAAACGGCATGAAACAGTTGAGAATCGCCGAAACCGAAAAATACGCACACGTTACATTTTTCTTTAACGGTGGACGCGAAACCGAATTCGACGGCGAAAAACGCATCCTGATCCCCTCGCCCAAAGTTGCAACATACGACTTGCAGCCCGAAATGAGCGCATATATCGTCAAGGACAATCTCGTGGCAGAAATAAACAAGAACCAGCACAACCTTATTGTCGTAAATTTTGCTAACGGCGACATGGTCGGACATACTGGCGTTTACGATGCCATTACAAAGGCCGTCGAAGACGTTGACAAGTGTATCGGAGAAGTAGTCGAGGCTGCTCGCAAGAACAACTACAGCGTAATAATCATTGCCGACCACGGCAACGCCGACAACGCCATAAATCCAGATGGATCACCAAACACTGCGCATTCGCTTAATCCGGTTCCTTGCATTGTGATTTCCGACAAGGTCAAGTCGGTAAACAACGGCATTCTTGCCGACGTAGCCCCTACAATATTGAAAATCATGGGCATGGAACAGCCGGAAAAAATGACTGGAAAAGCATTGTTCTAACAAATAAATTATGAATCGCCATTTCTTCGCAATATTGCTAAGTATCCTTGCAGTTGCAACATTCGTTTCCTGCCAAAAGGAGAACATTGTTCCCGACGACATTGAATATGCCGCCGACAAACAGTTTTTTCCATTGCAAACAGGCAAGACCTTAATATACAAGGTCACGGAGATTAACATCGACAAGCCGAGCGACTACTACGACACAGCGATTTACTATCTGCGTGAACGCATCGACATACCAATAATCGACAACGAAGGCGACACCGCCTATAGAATCGAGCGTTTCAAATCGGCATCGAGCAACTATTTCTGGAAAATAAGTGACATATGGGAAGCAAAACTTACCGACAAATCAGCCGAAAAGGTTGAGGAAAACGAACGTATAATAAAGCTTAAATTCCCATTGAAAATTGGCAACACCTGGAATGGCAACCTGAAAAACGAACTTGACGACAACGTATGTACAGTTTCATCGATGACAGAAACATATACACACGGCAACATAAACCTTGACTCATGCCTGCTCATCACTCGCGACAGCACGATAACACAGATTAGCAAAATATACGATTGCGAAATATACGCCAAGGGAATCGGCCTTGTATATAAGGAATTTACCGACATAAATTCACAGGAAGTAATATACGGAGTCCCGATTGAAGACAGAATCCACAGAGGTTCTTTATATATTCAGGAACTTGTAGAAATAGAACAGTAACAATGAAAGTCATCATAACTGGAGCTACCGGATATGTTGGTGAAGGCGTCCTGATTGATTGTCTTCGCAACCCTGAAGTGGAAAAGATTTTAAGCATTTCACGCAAACCGACAGGAATACAACACGAAAAGCTTGAAGAATGGATTGTTCCCGATTTCATGGAAATCGACAACTCCGACAATCACCTTTCTGGTTACGATGCTGTATTTTTCTGTGCCGGCATAACCTCCGTCGGCACCCCAAAGGATGTATATAAAATTATAAGTCAAGACATTCCATTACATTTGGCAGAAGTTCTTCCTGACAAATCAAAAATGACATTCATATACGTTTCTGGAGCAGGCACCCGCATAGACGGACCGCAGGAATGGCAAAAGGTAAAAGGCACAACCGAAAAACGTCTTATGGAAATGGGATTCCGCAATGCTTTCGGTTACCGTCCATGCCAGATGACACCGACCAAAGGCCAGAAGACGAAACAAGTTGCTGTGCAGTGGATTTTATGCTGGCTCCTGCCTATCGGCTGGATTTGCGGTTTTTCAAACACAATAGGCGAAGTAGCACGCTCAATGGTTGCGATTTCACGTAACGGCTATCACAAGCAGTTCATATCAGCAATTGACATTAGAAAATTAGCAAAACATTAAAATCATGAAAAAAATTCTTGCTTTTGCACTTATTTTTATTGCATTTAAATTAAATGCTCAAATTGGTCCGGACCTTTACCTGATTGAATTTACCGACAAGAACAACACACCATATTCGCTCAATAATCCGCAGGATTTTTTAAGCGAGCGAGCAATAAATCGCCGTACGACACAGCATATTGCAATCGACTCGCTCGACTTGCCAGTAAACGCATCGTATATTGAAGCACTCGAAGACTTAGGCCTTGAAATTCACAACGTTTCAAAATGGTTAAATTCAGCTGTGGTTCGTACAGAAGACTACAACCTTGTGCTTGAAGCAAGAAATCTGCCTTTTGTTAAGAACGAATCAAGGTTTGAAATAGATACAGTGCAAAATCGCGGCAGAACAAGGGGGCAGTCAAAAGAAACGACAAGGCCCATCCCTGTCCACAGCAACAAAAACATCGAGACGACTGAAAATCAAAAATTTGAATCTACAGATTATGGAGGTGCATACCCACAGATTGCAATTCACAACGGGCATATGCTTCACTCGGAAGGATACAAGGGTGAAGGTATGCTGATAGCTGTAATCGACGGCGGATTTATAAATGCCGACCAGATGCCCAGCCTCTCCTACCTTCGTAATAACAACAGGATTATTGCAACTCGAGATTTTGCCTATGGCGACGGAAATGTTTATGCACACCACACGCACGGAGCTATGGTTTTGTCTCTAATGGCTGGATATTTGCCAGGCGAATATATTGGAACAGCACCAGAAGCAGAATACTTGCTAATCACAAGTGAATGTGATGATTATGAGGAAATAGTCGAGGAATTTAATTGGGTCTCAGCTATCGAATATGCCGACAGCATGGGTGCCGATGTTGCAAATGTGTCGCTTGGCTATGTTGATTTTGACTCTGAAAGATACAACCACGCATATGAAGATATGGACGGGCAAAAATGCCCGAGCAGCATTGGTGCCGAAATAGCAGCAAGCCGAGGAATGTTAGTCGTTGTTGCCGCAGGAAATAGCGGAAACGACGAAAACGGACACGTTTGGATTGGAGCACCATCAGATGCCCAAGATGTAATAACCGTCGGTGCAATAAGCGTATACGAAACGATAGCTCCTTTTACATCTCATGGTTTTTGCACGGAAAACCGCATAAAACCAGACGTTGCTTCGATTGGCTGGGGAACTTATGTTGATTACGTCGGCGACTCTATTTCCTATGGAAACGGAACTTCTTTCGCAACGCCAATCATGTGTGGTCTAACAGCTTGCTTCTGGCAGAAATTCCACGATAAGACAGGTGCTGAAATTCGCGAAGCATTGTACGAAGCCGCTCATTCTATATCGGCAATTAATTCACCTAATATTTTTACAGGTCGTGGAATCGTTGACTTCAATGCTGCTTCTTCGATTCTTACAGAAAACAAATCGGAACAAATCTCCGATGCCAACTTTGAAATAAAAACAGATTCCAGCTCAAGAACAATGACAATATCATCAGAAGAAGAACTTGAAATAAACATTTTCTCAAGCACGGGACATCTGGTTGACAGTTTCAAAGCCTACAAGGGAACTACAAATTACAACTATGGCCGTTTTGCCGACGGCTTATATATTGTGTCATTCTCGTCCGACAATAAAGTTGTTAAAACAATAAGAATCATAAAGCAATGACAGAGCAACCTTCCACATTGACACTTAAGGAATTGCAGCAACAGATTAAGGAATCTATTGCCGAGCAATTTTCATCTGCAATTTGGATTGTAGCCGAGATAAACACCATTTCAAAAAATCGCAACGGACACTGCTACATTGAACTGGTGCAAAAATCAAATACGTCGAACACCATTGTAGCTCAGGCAAGAGCTACAATATGGGCCAATAAATTCGCCTATATAAGTTCATTTTTCGAAAGCGAAACCGACTACGAACTTTCCGCCGGCATGAATGTCATGTTGCAGGTAGCCGTTTCGTACCACGAAGTGTACGGACTTTCGCTAAATGTGCTGAATATCAACCCGACATATACAATCGGCGACATGGAAAAGGCGAAGAAGGAAATTATAGCTCGGCTCATCAACGAAGGCGTGTTCGACATGAACAAAGCTCTAACTTTTAATCCTGTTATTCAAAACATTGCCGTCGTTTCCTCAAGTACTGCTGCTGGTTATGGTGACTTTGTCAATCAGCTGGAAAACAACAACCACGGATATAAGTTCAACATCACCCTCTTCGACTCCGTAATGCAAGGTCCCAACACAGAAGAGTCTGTGTTAGCCGCCCTTAATGCAATTGGTGACAATTACGAAAATTACGATGCTGTGGCAATCATCCGTGGCGGTGGCTCAAAAAACGATCTTTCGTGGTTCGACAACTATAATATTGCATATTTAATAACGCAATTCCCAATTCCTATAATTTCGGGCATCGGTCACGAACGCGATGAGTCCATTGTCGATATGGTTGCAAACACAAGGATGAAAACTCCGACAGCAGTTGCCGGATTCATAATTGATTACAACTCGAAATATGAAGAACTAGTTGAAGAAACTTCATCTGAAATTTTCGCAATTGCAACTGAATTTTTACAGAACAGCGACTTGTATCTCAACAATATCACGATGAGCATAATGAGAGTTCGTACTATTCTGGAGAAGAATATTGAACATTGTGAAAGAACAATGCAAAGCATTCGTATAGAGCAAAAAGGCAAGCTAAAGGAAGAAGCTCGTCGCCTCGAGCAAACAAACATATCGATTCAAAAATGTGCAACTGGCAAAATAACAGCTTCCGAAAAGTCGCTCAAGGCGTTAAGCGCCTCAATATCGACAAGCATAAAGCATAAACTTGAAAAGAACAATGAACGGCTGGAATTCCTAAGCCATCGGCTTATCCTTAACGATCCACGCACGATTCTCAAGCGCGGCTATTCCATCTCGCGAATAAACGGCAAAGTAGTGACAAACGATTTTGAAGTCCACAACGGCGACATTTTGGAAACAGTCCTTTATGATGGAAATGTCACCAGCGTCGTAAAAAAATAGGTATCAAGCTATTCAAGCCAAACAATTCATTGCTTTCAATCCTTGCATCTTTTAGCAAGTTCACATCTCTCCAACTCTTCGCAGCTGGCACATTTGATATTTCGCTTCCGCATTTCGGCATTGCATCCGATTTCTGTCTCCGGAAACTTTTTCTTCCGGCCCCAGAAAACCTGTACGCCAATTGCCACAAAACAAATTGCAAGCACAACAACAGATACTATCAACGTCAAAAAGAAAGAACTCATATCTGTTCTCCAACCTAAGATTTATTTCGTGTACCTTTCAATCATATCCACTATCGCCTTCTGGCAAACCGGACAGAATTCATTGCACAGGAAATGGTTCATCAGGCAGTCCTGCTTTGGTCGATAATATCCCTTGCTCATATATCCTGCTCCTTCGAAAACACCAACCTTATCCTTGTATTCAGGAGTCGACGGCGTCGGGATTGGAGTGTCCTTGTCAATCATGTCTTTCCATTTCACGTCAAAATTCACCATATTGGTAACATTAGGATCAGCAGGCTCCAACTTATTGTTATAAAAGTCGTTATATTCCGAACCGCCAACATATTCATCGCCAAGCCCAGCAAAACCATGACCAAATTCATGAGTGATTATTTTTGCCGCATAAACATTTGAGTTCACAGCTGTACAATACCAGTTGTAGATTCCGCCGCCGCCATATTTGGGACTATTAACCAAAATGTAAATCTGGTCGTATGCGACATTTGCCGCAACATCACGCAACGCCTTGTTTTCTGTTGTCATTAGGTAGCGCTCACTATTGAAAGTATAATATGAGCATCCGACAACAGTATTTTTCCACACGCCTTCGCACGGCAAGTCGCTTCCCGACTCCTCCGACGGAGCCATAACACCTATAACATTGAAATCACTTTTGTGAGATGTGTATGGCTCAAAACTGAAAAATTCATTTACAAACTTGTCGCAATCTTTCTTGAAACGATCCATTTCGTCGGCCTTGTAACCATCAGGAACTATAACGATATCAACCTTTTGGTTCGGATTACCATTTTTCAATGCTTCGTAAACCGGATATTTTTTATTGTGGTCATATTTTATTAGGCATTTGTTCGATGGGTCAATGTCATAGCTGTATTTATCTTCGTATTCTCCTGTGTCAAAGTTCTTTGTGCAAAATACGACGGTGATTTCATTTTTCGGGAATGGAAATATCACCGACTCCGAAAAACTTTTTTGTACTGTCAGCGCTTCCTCTACCGTCTGCCACTCACCAAACAATGTCGAATACGAATGACTATAAATCACTTTGCCAGATTTTTTATCAAGCACCTTTACCAGATACTTTCCGAACTTATTGTTTTCTATAAGATTCGTCAGGCTTCCGCCCCAGTATGGCTCGGCGATTATTTCGTCAATATAATATGCATCGTTCTTGGAATCACCAACATGATAATAGTCGACACGCATTGTTCTGTTTTCAAAATACTTGTCGAACTGACCATACGACGCAAGCGACAATATCACAAGCAAAAAAGTACATAAATTCTTCATATCCTATTGATTTTTATATTCTTCAGCAAAAACATACTTGACACATTTTTCGTCGATGTCAAGAGCAACGATTCTCATCAGCATAAGGTTGACGATAATATCCTCCACTTCGCGCTCGGTTTTTCCAGTAAAATGTACAAGGAAATCTTTCGTCACATAACCTTCTATTCTAATTTCATTTACTATCAACCTGATATCATCGTCATATATGATTTCTGCGGGCATCTGGAAATTTTTCGACAGCTGCCAGTACCTGACCAGTTCCCTTGGTGCAAGTACATTTTTATCGGCACAACGAACGAAGGCCTTCATGTCTCCGCGCACATCTGGTGCATAATGTGGCGACTTGTCGCTTTTCGCTACAATTATTTCAAGCACATCTTTTCCGTCGATGCGATAGTTTTTCGTTGTGTACTCCACTACAGGATAAGTATATACCAACGCTGCTGTCTCAATCATATAGCACTCCTCTTCGGAAACAACGCCTGAAATAGAGCCATTGTCACGCACACCAACGAGAAGCGAACCTCCATCCGTATTGGCGTATGCAGCAAGCGAACGGGCTATCTTTCCCGAATCGCTTATGCAATGCTTGAAGTCGAGGTGCAAGCCCTCGCCTTCCGCAATACGCTCCATTAACTCTATGTTTTCCTGCGATACCATAATGATAAATCTTTGCAAAGATAATAAAAATCGACTATTGTTTCCTTCGGCGCCAAATCTTCACACAAAGCAAGTCCACCCGAAATGTATTTTCTCAACTACTACAACCACAGATTCCCCTTGTTTATAAGTTTAAAATCAAAGCGGAAAACACATTTATTACATGAAAAACTTTTTACTAGTAAAAAAACATTAACTTTGCGGCTTCAAATCCAAAAGAAGAAATGGAAGGAAAAGAAAGTGTTGAAAATTTCAATAAGGCAAAAGAAAAAAGCGGACTTCTTCGCTTTGCCTTTTTCACGCTTACCCGCTCACTTGGAACAATCGTTGACTGTGGTGTTGTATGGCTTTTAGCCGATTTTGTTTTCGAGGACTATTTTCTCGTCAATGTATTGTCGCCGACAATTTCATTCGAAATGGCGGTATTCGTAAATTTTCTAACAGGCACATACTGGGTTTTCAACAATAGAATCGACAATAGCAAGAAAGGCTCAGTCATCAAGCGCTTCCTCAAGTTCAACCTTTCGGCCATAATAGGCTATCTAGTCAAATTGAGCGTGCTTAACATTCTTGTCGCTTCTCTTGGCTGGCATACTGCGCTATGCAACTTCCTAGCACTTATGGTTGCCGGACTATTAAACTATCTGCTGGCCGACAAGTGGGTTTTCAAGAAAAACAAGGAAACGGCAGTTGTTGAGGAAAATAACTAATTGCTGTTCAAACAAATCCGTCAAAAATTACATTTCGCTGAAAAAGTAATTGCAAATAGACGTATCTTTGTCATACAAAATTTATGATTATGACGAAAATAGAAGATGCGGCAAAAGCCATTGCCAATGCAAAATTCCTCTGCGTATTCACAGGTGCAGGCGTTTCAAAGGAAAGCGGTATTCCTACTTTTCGCGGAAGCGAAGACAGCGTTTACGAAAACTACGACCAGTCGATGCTGGAACTGAACACTTACATTCGCCGGACAGAAGAGGCATGGCCGGTAGTAAATAAGGTTTTCTACAAGTTTTTTTCTGAAGCACAACCAAACGCCGCGCATAAGACTTTGGCAAAATGGGAAAACGAAGGCATTCTAAAAGGATTGATAACTCAGAATATCGACTCGTTGCATCAAGCTGCAGGCAATAGTCATGTAATTGAATTTCATGGTGGCAAAGGTCATTTCGTATGCTTGAAATGCGGCAGGAAATATCCAACGGCATCGTTGAAGCTTACCGACGAGGTTCCTCGTTGTGATTGTGGCGGCGCCTTAAAGCCAGGTTTTATTTTCTTCGGCGAAGGTATTCCTACAGATGCTTACAATGAATCTTTCGACCTTGCAGGCAAATGCGATGTTATGCTTGTAATCGGCACTACCGGACAAGTTCAACCTGCAGCTTACCTTCCTCATGTGGCAAAACAGCACGGCGCAACTATTATCGAAGTTAACCCGCAACCATCCGCATACACAAATATGATTACCGACATTTACCTCGACATGGGGGCAGTTGACGCACTTACACAAATTGATTCCGAAATCCAAAAAATCAAATAAAATGAAAATAGTACAGGTTGAATCACTCGGAGTTTCCTTGCAAGAGCTCGAGAATGCAAAAATAGAATTCGAAAAGCAAGGACACCAATTCACATATTTCACAAATGTTCCCAAAGATGAGGACGAACTGATAGCCCGCATGAAAGGCGCAGAAATTCTCAACATCAGCAATATAAAGCTCACGTCAAGAGCAATAGAGTCGTGCCCAGAACTAAAATACATCAATGTGGCATTTACTGGCGTCGACCATGTTGACTTGGAATGCTGCAAAAAACATGGGATCAAGGTCAGCAATGCTGCAGGATATTCCACAGAAGCCGTATCCGAACTTGCTGTCGGTCTTGCTGTTGCCCTAATGCGCAACTTCCAGCAGATGGATGCAAATACTCGTAATCTAAAGAACCGCAACAACTTCCTAGGCACCGAACTTTGCGGCAAGACTGTCGGCATTGTTGGAACCGGAAACATCGGTCTAGCTGCTGCTCGTATTTTCTCGGCTTTCGGCTGCAAGACAATAGCCTACAGCCGTACAAGGAAAAACATTGACGGCATATCTTACGTTTCTCTTGAGGAGCTTTTCGCCAAGTCGGACATCATCAGCCTACACATTCCGACCAACGTACAAACAAAAGGTATGATTACGAAGGATTTGCTTGTCAGCATGAAACCGACGGCAATAATCATAAACACCGCCCGCGGGCCAATCATGGACAATGCTGCACTTGCCGAACTGCTGAAAGCAGGCAAAATCGCCGGCGCCGGTCTCGACGTTTACGAAAACGAACCGCCATTACCAGAAAACCACCCGCTCCTCGACGCTCCGAATACAATTCTGCTCCCACACGTTGGATACGCCTCAAAAGAAGCTATGCAGAAGCGATTCGTCATTGTAAGGGCCAACCTCAACGCATATCTCTCAGGCAAACAAGAAAATGTCATTCTGTAGGCAATGCCACTGACCGACATTTCCATTGGCATAACATCGTGGTGGCAAGTCGCAATATTGATTTGCTCAGGGCTTATCGTCGGCTTTGTTAACACACTTGCCGGTGGCGGAACTATTCTGTCGGTATCTATCTTTATGCTTTTCGGACTGCCACCGACAGTTGCTAACGGCACAAACAGAATTGCCGTCGTCCTGCAAAACATGACAGCGGTATACAATTTTGGTCGCAACAAAATAATCGACTGGCAGCGAGGATGGCGGCTTGCAATACCAACCGCACTTGGCGCTGTTGCAGGTGCTATAGCGGCAAACTATATTTCAAACGAACATTTTACTACTGTGTTTGGATTTGTGGCCATAATGGTTGCAATTATGCTTATTGTCAATCCAAAACGTTGGCTGAAAGGCAACATGCAAATGCTTGAAAAACCTATTCGCTGGTGGAACTATCCCCTATTTTTTGCTATCGGCATTTACGGCGGATTCATACATGTTGGCGTTGGTTATTTCCTTATTACAGCTCTGGTTTTCGGCACAGGACACGAATTGCTGAAGTCAAACGCCCTCAAGAATCTGCTTGTTCTTGCCTATGTGCCATTGTCGTTGATTGTATTTGCCATATCAGGGAATGTTTGCTGGACATTTGGACTTGTGCATGCTGTTGGAAACATTATCGGTGCCGAGGTTGCCTCACGTCTGGCAATTAAGAAAGGTGCCAAGCTGATTCGCTACATCATGATTGCCATCATAGCAGTAGTAATACTGCAACTTTTCGGAATAATCGACACTCAATCGCTATCTGCATTAATACATAACATATAATCCCAATAAAAGAATTACTTTTGCGTTTGTAAAAATAGCCCATATGAATACGCTATCGGTTGTAATAATCACTTTCAACGAAGAAAAAAAGATCGGACGTTGCCTCGATTCCGTCAAGGACATTGCCGACGAAATCATCGTTGTCGACTCGCTTTCAACCGACAAGACAGAAGAAATATGCCGGCAGCACAATGTCAAGTTTTTTAGCCAGAAATGGCTTGGATATGCCAGCCAGAAAAACTATGCCGGCGAACTTGCATCATGCGACCTGCTTTTTTCCATAGACGCCGACGAAGTTGTTTCCGACGAACTGAAAGAATCAATTAAAACATTGAAGAACAGCATCATAGACCCAAATAACGTCTTTTCCATGAACCGTCTCAACAATTTCTGGGGTCGCTGGATAAAACGTTGCGGCTATTATCCAGAAAACAAGATTCGCATTTGGAAACGCGGATTTTCCAAGTGGGAAGGCCTAATCCACGAATGGCTTCGCTACGAAGGCACACCCAAAAAAGTTTTGCTTCATGGCGACCTGCTACACTTTTCATACGACTCACCCGAGGCATACAGAAGGCAGATGTTTCATTTTGCCGAAGTAAACGCACAGTCATATTTCGAACGCAAGAAGAAGACAAGCACATTATATTGGATTTTCAGTCCTGCAATCAACTTCATTCGCACGTATTTCATTAAAGGCGGCATACTCGAAGGCAAAACCGGATTCTTCATCTGCCGAACCGCAATGCAGGCTACTCGTCACAAATACAACTTGCTAAGGTCAAAAATTAAAGAACAAAATCAAAAATAAGTTTACCGATGAATCTACTTTATTTCACATGGAATGCAGACCCAGTTATATTTTCAATGGGTGAACACGGCATCAGATGGTATGGCCTCCTACTTGCCATTGGCTTCCTGCTTGGATATTTTCTGCTTAGCAGAACTATGAAAAAAGAAAAGTACGACCAGAAAATCATCGACAAGTTTGCAATATATATCATTGTGGGCTGCGTTATTGGTCTTCGTCTTGGACACTGCCTGTTCTACAACCCCGGCTACTACCTTTCAAATCCATTGGAAATACTAAAGATTTGGGAAGGCGGGCTGGCCAGCCATGGCGGAGCCATCGGCCTGCTTATTGCAATATGGATATTCTCGCGTCGCACCAAGATGCCGTATTTTGAAGGCCTCGACAAGGTTGTCCTTGTTGTTCCTCTTGCCGGTTCTTTTGTCAGAATTGGTAATTTCATAAACAGCGAAATTCTCGGAGTGCCTACAACAATGCCATGGGGCGTAAAGTTCCTTCGAAACTGGGATGACCTCGACCAGGCATACATCGCTTCCAACGGTGCATGTCCAAACCTCGACGTCGACTGCCTTGCCGACTATTGCGTGGCCCGTCACCCAACCCAACTTTACGAAGCATTGTTCTACATAACGATGTTCCTCGTTTTCTTCTGGATTTATAAAAAATACACTCCAACATGGAAAAAAGGAACATTCCTTGGCTGGTTCCTGATTGTACTTTTCGGATTCCGCTTCCTAATTGAATACACAAAAACAGAGCAAGCCGAATTCCTATGGAACGCACCAATAACCATGGGACAGCTGCTCAGCATCCCATTCGTTCTTTTCGGCATCTATATGATTGGACGCCAATATTGGTGGAAAGGGAAAGAAAAAGCTCCCGACAAGCAAAACAAATAATCTAATAATCAAGAAGTTCGGCGTTGTTGCCGAACTTTTTTTTGATGCTCCCCAAAAGCCATGCGGCTCGAGCGAAATAGAATCAACGAATTACAACCATTTCCTTCGACTGCCCTTCGACTACGCTCATTTCGACAAGCACAGTGCACCGCAGTATGCGCCGCAGGTGGCGTCTCATTGTCCACGCGGCTTGAGCGAAAGAAAATGAATTGTTAACAAAATATTATCACTCATATTTTGCAACTCCTAAAAAAAGCAATACCTTTGCGCCATCTTAAATGTGGAAAGATTTGGATGCTTGCAACCACGGAAAAAAATGCTAAAAACACAATTCCCAATTACACATCCCCTTCGATCCTATTATTAACGTTTTTAAACTTTAGTAATAATGAATTATTATTTCACATCCGAGTCAGTATCGGAAGGGCATCCGGATAAAGTTGCGGACCAAATTTCGGATTCGATACTTGATGAATTTTTGGCTTTCGACCCCAAGTCGAAAGTTGCTTGCGAAACCCTTGTAACTACAGGACTGGCCGTTGTTGCCGGTGAAGTAAAGTCAGAAACTTACGTCGACGTTCAAGACGTTGTCCGCAAAGTAATAAACCGAATTGGTTACAACAAGGGCGAATATCGCTTCGACGGAAACTCTTGTGGCATTCTCTCTGCTATCCACGAACAGTCGGCAGACATTAATCAGGGCGTTGAGGAAGGCAAAGGCCTACACAAGGAACAGGGCGCCGGCGACCAGGGAATGATGTTCGGCTACGCCTGCAAGGACACCGACGTATTCATGCCTCTCCCACTTTATCTAGCGCACAAGATGCTGGAAACTTTAAGTCAAATCCGCAGGGATGGCAAAAAGATGAAATACCTTCGTCCTGACGCAAAGTCTCAAATCACTATCGAATACGACGAAAACAACAATCCTGTAAGAATCGACACCATCGTAATTTCCACACAACACGACGACTTCGACCCAAACGAAGAGAAGATGCTTGCAACTATTAAAAACGATGTTGAAAAGATTCTTATCCCTACAGTAAAAAAAGGTTTGCCAAAGAACATACAAAAGCTTTTCAAGGACGACTTCAAACTTCACGTCAACCCGACCGGCAAATTCGTTATTGGCGGACCACACGGCGACACCGGCCTAACAGGACGTAAGATTATCGTAGACACCTACGGCGGCAAGGGCGCTCATGGCGGCGGAGCCTTCAGCGGCAAAGATCCGTCAAAGGTTGACCGCTCTGCAGCTTATGCTGCCCGCCACATTGCCAAGAATATGGTTGCTGCTGGCGTAGCAGACGAAATTTTAGTGCAAGTCGCATATGCTATCGGTGTTGCCGAACCTGTTGGTCTTTATGTTAACACATACGGAACTTCAAAGGTGGCTTTCAGCGACGCAGAAATCGCCAACAAGATAAAGAAACTGTTCCCAATGACTCCTTCGGCAATACAGAAACGACTTAAACTGCTGAACCCGATATATGCTGAAACCGCAGCTTACGGTCACTTCGGTCGCAAAAACGAAATCGTCGAAAAGGAATTCGGTCAAGAAAACAACAGAATAAAGAAAAAAGTCGAACTTTTCACTTGGGAAAAACTCGACTATGTCGACAAGGTTAAAAAGACTTTCGGTCTATAAAGACATAGATTTAAAATCCCAAGCAAATAAATGCTTGGGATTTTTTTATCTTTGCAATAAAAAAAGTAATGGACCAAACGAACTTCAATCTAAACACAAAAAATTTTATAATTAGGCCAACAGACATCGAAAATGTTTGGTCATGCAGATGGTCTATCTGCACAAAGCAGGACGCAAGCAAACAAATTGGAAGTATTGGCTTTAACGGACAACCAGAAAACGGACAAGTTGTACTTTGGCATGAAATTACTGAACAGCAAAACAATTATGACAACATTGTCGAAGTGCTAAACATGATGTCCAGATGGGCTTTCAAGCAAAAAAACGTCTACCGAATCAACACCGACAGCAAATGCGACTGGGGAATGCTTCAATTCATCGATTTTCAATTCGACAAACACGAAAACGAAGGAAAAATCATTTTTCACATTGACAAACCTGAACCATATTGGTCGTTTATTGGATTAATTATTGGAGCATTTGTAGGCGAATTTACCAGATTGATACTGATAAAGACTTCTGGACAGGACAGCTACTCCTATACAGGTTCTTTCTTGCTAATATTTACTATTATTGGAGCCGGCATCGGAAAACATTTTGCCAAAAAGGAAATGAAACGCCGCCTCAATATAATAAACGGCAACAAGTAAACGTATTTAACATCCGTACAATGTTCATCTTAACCGAAAGTTCCCGATAGACATTGCTGAAAAACAAAAAAGGCAGCCTGACGACTGCCTTTTTTTATTTCGATAAGTTCGCCTATTATCTGTTCTTCAAGAATTCCAACGACTTGTTCATTAGTTTGTACATAACAGTATCATCCTGAACAATAGGAACTTCCTTACGGAAATCAGCGACAAACTGCTGAATAAACGGAGATGGTTTCAATGGCTCGCGGAAATATAAAGCCTGGCTGGCAGCGAAACATTCAATAGCAAGCACCCTTTCAACATTTGCAACAACGCGAAGAAGCTTTGTTCCTGCGTTTGCTCCCATACTTACATGGTCTTCCTGTTCGTTTGACGACGACAAAGAATCAACACTTGCAGGCATACACAACTGCTTATTCTGGCTAACGATGGAAGCTGCTGTGTATTGTGGAATCATAAATCCGCTGTTCAATCCCGGCTTTGCTACCAAAAATGCAGGAAGTCCCCTATCACCGCTAATCAAACGATAAATACGTCTTTCTGAAATGCTACCGATTTCAGCCATTGCTATAGAAAGGAAATCCATTACAATTGCCAATGGCTGTCCGTGGAAGTTTCCGCCGCTCAATACCAAATCGTCATCCGGGAATACCATTGGATTATCGGTAACGGAGTTCATTTCGGTCTCAACGACACTGCAAACGTATGCCCATGCATCCTTTGATGCGCCATGAACCTGAGGAACACAACGGAAAGAATACGGATCCTGAACCGTTACCTTCTTCTGTTCCTGCAATTCGGAACCGGCAAGATATTCGCGGATATTTTCTGCAGTCTTAATCTGACCCTTGTGTGGACGAATAGTATGTAGATTTGCAGTAAATGGATCAGCCAAGCCGTTAAAACCTTCAAGTGACATTGTCGCTATAATATCTGCATTCTTCAAGATCTTGCGACCACGAAGCAAAGCATCAATGGCATGAGAAAGCATAAACTGGGTACCGTTAATCAATGCAAGGCCTTCCTTCGACTTTAATTTCAAAGGTTCCATGTCAAGTTCGCGAAGGACATCTGCAGAGTTGCGCTTTTGTCCTTTGTAATAAACCTCGCCCATACCTAGCATAGCCAGAGTAATGTGAGCCAATGGAGCCAAATCGCCAGAAGCGCCCAAAGATCCAAGCTGGTAAACCACTGGAGTAACGCCCTTGTTGTAGAAATCGACAAGACGCTGAGCAGTTGAAACACAAACACCTGATATGCCGTATGACATATTCTTGACCTTCAAGAACATCATTAGACGAACAATACGCTGCTCAACTTCTTCACCCATACCGCAAGAATGCGACTTGATAAGGTTTTCCTGAAGTTGCTCCAGTTCATTCTCAGATACAGAAGTGTTGCATAAAGAGCCGAAACCCGTAGTGATACCATATATCGGTTTCTCACGATTCTTCATCTTCTCATCAAGATACTGACGACAATGTTCAATATTTCTTATCGCTTCTTCCGACAAGGCAATATTGCATCCACTTTCGATAACTTCCTCAAGCTTGTCAAGAGTAAGTTTTTCTGTTCCAATATAATATGTTTCCATTTTTAAAATATTTTTATCTTTAAGTTTATCTATTCTTATACATCTGCTCGTAATACTTTGCGTAGTCGCCCGAAACAATCCTGTTGAGCCATTCCTCGTTCTGCAAATACCAGTCAACGGTCTTTTCTATTCCCTCTTCAAACTGCAACGACGGCTTCCAGCCCAATTCTGTCTGCAACTTAGTAGAATCAATTGCATAACGCAAGTCGTGACCCGCCCTGTCGGTAACGTAAGTTATCAGTTTTTCTGACGTTCCAACCGGACGGCCAAGCTTTCTATCCATTACCTCACAAAGTTTCTTGATAAGATTTATATTAGTCCACTCGTTGTTTCCTCCGATATTGTAAGTTTCGCCATTACGTCCATTGTGGAAAATACAGTCGATGGCACGCGCATGGTCGATTACGAACAACCAATCACGAACATTCAAGCCCTTTCCATAGATTGGAATATTCTTGTTATTCTTTATATTGTTTATTGACAACGGAATAAGTTTTTCAGGAAATTGGTTCGGACCATAATTATTCGAACAATTCGACAAGACAACATTCATTCCGAAAGTGTGATGATATGCACGCACTAGATGATCGGAACTTGCCTTCGAAGCCGAATATGGCGAACGTGGCGAATATGGAGTAGTCTCGTAGAAAAAACCTTCATTACCCAACGATCCATATACTTCATCAGTCGATATATGGTAGAAACGCTTGTTATCGTAATCGCCCTTCCAAAAATCACGAGCTGCGGTAAGCAGATTTGCCGTGCCGACAAAGTTAGTATAGATGAATTCCAACGGATTCGTAATGCTCCTGTCAACATGACTTTCTGCAGCTAAGTGTACCACTCCATCGGGAGAATACTTTGCAAACAACGACTTTACTGCCTCATAATCTACAATGTCAACTCTCTCAAATTTGTAATTAGGTGCTTTTTCTACATCCTTGAGGTTTTCCAAGTTACCCGCATAAGTCAGCTTATCCACATTAACAATCTGATATTCAGGATATTTATTAACAAAAAGTCTTACAACGTGCGAACCGATAAATCCAGCTCCGCCAGTAATGAAAATGGTTTTATTCATACTTATTATAATTAGGTCTGCAAATTTAGCAATTTTATTCGGATTGAAAAAAAAGAAAATTGGCACTCTCATCTCATTTGTCAACTTACTGCAGTTATAATTTATAGACTTATTTAATAACTCTATTAAATTAAACTATTAACTTTGCGCACGAATAAAACTAACAGACAAATGGCCAAGGACACAAGTATGGAAGAACAAATTCTGCATTGTGCAGAAGAATTATTCATGGAAAAAGGTTATTCGCTGGTCAGCACTACAGAAATAGCTAAAAAGGCCGGCTGCAATCAGGCACTCGTCCACTACTATTTCAGGACGAAGGAAAATTTATTCCAGCAAGTCTTCCAGGAGAAATTCACAAAATTTCTATACATATTCACCACATTCGATGACAGTAACGAAGACTTTATACCAAAACTCAAGAAAAAGATTGAAGCCCATTTCGACCTGCTGTCCGAAAACAAGAAGATTCCATTTTTCATTATCAACGAGCTAATACTCAACAAGGAACGTCGCAATTTATTAGTAACAAAAATATACGACAGCAACATTGAAATATATAGGAACTTCGACAACGAGCTCAAGCGTGAAATCAAAAAAGGCAACATTCGTGAAATAAACACGCTAGACTTGCTAATGAACATTATCTCGATGAATATCATCGCCTTCATAACGCTTCCAATATTGGAAAGCCAATTCAATTTCAGCGAGGAGGAAATCAACAACATGCTGAACAAACGCAAAAAAGAGGTTACAACATCAATACTCAACAGCTTAAGACCTTAATAATTATGGAAAACACGAACTATCGACTTGGCATTGACATAGGTTCTACAACTGTCAAAACAATAATACTAGACGACTGCGACCGCATCTTGTTTTCTGAATACAAGCGGCACAACGCCAACGTTGTCGACACTCTGTCGGAAACCCTGTCAAAAATAGTGAATTCACTTGGCGACCTAAAAGCACAAGTAGTTGTAACAGGTTCTGTAGGAATGGGCTACGCCGAAAGCCTAAACTTATGCTTCAAGCAAGAAGTAGTGGCATCGACAGAGTGGATTAAAGAAAAATATCCGCAGATAAGGACATTTGTTGACATTGGTGGCGAAGACAGCAAAATGATTTTCCTCCAGCCAGACAAAGCTCCTGACATACGAATGAACGGTTCTTGTGCCGGCGGCACTGGTGCTTTCATTGACCAGACAGCAACACTTCTTGGCATAGAACCAATAGAACTGAACCAGTTAGCTGCTGACCACAAGACAATATACCCGATTGCATCTCGCTGTGGAGTTTTCTCGAAGACCGATATCCAAAACCTTATCAGCAGAAACACAAGCAAGCAAGACATTGCCGCATCAGTACTCAATTCAGTCGCAATGCAAGTTACATCGTCGCTCGCCAGAGGCACCGACATTATAACTCCTATCCTTTTCTGCGGCGGTCCTTTCAAATTTATACCACAACTTAAGGAAAGCTTTATCAACATTCTAAAAATCAAGAATGAAGATTGTGTAATTCCAGACAATTCTGAATTATTTCCAGCACTTGGCTGCGCTTTTCTTGCCAAAGACAATAACGACGATTTCGAATACATTTCCGACATCATAAAACGCCTTAACGACAAGAAAACATTTGCATGTAAATCAAACGGCAACACACTTCAGCAATTGTTTGAATCAGAAAGCGACTTCGAGAAATGGAAAAAAGACAGGCAAAAATTTACGGTTTCCTCGTCACACGTAAAAATCGGAGGCGAAATCAACTGCCATCTAGGAATTGATTCCGGTTCAACCACGACAAAGGTTGTTGTCGTCGACGACAACCTAAACATAATCTTCAAACATTACAGGCACAATAGCGGCAATAGTTTCGGGGCATTCCTCGAAAGCATGAAAGTTCTGCAAGAGTTTGAAAAACAACACAATACAAAAATCAACATTCTTAGCAGCACGGTTACCGGCTATGGCGAAAACCTATTAAAGAAAGCATTTAACTTAAACAACGGAATAGTCGAGACCATAGCACATTACATCGGAGCAAAACACGTTTGTCCCGACGTATCATTCATACTTGACATAGGCGGACAGGACATGAAGGCAATCTTCATAGAGAACGGCAGCATAAGGCGAATAGAAATCAACGAAGCCTGTTCTTCAGGATGTGGCTCATTCATAGAGACATACGCAAATATGCTTAACTATTCTGTAGGCGATTTTGCAAAGATGGCATGCACGGCAGAAAAGCCATACGACCTTGGGACCAGATGCACTGTCTTCATGAACTCCAAGGTTAAACAGTCGCTACGCGAAGGCACATCAATTGAAAATATTGCCGCAGGATTCTCTTATTCCGTAATTAAGAATTGTCTATTTAAAGTCCTAAAACTAAAAAACTTAGACGAACTCGGGCAAAACATTGTCGTTCAAGGTGGCACCATGAAGAACCTTTCAATCGTCAAGGCGCTCGAAGTAATGACAAGCAAAAACGTCTACTTCTCGAACATTCCCGAACTTATGGGTGCATTCGGTGCTGCAATTTACGGAAAATCAATTGGTTGCAACAAGCCGACAAGCATAAGCAAACTAATAAAGTTCAACAGCTACGAATCCTCGACGACAAACTGCAAAGGATGTGAAAATCAATGCACTGTAAACATTTTTAAGTTCGAAAATGGCAACAAGTTCTACGCCGGCAACAACTGCGAAAAAGCATTCTCCAACAAGACTGAAGACACATGCAGAGGAATAAACATGCACACCGAAAAGGAAGCAATGCTTTTTGAAAAAAGAAATTTCTCATCTGCCAGCAACGGAAAACGTGTCGGTATCCCCAGAGCATTAGGCACTTACGAAAACTTCCAATTTTGGCAGGCAATGTTCAGCACACTAGGATACGAAGTTGTATTGTCTGGAGAATCAACTAACAAACTATACGAACCCGGTGTAAAGTCGATAATGTCAGACAATATTTGTTTCCCCGCCAAGCTCATGAACGGCCATGTAATTGACCTTGCAAACAAAAAAGTCGACTATATTTTCTACCCGTTTATAGTACTGGAAACAAAAGAGGATGAAAAATCGAAAAACAGCTACAACTGTCCTATCGTAAGTGGTTATGGCGACGTCATAAAAAGTTCAATAGATACTGAAAGTAAATACGGCATACGATTTGATTCTCCTATTATTACATTTAGAAACGAGGAGCTTCTTTATAAATCGTGCAACGCCTACCTAAAAACTTTGGGCATCGACCGAAAGACTCGCAACATAGCAATAAAAAATGCAATTACAGCACAGCAGGAATACCGAGACAAACTAAAGGCACGCACAGCCGAGGTGATAGAAAAAGCCAAAGCGGAGAACAGAATGGTAATCGTCCTTGCCGGACGCCCTTATCACATCGACCCGCTGATACAACACAAGGTTTCACAAGCAATCGCAGAAATGGGCATCGACGTAGTTACCGAAAACGTATCATACCTTAACAACGAAAACATTTTCGACGAAATACATTCGTTGACACAGTGGACATTCCCTACGCGAATTTTCAAGGCCGCCCATTACGTCGCAAACGCACCGGACAACATACAGTTCATAGAACTCACTTCTTTCGGTTGCGGTCCCGACGCATTCATACTCGACGAAATAGGAAGCATTCTAAATCGCAAAGGTAAAAACCTGACTATCTTAAAGATAGACGACGTAAACAACATTGGTTCTTTAAGATTAAGAATCCGGTCGCTAGTGGAAAGTCTGAAGTTAAACCAGAGCAAGCGCAAGGACATTAAGTTCCGCACTACCATACCTTTCGAAACGAAAGACCGACACAGAACTATTATTGCACCGTTTTTTGCCGAAGGTTATTCCGAATTTTTACCTTCCGTTTTCAAAGTTCTTGGCTACAAGCTAATTAACCTGCCTAAAGGCACCGCAGAATCGAACGAATACGGCTTAAAATTCGCCAACAACGACATCTGCTACCCTGCCACAATAGTCCTTGGCAACATCATGATGGCCCTCGAAAGCGGAAAATATTCAAGGGATGAAATTGCCGTCGGCATAACCCAAACTGGCGGACAATGCCGCGCAAGCAACTACCTGTCGCTTATCAAGAACGCAATGGTTACAGCCGGATACACCGACATTCCCGTAATCGCAGTTGCCACAGGCAGTAGCACTATAAATTACCAACCAGGATTCAACCTAAACATTGGCAAGCACCTAAAGTTGGTCCTTAACACAATGCTATATGCCGACTGTCTTTCAAAATTATACCAAGGTGCAGTTATCAGAGAAAAGCAAAAAGGCATAGCAAAGGAAATTAGAAGCAAATACACAAACTTAAGCTTTAAGTATATTGAAGAGAAAAACAGCAACGAATTACCAAAACTTCTCAGGAGTGCCATCTCCGAATTCAAAGAAAACATAAACGAAGGAGCTCAATATCCGACAATAGGTATTGTTGGCGAGATTTATCTGAAATACAATGCTTTCAGCAACAAGTTTGTTGTTGACTGGCTTAACGAACAAGGAATAGAAGTTGCCGTACCGTCAATCTACAATTTTTTCATCAACAGTTTGATAAACAACGCAGTCAACAGAAAATACCACATTAAGCCGTCGAACACACCTGCCTTCATAACTACCGGCGCATACAATATAATTGCCAGAGTAGCAAAGAAATACGACAAGATATGTGAAGGATTTCCAAGCTACAGACCATTTGACAACCTGTTCGAAGCCTTTGACGACGCCACAAAAATCGTTAGCCCGGCAACAAACTTCGGAGAAGGCTGGCTGCTTCCTGCCGAAATCGCCAATTATGCAAAAAACGGAATCAACAGTGTTGTCAGCCTACAACCTTTCGGATGCATTGCCAACCACATAATTTCCAAAGGTATGGAAAAGAAAATCAAACAGTTGTTCCCCAACATGAACCTACTTTTCCTTGATTTCGATGCCGGCACTTCTGAAGCTAACGTCTTCAACAGGATACATTTTATTATTGAGAGTTCAAAAAAATCTGGCAAGACGAGAACTAATTAGAATAAAAATTTTACTTTTGCAGAATTATTAGCATAATAATGATGAATAAACTATTATTAATTTTATTGGTTGCTCCAGCAATTATCTTATGCTCTTGCGCCAAAACTCCAGAAAGAGACGCAGAAAAAGTTGCCAAGGCAATCAACTCTTATTGTGACATTGTCGAAGAAGCAATAAGCGACGAAATAATTGACGACAGCGAAATCGACGACATTAAGGATAGCGAAGCCGAATACATCAGCGTTATTAAGTCAACATCAGAAAGTTATGGCGACGACACAAACGGACTGTCACAATTTCAACAATTGATGTACAACGACAACGCATGGCAACGCCTCGCAGAAACTTGCTACAAACTAGCAGAGACAGAAGGATATGCAAAACTAAGTTTAACAGATAAATAAATATTTGATTATGAGAAAACTAACAATTTTGGCCAGTTTAATAATTCTAATTATTGGCTTTTCATGCTGCAAGGACAAAAACGTAGAACCTGCAAAATGTGATCAGGAAGCAGAACAAAACATCTGTCCAATACACGACGCAAAGACAATCTTCGACTCAAAGAATACTATTGCAAACCTTATCAAGGAGGCTATTGCCGACAATAATATTTCTGATGAAGAGGCAGAAAAGATAAACGATGCATTCTGCGAACACCAAAGCATCGACGCTGAAATCAAGACCAAGTACCAGAACAATAAGGAAGCTCAAGACGAGCTGTTCTCAATTCTGAATGCCGACAACAACTACAACAAAGCACTTAAGTTGGCAACAGAAGCTGAAGGATACGACAAAATCGGTTCGAAAGTTAGATAGTTTCGATTACATCGAACATATACAAAATAGGCCAGGATTCTCCTAGCCTATTTTTTTATAAGAACAAAGTAAAAGTTTAGTTAATCGACTTTAAAGGCATAATAGCCAGTTACTCCGTTTGGATAAATTCCCTCAACGAACACAGCCCCATCCGAATCGTTTACGACCTTTTCCAAATCTTCCGCAGAATATATATTCCTATTGTTGGCCCTAACAATTATAAAACCTTTTTGCACTCCACAAGCAGCCAACTTGCCTGACGAAAGTTCAGCAACCTGAACGCCATTCTTTATCCTTAGTCGAGCTTTCATTTGTGAGCTTACAGGTTCTAGTCGCGCACCCAACGACTCCGCTCCGCTTGATACTACCAATTCGGTACCGCCGTATTTATTCTGAAGTGTAATATTCACTGTTTTAGTATAGTTGCCAGATTTTATATCAAGAGTTACTTCAGCACCAGGACGATACAGGCTTACAGCTTCAAGCAGAGCAGTCGCTGAATTTACCTTGGTATCGTTAATCGCCAAAACGATGTCGCCAACAGCAACTCCGGCATTTTCGGCAGCACCACCTGCAACAACCTTTGATACATAAACGCCAGACACATCATCGACATTTAACTTCTTCGCCACCTGTGCGTCCAAGTCAATCATCTCAATGCCCATATATGCTCGCTGCACACTGCCGAACTCAACTATATCAGCTACTATTTTGCGGACCATATTTACAGGAATGGCAAACGAATATCCAATATAAGAACCTGTCTGCGAAGCTATTGCAGAATTGATCCCTACAAGTTCGCCTTTCGCATTTACAAGTGCGCCGCCACTACTGCCAGGATTAACAGCCGCATCTGTTTGAATATATGACTCAATCACCTGATTTCCAGAATGCGCATCAATGTTTCTTGCCTTGGCACTTACTATTCCGGCCGTCACTGTTGATGTCAAGTTAAACGGATTACCTATAGCTAGCACCCACTCTCCAATCCTTAAGTCATCGCTATTGCCGTACTTCATATATGGCAAATCATTAGCATCAATTTTCAGCAAGGCCAAATCTGTAGTCGCATCCTTTCCTATTATCTTCGCCGAATACGACTTCTTGTTGTTCATCACAACCTCTATTACTTCTGCGTCTGCTATAACATGGTTATTTGTAACAATATACCCATCGGATGAGACAATTACACCTGACCCTGACGAAGACACCTGCATGGCCGACTGCGTACCAAAAATAAAATCATACAAAGTATAAGCCGTCTGGTTGTAACTTGTCTTGATATGAACGACAGCATCCAAAGCAGTCTCTGCAGCATCACAAAAGTCAACGTTTCCAACCGAATGTGTACCTGTATAGCTAACATTGGTTACAGGCAATTGGGAGTCAACGACTTCGCCATTAGGAATTTCTTGCGATTTGGCTCCGAAAAACAGCACACCCGCCACTGCAACGCCTCCGCCTAACAATCCAGACAGAAGACAGTAAAATAGACTCTTCATTTTCATAACAAATTCCTTTTTTTACTTCAGCAAATATAACATCGAAATATCAGATTTATTTTCTCTCGCACAATGATTAACTCAAATTTATCATAGTTTAAAAATCTGTTAAGAACTAAGCCCTTAAGACGTATTTTTTCATTTCCAAATTTGCCAATAAATTGCTTACTTTGTAAAAAATTATGGCTAATAGCAATGGCAGATTCCGGATATATCACACTACGTGGCGTTAGAGTCAACAACCTAAAGAATATAAACTTACAAATTCCAAGAAATAAACTGGTAGTAATCACCGGATTATCCGGCTCGGGAAAGTCCTCGCTTGCTTTTGACACTCTTTTTGCCGAAGGCCAGAGACGATATGTGGAAAGCCTTTCGTCGTATGCGCGTCAGTTTCTCGGAAAAATGCACAAGCCAGATGTTGACTTTATCGACGGAATTCCACCAACAATAGCTATCCGCCAGAAGGTAAACACTAGGAACCCTCGTTCTACAGTCGGAACATCAACAGAAATATACGACTACCTCAAGCTGCTATTTGCCAGAATCGGAAAGACATACTCGCCAATTTCAGGCTGCGAAGTCAAAAGCCATAGTACCGAAGACATCATCAAGTTCATAACCGCAATGCCAGAAGGCACCAAAGTTTTAATCTGCTTTCCATACACCTTCAACAAAAAGCAAAAGAAGGAAGAACAGCTGGCTCTGATAAGCAAACAGGGGTTCATACGATTCGTTGACGGCAATGAACTACTTAAAACAGACGAGGTCTGCGACACGAAGCATCTGGCCGACACAATACATATTGTACTTGATAGAATTTCAGTAAAACAAGACGGCACCCTTGTAAGCAGAATTGCAGATTCGGTTCAGACCGCATTCTACGAGGGCAAGGGCGAATGCTTAGTATACGAATACGGAGCAGAACTGACAAAACATTCATTCTCAAATCGTTTCGAAGCCGACGGAATGTCTTTTGTACAACCGACCGTTAATCTGTTCAACTTCAACAATCCTATTGGCGCCTGTCCTACATGCGAAGGTTTTGGTAAAATCCTTGGCATCGACGAAGACCTTGTAATACCTAACAAAGGGATGAGCATCTACGACGGTGCCGTATTCTGCTGGCGCGGTGATGTCATGAAACAATGGAACATGGACTTCATGATGAAAAGTTCCAAGATTAACTTCCCTATACATCGACCGTACTACCAACTGACAGAAGCAGAAAAAGACATTGTCTGGAACGGAGAAAAGAAGCACGACATTTATGGCATAAACGATTTCTTCGCCTATATCGAAACACAGAAATACAAGATACAGAACAGAGTTCTAGTTTCCAGATACAGAGGCAAGACCACTTGTCCCGACTGCAAAGGCAAACGCTTGAAAAAAGAAGCCTTCTATGTAAAAGTCGGAGGAAAAAACATCGGCGAACTTATAGACATGCCAATAAGCGACCTATATGCTTTTTTCAAGGGCATGGAATTGTCTGAGTTCGAAATGCAAGCCTCCGCACGACTTCGCGAAGAAATCCGTGTTCGACTTGAATCAATGATCGAAGTCGGACTCGACTATCTAACCCTCAATCGACTTGCCTCTACTCTATCAGGCGGAGAATCACAGAGAATGAACCTCGCCACCGTTTTCGGTTCCGGACTTGTGGGCTCTCTATATGTCCTCGACGAACCAAGCATAGGACTCCACGAACGAGACACACAGAATCTTATTTCAATACTGAAAAAACTTCGCGACAAAAAAAACACCGTTGTAGTTGTCGAACACGACGAGGCAATTATACGTTCAGCCGATTATATCATCGACATCGGCCCTCTCGCTGGTGATTTCGGCGGGGAAGTTGTCTTCGAAGGCGACATCAAAAAGTTGGAAAAAGCCGACACGCTTACAGCTAAATATATACGCGGCGAACTGCAAAATCCCAAAAACGACCATCCGCTGAAATGGTGCAACTCGATAAAAATTGAAGGTGCTCGACTTAACAACCTCAAGAACATCAATGTAAGCTTCCCGCTAAACGTGGCAACAGTCGTAACAGGCGTCAGCGGTTCGGGAAAAACTAGTTTGGTGAAAGGCATCTTTTATCCTGCAATTCGTCGCGAACTTGGCATCTCAGCCGACAAGGCTGGCGACTTTGACAAAATTAGCGGCGACATAAATATGATTAAGAACATCGAATATGTCGACCAAAACCCAATAGCGAAATCGTCTCGGTCAAACCCTGCAATTTACATCAAGGCATTCGACGAGATTAGAAAACTTTTTGCCGAACAGAAAACAGCAAAACTCAACGGGCTAAAGGCCTCGCACTTTTCGTTCAACTCCGAGGGCGGTCGTTGCGAAGTATGTCAGGGCGAAGGCGAAATAACCGTCGAAATGCAATTCATGTCCGACATACATCTTATATGCGAAGCTTGTAACGGCAAGCGATACAAAGATGAAGTACTCGACATCAAGTACCGCGACAAGAACATATACGATATTCTTGAAATGAGCATCGAGGAAGCCGTCGAATTCTTTGGCCAGGGCGAAAGCAAAACTGAAAAGAACATCGTATCGCTGCTTCAAAACTATATAAACGTCGGACTCGGGTACCTGAAAATGGGACAGTCATCCAGCACCTTAAGCGGCGGCGAAAGCCAAAGAGTCAAACTCGCCTACTTCCTCAGCATGGAAAACTGCGAACCCACAATCTTCATATTCGACGAGCCGACTACCGGACTGCATTTCCACGACATCAACAAGCTGCTGAAAGCACTTGGCAATATGCGCGCCAAAGGTCATACACTTATTATTATCGAACACAATCCGGAAGTCATCAAATTCGCCGACTGGATCATAGATCTCGGTCCCGACGGTGGCAAAAACGGCGGAAACCTTGTATTCGAAGGTCCGACCAAGAACCTGCTGAAATGCAAGGAATCAATCACAGGAAAAGTTTTAAAGAACTTCATAAACTGATAAGATATGGAAGACCAGATTATTAAAATAATAAAGAAATATACTTTTGACGACAAGCTTTGGGAAAACTTCACCATTGAAAAGAACCTAAAGGACGACCTGCTGATAAACTCCGCTCGCGTCGTCGACATCACACTTGACCTTGAAGATGCTTTCAATATCGAAATCAGTGACGATGAAATCGAAAAGATGAAAACCATCAGGGATATTATCGAAATAGTTTCAGCAAAAAAGAAATAACAACAAACAATATCAATCACTATGTACTCAGAACTAAAGAAAAAAATTGAAAATATATGGGAAAACCGCGATCTGCTAAAAGAAGCAGAGAGCGTTAAAGCTATTGAGGAAACCATCGAACTTCTCGACAAGGGGAATATCCGCGTTGCCGAACCGAATGGTGACAAATGGATAGTGAACGAATGGGTGAAAAAAGCTGTCATACTATATTTTCCGACTCAAAAACAGGAAAAACTGGAAAGTGGCATTTTTGAATATTACGACAAGATTGCCCTGAAACACAATTACGACAAACTTGGTGTACGTGTCGTTCCTCCGGCTACCGCGCGCTATGGTGCCTTTCTTGCCAAAGGCGTAATAATGATGCCGTCGTATGTAAATATCGGCGCACACGTCGAGGAAGGCACTATGGTAGACACTTGGGCAACTGTAGGATCATGCGCCCAAATTGGCAAAAACGTTCATCTGTCGGGCGGAGTTGGTATCGGCGGCGTTCTGGAACCTGTACAAGCAGCTCCTGTAATCATTGAAGACAACTGTTTCATAGGCTCAAGATGCATTGTCGTGGAAGGCGCTCACATTTGCAAGGAAGCCGTCCTTGGCGCAAACACCGTAATTACCGCCTCAACCAAAATTATTGATGTCACAGGCAAAGAACCTATCGAATACAAGGGATACGTTCCCGAGCGTTCGGTTGTTATACCCGGAAGCACAGCAAAGCAATTTCCAGCTGGAACTTACTATCTGCCATGCGCACTGATTATCGGAAAGAGAAAGGAATCTACCGACAAGAAAACATCGCTGAACGATGCCTTGAGAGAAAATAATGTAGCCGTTTAAAACATCGCTTATGAAAATCGGATTTGATGCAACCGGTGCTTTTGTCAACAAAGCAGGTTTTGGAAACTACAGCAGGGATGTCATTCGTTCTCTACAGGATTTGTACCCCGAAAACGAGTACTATCTTTTCAGCACTGGCAATCCTTATGGTCTTGTTGAGGATAAATATTGCAACAATCTAATAATGCCCGAAAGCTCCTCTAAATTATCAATGGCCAGCTGGAGACCTATGCATCTCGGAGAACTCGCAAGCAATTACGGATTAGACATTTTTCATGGACTGTGCAACGAGCTGCCAAGAGACATCGACAAGACAAAAGCTGTTAAAGTTGTTACAATTCACAACCTTATTTTCCTAAAATTCCCGCATCTATATAAATTCTTTGACAGAAAGATAAACGACATCAAGTTTCGTTATGCCTGCGAAAAATCCGACCGGATAATCGCCACAAGCAGCCAGACGAAAAACGACATAATGGAATTCTACGGCATAAACGACAAGAAAATCGATGTCCTATATCAAACTTGCAACCAAAAGTTCGCACAAAAGATTAGCGACGAAGAAAAGGAACGAATACGCAAGGCCAACAACTTACCTCAGCACTACATACTTTCCGTAGGAACCATCGAAAAGCGAAAGAACACCCACAAAATTCTTGAAGCTATTCACGAATACAATCTCGACATCGACTTTGTACTCGTTGGCCGAAAAACATCTTACTACGATGAAATTCAGGCCTATGCCGACGCCCATAACATGTCATCGCAACTGCACGTACTTGAACGTCTCGGAAATGCCGACCTGCCTGCAATTTACCAGATGGCAGACCTATTCATCTATCCGTCCATGTACGAGGGATTTGGAATTCCTATCCTCGAAGCATTCTTCTCCGGAACACCCGTAATAACAAACAGCAACGGCAGTACCGGCGAAATTGCAGGTAACGCCGCTTTCACAATTAACGCCCCACATAAGGACAATCTTGCGGAAGCGATAAAATATCTGCTTGAAAACGATAGCGAACGCCAAAAACTAATTGAACGCGGCTACGAACGCAGCAAGCGTTTCAATAGAAACTTAATCACCGAAGAACTAATGTCTTTCTATAATAAACTATGAAAAAAATTGTTGATGAGACCTGCAAGGTCCTCGAAAACGGAGGCACAATCCTCTATCCTACCGACACCATCTGGGGTATCGGATGCAATGCTTGCGACAAAAACGCAATATCAAAAATATACGACATCAAACATCGCGACTCTAGCAAAAGCATGCTGATACTTGTCGACTCAATTGAAATGATGAAAAATTACACCGAGTCTATTCCCGAAATTGCTGAACAACTAATAGAAGCTGCAGACAGGCCACTAACAATTATCTACCCAAAGGCAAAAAATCTACCGCAAAACCTTGTCGCAGCCGATGGCTCAATCGGAATACGAATCGTCAACGATGATTTTTGCAGATTGGTAATCAAACAATTCGGGAAGCCGATAGTATCCACTTCCGCAAACCTATCAGGAACTAATCCTCCATTGGGCTACTGCGACATCGCAAACGAACTGAAAATGAACGTAGATTATATCGTTCCTTTGCGACTTGACGAACTTAGCAAAAACAAAAATTCAGATATTATAAAAGTCACTAACGACGGAAATATTCAGGTAATCAGATAAATGACTATCTCTCGGTTCATAAAGGACTTGTCGGCAAATCTTGCTCGATTATACGATGCAAACGAAGCAAAGTCTATAGCCGAAATTCTGGTATGCGACATTTTGAAACTGTCGCGCACCAATATGCTAATTAACAGCGACAACGAACTGGAGAACCCGGACATTGCTCTTCTTCAGGAAAAAGCATTACGCTTAACTATGGGCGAACCCGTCCAATATATCACGCAAAATGCCGAATTCTATGGTTTGAATTTCTATGTCGACAGCAATGTGCTTATTCCACGGCAGGAAACCGAAATCCTCGTCGATACAATATGCAAAACAACTGCTAATACACCTATCAACATTCTAGACATTGGTTGCGGAAGCGGCTGCATTTCAATTACAATAAAGAAAATTCTGACTGAGGCTAATGTATTTGCCGTCGATATTTTCCCTAAGGCTCTTGAGATCACCAATAAGAACGCAAACAGCAATAAGGCAGATGTTAAAACTGCTAAATACGACATACTATCATGCGAGAATTTTCCTTTTGATGAGAAATTCGACATTGTGATCAGCAATCCTCCATATGTTCTTAACAGCGAAAAAAAACTGATGCACAGGAATGTAACCGAATACGAGCCAAATATTGCACTTTATGTCGACGACTGCGACCCGCTTGTTTTCTATCGAAAAATCATTGAGTTCATCGACAGGCATCAACCAAATTATCCTACTAAAGTCTATCTTGAAATCAATGAACGATTTGGAAAAGAAATGACTGAACTTTGCGAATCTTTCTCCTATAATAACACCAATATAATTAAGGACTTGAACGGAAAAGACCGTTTCATCGAAACAACTAGGAACTTTTAATATGCAACAAGGAAAAGAAAATAAACCTCACATAGGAATATACGGCAGACGAAATGTCGGAAAATCATCGTTAATCAACTGTCTGTCAGGGCAAAACATATCTATTGTATCCGACCTTAAAGGCACGACGACCGATCCGGTAAAGCGCTCGTTCGAAATACTTGGCTACGCACCGGTAATTTTCATCGACACCGCCGGAATCGACGATGAAGGCGAAACCGGACAGCTAAGAATCCAAAAATCAATCGATACACTTAATGTTATAGATATGGCTATTCTCGTAATTTCCGATAACAACTTTGGCGATTACGAACGAGACCTCATTCATAAAATTAACGAGCTGAAGACTCCTTTCTTCATAATCCACAACAAATCTGACCTCGCTCCAATTTGCTCAGGACTAAAATCCGACATTGAAGCTGAATTTAATGTGCCAGTTTTAGACTTCACGACGACAAACAGGGATAATATTTCTCTCGTTTTCGATACAATTAAACAAATTGCACCAGAAAGCACATGGACATTCCAGACTCTTCTTGGCGATATTGTCGCACAGAACGACATTGTTCTGTTAATCACACCGATAGACAGCGAAGCTCCTCAAGGAAGAATGATTCTCCCCCAAGTTCAAGTCCTTCGCGATTGCCTTGACAACCACTGCATTGCAATCGTAATTCAGGACACAGAGGTTGAAAATTTCTTCTCTCGTGGAATTAAGCCAAAACTGGTTGTTACTGATTCTCAGGTTTTCCACATCATTAAAGCTAAAATCCCGGCAGACATTCCTCTGACAAGCTTTTCTATTGTTCTTGCCCGTAGCAAAGGTGATTTTCAAAATTATATCAAGGGAACGCCTTACATCTCAAAACTTCAGGACGGAGACAAAATCCTCATGCTCGAAAGTTGCAGTCACCACGTTTCGTGCGAGGATATTGGCCGCGTAAAAATTCCAAACGGACTTCGCAAGTTCACAGGCAAGAAATTGGACTTTACTTTCGTCGCTGGTCTCGACGATATTCCCGGAAAAATCACCGACTACGCAATGGTAATTCAGTGCGGAGGTTGCATGGTGACACGCAAACAACTGATAAACAGGTTGAAAACAGCAACTGATGCCGGAATTCCAATCTCAAACTACGGAATGACTCTCGCATATCTCACAGGAATTTTCAATAAGGCAGTCGAAGTATTTGGTCGTACCGAATTATAAGGGATTCTCATCGTCAGACGCATTTTTGTAAGCAAAAGACTTAAAAGCGTTTTATAACTTTTACATTTTTGTTAATATCGTAAATGCAAACTCGATATCAAAAATCGTAACTTTGCACATCAAAACACAGGAGTTATGGCAGACAACAAGACACAGGAAACACCGTTGATGAAACAATATTACGAAGTGAAGCGCAAGCATCCAGATGCAATATTGCTTTTCCGCGTTGGCGATTTCTATGAAACATTTGGCGACGACGCCGTAATCTCAAGCAAAGTGCTTGGAATCACGCTTACACAACGTGCCGGTTCGCCTCTTGCCGGAGTCCCCTATCATGCCATCGACACTTACCTGCCACGACTTGTACGTGCTGGATACCGTGTCGCAATATGCGAACAACTCGAAGATCCAAAAACAGCAAAAACTATTGTCAAGCGCGGTATTACCGAACTAGTTACGCCTGGGGTCAATATGAACGACAATGTTCTCGAGCAAAAGGAAAATAATTTTCTAGCCAGCATTTTCTTCGAAAAGAAAATATATGGCATAGCATTCCTCGACATTTCAACCGGCGAATTTCTTGTGTCACAAGGCACTAAAGAATATATCGAAAAACTAATTCAAAATTTTAGGCCAAAGGAAGTCGTCTTCGAAAAAAAACAGAAACAGGATATATTAGAAAATTTCCGTGAATTACCTGCCACTTACGGTCTCGACGACTGGATGTTTACAGAAGACAATGCCAACGAAAAACTCACAAAACTGTTCGGAACCAAATCACTAAAAGGTTTTGGCGTCTCAAACTTAAAGATAGGCGTCATTGCCGCCGGCGCTATAATCGACTACTTGGACTACACACAGCACAATTGCCGCGACCATATAAAGAACCTCGCACGCATCGACGAGGACAAGTATGTTTGGCTCGACAAATTCACAATCCGCAACCTCGAACTTTTTGACTCCGGCTACGAAAACGGGAAAAGCCTTATCAATATCATAGACAACACGCAAACCGGTATGGGCGGTCGTCTGATGAAACGTTGGCTCGCTCTTCCACTGAAAAATATCGACAAGATAAACGAACGACTGAATGTTGTTGAATACCTTATCGACAACGACGATACTCTCGATAGCTTTTCTGAACAATTTTCACAAATTGGCGACCTCGAACGACTGGCTTCAAAGGTAGCAACTCTCAGGGTCAACCCTCGCGAAATGCTTCAGCTCAAATATTCGCTCGATGCAATTGTCCCCGTTATTGAACTATGCAAAAAATCCAAAATTTCCGAGCTACAGATAATCGGCGAGCAAATAGACGATTGTCGTGAGCTTCGCGAAATGATTGGAAAATACATTAGTCCAGAATGTCCAAACTTGGTTTCAAAGGGAAATGTAATTGCAAATGGCGTTGATGCCGAACTCGACGAGCTCCGAAGTATTTCGACCAACAGCAAATCATACCTTGCAAATCTTGAGAAACGCGAAAGCGAACGCACAGGAATCCCTTCACTAAAAGTCAACTACAACAATGTGTTCGGATATTACTTCGAGGTGCGAAATACTCACAAGGACAAAGTTCCACCCGAATGGACACGCAAACAAACTCTGGTAAGCGCCGAAAGATACATCAACTCCGAGCTAAAGGAATATGAGGAAAAAATTCTTGGCGCCGAAGAAAAGATTGCAACCATTGAGTCAAAATTATACAACGAACTTATCGCCTTTTCTGCTTCCTATATTGGCAAAGTCCAAGTCAACGCTGGAATTATAGCCCGAATCGACTGCCTTATGTCGTTTGCAATTGTCGCAAGGCAAAACAACTACTGTCGCCCAGAAATCAACGACAGCAATATCATCAACATTACCGAAGGTCGTCACCCTGTAATAGAAAAACAATTGAAATTCGGCGAAGCATATATTTCCAACAATGTCTTCCTCGATGATAAGACGCAACAGATTATGATGATTACCGGTCCGAATATGTCGGGTAAATCAGCACTACTTCGCCAGACCGCCCTGATATGCATTATGGCCCAGATTGGGTGCTATGTCCCCGCACAAAAAGCAGAACTCGGCATCGTTGATAAAATTTTCACTCGTGTTGGCGCTTCCGACAACATTTCAATGGGCGAATCCACTTTTATGGTCGAAATGACCGAAGCTGCCAGCATCATGAACAATATGTCGGACAAAAGTCTTATCCTTCTCGATGAACTTGGACGCGGAACCAGCACATACGACGGTATATCAATAGCTTGGGCTATAGCCGAATACATTCACGAACATTCAAAGGCAAAAACGCTGTTCGCAACCCACTACCACGAACTAAACGAGATGGAAAAGGATTTCTCACGAATCAAAAACTACAATGTTTCTGTTCAGGAATCTAACAACAAGGTAATTTTCCTTAGAAAATTACAGCCTGGCGGTAGCGAACATAGCTTCGGTATCCACGTAGCAAAAATGGCCGGAATGCCTAAGTCAATCGTCTACCGTGCAAACAAGATCCTCGAACAATTGGAAAACAATGGCAATGACGTTAACAATACAAGCAAAGTAAGCAAGAATGTTGATTCAATTGCCCAGAATCGCGACGGCTACCAGCTCAGCTTCTTCCAGCTCGACGACCCTGTCCTATCGCAAATCAAAAAGGAACTTATGAACCTCGACATCGACAGGTTAAGTCCGCTCGAAGCCCTCAACAAGCTTAACGACATCAAGAAACTTGCCGGAGCAAAATAGAGCTCAAAATCATTGATATATAAATAAAAAAGGTCGTCGAAATGGCGACCTTTCTATTTTGCGACAACTAGAGAATCTTCAAATCTTCAATGTCGGTGCAAACCGAGAGCAATGAGCTTGCTCAAATTGCCGAGGCGCAGCCCGAATGTTCGTGCGAACCGAATATAGTCAAACTTGTATGAACTATTGAGGTGATGCAGAACATAACTTAAAGTACATCATTAGCGATAGCTAATAAATTCTCTAATCTTCAAATTTTCTTACTTAAGTCTTCTGAACTGGCAAGTGAAGTGACGCATCAATTCAGCTTCCCAAGTGATTTCAAGACCACGCTTGATAAAATCTCTACGATCGTAAACATTCTTCAAAGCTGCTGCAATTACATCCATGTGGTTGTTTGTGTAAACACGACGAGGAATGCAAAGACGTACGAAATCCAAGCCGCCGAAACGGTTTTCACGAGTAACAGGATCACGGTCTGCCAATACATAACCGATTTCGCAAGCACGGATACCAGCTTCAAGGTAAAGTTCGCAAGTCAAAGTCTGTGCTGGGAATTCTTCCTTCGGAATGTTAGTCAAAACCTTATCAGCATCTACGAAGATAGCATGACCACCAGCAGGACGCTGATAAGGAATTCCGTATTCATCAAGCTTCGATGCCAAGTAAGCAACCTGCTTGATACGAGTTTCGATCATTTCGAACTGCAAGTTTTCACGAAGACCAACTGCCAAAGCGTCCATATCACGACCGTTCATACCGCCGTATGTCAAGAAACCTTCGCAAGAGATAGCAAACTTCTGTGCGCCCTTGTACCATTCTTCCTTGTTAGTTGCGATGAAACCACCCATGTTTACAAGACCGTCCTTCTTTGCCGACATTGTCATGCTGTCTGCATAGCTGAACATTTCCTTTGCGATTTCTGCGATAGTCTTGTTTGCATAACCTTCTTCGCGAGTCTTGATGAAATATGCGTTTTCGATGAAACGAGCAGAGTCGATATTTACCGGAACACCATACTTGTGGCAAAGTTCACAGGTTTCGCGAATATTCTTCATGCTAACTGGCTGACCACCAACTGTGTTGTTAGTAACAGTAAGAACCATGAAAGGAATATTACCCTTGTTTTCCTTCAAAACCTTTTCAAGTTTTTCAAGGCCTACATTACCCTTGAACGGAACTTCGAGCTGAGTATCGTGAGCTTCGTCGCAAGTTACGTCGATAGCAAATGCCTTACGGCTTTCGATATGACCCTTTGTTGTATCAAAATGTGCGTTACCCGGAATAATCATACCCGGCTTTACAAGATATGAGAACAATACGTTCTCTGCTGCACGGCCCTGATGTGTTGGGATAACATACTTGAAACCAGTAATTTCGTTAACTGTATTCTTGAAATTGAAGAAACTGCGAGCTCCTGCGTAGCTTTCATCACCAAGCATCATTGCACTCCACTGTCTGTCAGACATTGCGCCTGTACCAGAATCGGTGCAAAGGTCAATATAAACTTGATCAGACTTCAACATAAAGATGTTATTGCCGGCTTCTTCCAGCCATTTTTCTCTTTCTTCCCTTGTGGACTTCTTGATTGGTTCAACCATCTTGATTTTCCACGATTCTGCAAATGGTAATTCCATAATTTTTTAAATTTATTTATTATTAATATTTATTTGATTATTCAAAATGAAAATTGGAAACGATTTCCAGCGTGGAAATGCTTTGCCGAAAAAAGTCTCCTAAAACGAAAACGAATCGCGCTCCTTGATATTTCTGAATACCAAGCCTCCCTTTAACGATATTTCGCCGTTTGTGTTCATTTACCAAAATTGTTATCGCAAATTTATATAGTTTTTGCTTTACTGCAATATGTTTTACAATATACTTATAAACAAAAAACGGAGGACAAAATTGTCCTCCGCCAATTGTACTTATATTAACCTTATTCTGTGAGTTCCTTGATTTTAGCACCAATAGCCTGGCTCTCTTCAAATTTTCCGGTCTTGTAGTACATCTCCTTCAAAACCTGAAGAACCTGCAAATCGTTTGGCTTAATGCTCATAGCCTTTTCCAAATATGGAAGCGCTTTCATCTGGCAGTCCTTTGCTATTTCCTGATACTTATTCTGCTCTGCAAAATCTGTAATTGGAATATTCTTTTCTGCCCATTCAATTGTATCTGCAGCAGAGTTTATTAACAAAGCGCCCATTCCGTATATTGCATCGTAGTTGTTAGGGTCAATTTCCAATGCCTTTGTGAAATCAGCTTCAGCGTCCTTATTCTTCTTCATTTCCTGCGACAATGTTCCTCTAATTACCAAGAACTGTGCATTGTTCGGATCGGTCTGGATTGCCATGTTTATATATTCGCTAGCTTTTTCCGGATTTCCTGCAGCAACATAATAGTTGAAGGTTTCAATTACAAGCGGATAATTGTCATTAGGATACTTTGCTACACCTTCTTCCAAAATCTTTAGCATCTTTTCGGTATTTCCTGTTTCCTTCAATGCTATTGCCTGATTCTGATAAACAGAAACCTTTTCCTTGTTGTCGGCGCCATAGTTAGCCTTCAACAAGAATTCATTCAACGTAATTGCTTCATCAAACTTCTTGCTTCTCATAGCTGCCAACGAAGCATAATAATAAATCTGCGTATCAATTCTGAATGTCAATGTTGAAATCTCAATTGCCTTAGCAAACTGATTGTATGAAGTCTCGAAATCCTGAGTCTGGAATGCATTGATACCCTTGTTAACAAATGCATTTGACAAAGCAGGGAATCTCTGGAACAAGATATCCATGAAAGCTTCTGTACTTTCGTAATTTGCTTCGTTGTTTTGGTTAAGAATGCTAGCAAACTTCATCAAACCTTCCTGGGTTGAAAAATCAATGTCACGGTGTTCCGGCTTTACGAAGTTATACTTCAATGCTTTCATGTACGATTCATACGCAACTTCGTAGCAATCATTACACAATGCCTGATATTTCTTATTCTTTGTACTTCCAAGTTCCTGGTAAATCTGACCTTTAAACCAGAATGTCTTGAAACTTTCGGCTGTCTGAGGATTTGCTTCTGCCTTGTCAATGGCCTTTTTTGCATCATCAAGATAACCATCCTTCAAATAACTCCACGCACTAGTAATCATTTGCTTTTGTGCGCTCATTGTCATCGCCGCGAGCAATGCAATACCTATTAAAAATAACTTCTTCATAATCTAAAAATTTTAAAAGTTCACAACTTATTTGTACAATTTCTATTATTCGTTATTCTCACTGTTTTCATTCTCTACAATTACCGAGCCATCATTTTCCTGCGAGTCAACATTTTGAGGTTCTGCATTTCCGTCAGCTTCTGCTTCCAGCTGCGCTAGCTTTGCAGCTTCCTCTTCTGCTACGCGCTCAAGTTCCGCTCCACCTTCAATCTTTGCCACAGATGCAATTACATCGCCATCACGCAAATTAATCAGGCGAACGCCTTGTGTAGCACGGCCCATAACTCTCAATGTATCAACCGCCAGACGAATAGTAAGGCCAGAACGGTTAATAATCATAAGATGATCATTATCGGTTACTGCTGTAATGCTAATTAAATTTCCTGTCTTTTCGGTAACATTCAATGTCTTGACGCCCTTGCCGCCACGGTTTGTTATACGATATTCGTCAATACCCGAACGCTTACCATAACCGTTTTCGGAAACTACAAGCACATCTTGCTCCGGACGAACGGTAATCATACCTATTACATAATCGTCATCGTCGAGAGTGATACCCTTGACTCCGGTTGCGGTTCTGCCTATAGGACGAACTATATCGTGCGGGAATCTGATTGTCTTGCCACCGAAAGCACCAATCATCACATTAGTTTCAGCATCTTCAATCAGCGAAGCTGTAAGAAGCATATCTCCTTCCCTTACGTTAATTGCATTAACACCATTCTGACGCGGACGAGAGTACTCTTCAAGCAATGTCTTCTTAAATACACCGTTGCGAGTACACATAACAACGTAAGTGTTGTTAATGTATTCCATGTCCTTCAATGACTTAACATTCAAGTAAGCCTTAACTTCATCATCCTTCTCGATATTGATGATATTCTGGATGTGTCGACCCTTTGAAGTCTTTGTTCCCTCAGGAATTTCATAAACCTTCAGCCAATAGCACTTACCTAACTTAGTAAATAATAATAAGGTATTATGCATTGTAGCCACGAACATGTGCTCAACGAAATCCTCGTCTCGAGTTGCGGTACCCTTAGCGCCAACGCCGCCTCTATTCTGCGACTTGAATTCAGACAAGGAAGTACGCTTCATGTATCCGAGATGAGAAATTGTAATAACCACCTCTTCGTTTGCATAGAAATCTTCAGGATTCATATCCTCAGAAGCATAAACGACTTCGGTTTGGCGTTCGTCACCATATTTTTCCTTTATTTCCAGCAATTCGTCCCTGACAACCTGCATTCTCATTTCAACGCTTGCCAGCAACTGCTTATAATATTCAATGCGTCTCATCAAGTCTTCGTATTCTGCTCTCAACTTTTCCTGCTCCAGACCTGTCAACTGGCGAAGCTTCATTTCGACAATAGCCGATGCCTGAATATCGGTCAAGCTAAAGCGAGCCATCAACCTTTCCTTTGCATCAGGAGGATTGTCCGAACTCTTGATTATTTGAACCACTTCATCAATATTGTCACTGGCGATGATTAAGCCCTGAACGATATGAGCACGCTCTTCTGCCTTTCTCAAGTCATACTCGGTACGACGTGTAACGACATCAAGTCTATGTTCAACAAAATATCTAATCAGGTCCTTTAGGTTCAACACCATTGGACGTCCGTTAACCAATGCTATGTTGTTAATGCTGAACGACGACTGCAACTCCGTGTATTTAAAGAGTTTGTTCAAGACTACATTTGCAACGGCATCTCTCTTGATGTCGATTACAATACGCATTCCAACGCGACGGTCAGATTCGTCGTTAATATTAGAGATACCTTCGATCTTCTTGTCGGTAACAAGGCTTGCGATATGTTTAATCAGTTCGGCCTTATTAACCATATAAGGGATTTCGGTAACGACAATACGCTCGTGTCCTCTTTCAGAAGTTTCGATTTCGGCCTTTGAACGAATTACCACACGACCACGACCGGTTTCGTATGCCTCGCGCACGCCATCTATACCATAGATAATACCGCCAGTCGGAAAATCAGGAGCCTGGATAATCTTCGACAATTCTTCAATGGCAATATCCTTGTCGCCGATATATGCAACAATTGCATCAATTGTCTGCGACAAGTTATGCGGAGCCATGTTTGTTGCCATACCGACAGCAATACCATTTGCACCATTAACAATCAGGTTTGGTATCTTGGTCGGCAATACGCTTGGTTCCTGCAACGAGTCATCAAAATTATTTACGAAATCAACGGTTTCCTTATCCATATCGGCCATCATCTCGTCAGAAATCTTTGACAGGCGGGCCTCGGTATAACGCATAGCAGCAGGGCTATCGCCATCGACAGAACCGAAGTTACCCTGACCGTCGACAAACGTATAACGCATAACCCATTTTTGAGCCAACCTTACCATAGCCATATATACGGACGAGTCGCCATGAGGATGGTACTTACCCATTACCTCGCCGACGATTCTTGCCGATTTCTTATAAGGCTTACCGGGAGCCAGACCCAAGCCGTCCATACCAAAAAGTATTCTTCGCTGAACCGGCTTCAAGCCATCCCTAACATCCGGCAATGCCCTCGACACAATCACAGACATCGAATAATCAATATATGCCGACTTCATTTCATCCTCGACACTTATCGAAATTACCTTTGCTCTTCCTTCTTCTTCAAGCATTTCTATTTAAAATTTTAATTATAATCGTTTAACAATCAATTACTTATAATTTACCAATAATAAGTTGCTAATATAGTGTTTTTTTTACCGATTTACCCGTCATCGAGCACACCTATTTTTTAACAAATTTTGTTTATAAATTTAATCGGGCAAAAACACGTATAACTATCTTTGAAGCAAGCACAAAGACCAAATGCCAGCTTAGGTTATTAACAATTTCTAACAAGATATCAACAATTTTGTTTTTTTTTCTTTTATCGTTTGCTCATTTATAGTCATTTAATATTTTTGCAGAAAAATAAATCACAATTAGTATCAACAAAACAATTTTTAAGATGAACAAAGTAGAATTGATTGACAAGATGGCTGAAAAAGCTGGCTTGACAAAAGCAGACGCTAGAAAAGCATTGGACGCTTTCATGGCAACAACACAGGAATGCCTTAAGAAGGGAGATTCTTTATCATTAATCGGTTTTGGTTCTTTCCGCACTTCTAAGAGAGCAGCAAGAAAAGGTCACAATCCAAAGGATCCAAAACAAATCATTAAAATCCCGGCAACTAACGTTGTTAGATTCTCAGCTGGTAGCACTTTGAAAAAGTCTGTTAACAAGAAGTAATAGATACTTTTGCAAAAGAAAAAAAAGGGAACTTGCGTTCCCTTTTTGCTTTTATATATAATACATGCTAATGAACACAAGGCAAATTATTGACTTACTTTCCACTTACGTCACACCGGAAAGACTCACAACTCTGAACAGAGTGCTTGACGAACGTACAAACTACATTGCCATCGCACTCGAAGATTTATTCCAAACCCATAACGCATCGGCCGTTCTTAGAAGTTGCGACTGCTTTGGCATACAAAATGTCAATTTTATTGAAAATAAATACAGCTACATGGAAAACAAAGATGTCGCAATGGGCTCTTCCCAATGGTTAAGTATCAGAAGGTACAATCAAAGGGAAAACAACACACTTGAGGCCATAAACGCATTGCGTTCCGAAGGATATAGAATTGTTGCGACTACACCTCATACCAACGACATTCTTCTAAAGGATTTGGATTTATCAAAGGGGAAAATTGCCTTGTTCTTCGGCTCGGAGAAACCAGGACTCTCCAACATTGTCTTGGATAACGCCGATGAATTCGTAAGAATTCCAATGTTCGGTTTTACCGAAAGCTTCAACATATCAGTATCCGCCGCACTTTGCCTATATGAACTTACAACTCAATTGAGAGCTTCCGACATCGACTGGCACCTAAAAGCCAACGAGCGCGAAGAACTCCTAAAGCAATGGCTTATGCTTAGCGCAAGAAACGCCGAAGGCCTTATAAAGATTTACGAAAACAAGCAAAAATAGACGCTTACATCTTGATAAACTTGATGCTTCTGACGTTTTCGCCAGCAACAACCTCAACAAAATACATCCCCGGCTTGTAACTTTCAATAGCTATTTCTGTTTGTGTTCCACGGTAAACGCATTCGCCCAACGAATTGTAAATCAAAACACTTGCATCATCGTCTGCACCCAAAATCCTCAATTTGTCGGTTGCTGGATTCGGGAAAACAGAAATGCTACTAGACGAATATTCGACAAGACCATCTTCCTCTTCCCCATGGATGTACGAATATTTTTCCCTTGCGGCAT
Organism: uncultured Bacteroidales bacterium; assembly: GCA_937899245.1. Classification (GTDB taxonomy): domain Bacteria; phylum Bacteroidota; class Bacteroidia; order Bacteroidales; family ML635J-15; genus Bact-19. The sequence goes on along the minus strand of CALDKB010000049.1, from coordinate 49,893 downwards.
TTACAGCATCACACATCTCATCATAAGAAGTCGCTGCAAACAATGCCAATCCTACTACAACCGTATCACCGGCTGCAATATCAAACGGACCGGCACCCGAATACTGAACCATATCATACACAGCGTCCGATACCGACCTATTTGATATCATATAGAATTTCTCCAAATCCGAAAAGCCATCAGAAATGTCAATAGCGCCATCGCCGCCTGCCCTGTTTGGCATTGAATAATCTATCGCATGCTGAGTGCTCAAGAGTTTTAGTCCCGCATACAATGACAATGCACCTTGATACCTACAGTAAAGGAACTTTCCTGCCTCGTCGTAAACGGTCATATTCTCTGCCGGCTCATACAAATCCCAATCGGCAAACAGTCCGAAATAATAGTTTTCTATATTTTCCAAACCCTTATTTACCAAACTGTAATCGGCAATGATGTAATTATCATCATCTGCGTAAACATCAAGTGAAATCTCAATATTCTTCGAATTGAAATCAAGCATATCAGACATCTTTGCTACAGCATGAACACCAGGCAAGGTATCGTCAACCAGATGCGGATATTCGACGACAGAAAAATCCGAAACCTGACGTACCGAACTGTAAATTTCGGAACCAGAGATACCTGCAATTATACCGCAATCGTAGAAAAGTTCGTAGTAGTCGTCAAGATAAAACCCATGCCCTATTTCTGAGTTAACATCAGTATATCCAAGCCGGCCGTTACCAGCAACCGTCAAATTCAGGCTGCCGGAATTTACGTCCACATAACCTCCATTTACCATCACATCAAGATACTGTTCATTCTCAAATTCGTCGGATTCAAATTTCAATATTATCTTAATCGTCAATTCCTTTGGCGCGTCTTCCGCTACAAGCAGGCGTATAAAACAAGAACTGTCATTTTGCATGCTTGACATATCTGGCAAATTGATTTCCGAATTCTCGAAACTAACATATTGAGATTCGGTTGAAAGCGAAATTCTCAGGTTCGACCTTGCATTCAAATAGTTTGTCACAACGCCAGTTATATCCATAACATCATCATGCCTGTCAAAATGAGCATTGTGCATTAAGGTTGAATATCTGTTTTCGTCGCTTAAAGTCAAGGCATTTAACAAATTGAGACGACCACCACCAAGCATTCCTGCATAACTTTCGTTAAAATATACTCGATACGATGCGTCAACATAAGTTGTGTCGTAGACATACTGTCCGAAATAAACCTCGTAATGAGCCGTATCGTATTCATAACCGCCGACAAAAACTTCATTATGAACGGTATCATATTCATAGACGCCAAGTTCATCATTCCAAACACTGTCGACAGCAATACTATCGTACGACGACAAGTTCTCATTCCATACGCTGTCGACGTGAATGCTATCGTAATATTCGACGAAAGTGCTATCTACAACAGTAATCGAATCGGGGACTAAATAGTTCAACGTATCGATATTATCGGCAGATATTCGTATAATTTCGGCTATCTGCAATGAGTTAAGGTCTGGGAAATAAGAACGGAGTATGCCTGCGCTTCCGGCAACTATTGGACTTGCAAACGAAGTTCCGCCCCACATTGTTGCATAGCCATTTTCACTTGTCGACACAAACATTGCACCAGGTGCAGACACGTCAACGGTAGTAGAATAAGAAGAGTTGTTCCACTTGGCATCGTTAATATCAGTTGCAGCAACCGAAAGGACATTTTCAAAGGAAGCCGGATAAAACTTTCCCTCAACGCCTTCGTTACCGGCTGCGGCTACGATTAGCAAATCATAGTTGTTGACAGCATAATCAACAACATCCTGTCCCATTTGCTGATACGACGTTGAACCCCAACTGCAATTTACGACATTGAAACGATGATTTGCAGCATAGACGATAGACTGATACACATTAACAAGCACGCCCGCGTCGTTCATAATACGCAATGGCACAAACTTGCAATTGTAACCAGCGCCCGACACGCCAATACCATTATTAGTTACAGCGTCGGCAATACCAGAAACGTATGCGCCATGATTGTTATCACTGCAATCGTGTGGCACCTGAGCATTATTGTTGCCTAATGCGAAATTCCATCCCTTATAATTATCAACATAACCATCATTATCATTGTCGATGCCATCAACCGGATCGTCGTAATTTATCTTTATGTTATCCGCCAGATCAGGATGATTCAAACTTGTGCCAGTATCGGAGATTCCAATGATTATTGCCGTATCGCCCTTTGTTATGTCCCATGCTTCATAGGAACGTACATTTCGAGTCCAATACTGGTAGGCTCCATCAGCATTTGCATTTTCGGGCAATGCCAAAGGGTCGTTTGGAACGTCGAGAAGAGAAACTTTATATAAAGGTTCGGCATACACTACATCCTTAATCTTTTGCAATCGGCCTATAATGCTCCACACATAGACATCATTCTCAAAAACGAATCTGTAAATTGTAGAGATATCGGTTGTTGGCTGACCATACCTATTGAATTCCTTTTCGGGGCGAATTGCATCTGGAAACTCCTTTCTTACAGTAAAATTGCCATAAATACCATAAAGATTCTCGACTTCCTTAGACTTAAAAAATGTATTTTCCGCGTCCTGTCTTATTTTTACAATCACCGTATTTCTTTCATAATCAAAATTTTGCGAAAAAGAAAACTGACATGACAGAAATATTGCCAGCAAGGATACCAAAACTTGTTTCATACTCAAAAAATTTTGCGAAAGATAATAAAAAAAGTGGTTAAAATACATTAACCACTTTTATTGTTTAGCTATCTGTTTATCGTTATTTATTCGACCGGCTTTTGTTCTTCAACATTACCGACAATCTTTAATATCGCGCTTGAATTATTAGGATCATTAGTTGTAATGGTTATCGGCTTGCTTTGGTGACCCTTCTTTCCCGAAGAATTGAAAGTGGCCTTTATGAAGCTTTCTTCACCAGGCTTAATGACCATTTTTTCCGGATTAGGAACAGTACATCCGCATGTTGCCTTTACCTTACGAATAATCAAATCAGACTTACCTTCGTTCTTGAACTTATATTCGTAAGTTACCCTATCGCCCTGCTTGATGGTTCCAAAATCATATTCGGTCTGTGAGAACACTATTTTTGGTGCGTTAGCCAACTCTTCTGGAGTCAAATGAGAGAAATCTTCAACAATAGTTGCACTTACAGTAAGCTTGTTCTTATTGCTAACGCTATCGTTTACAACGACAGTAACGCGATCCTGAAGGAATCCCCAATCGTTTTTCTGTGTAGCGTCATACGAAACATGGATAACACCAGTCTGGCCCATCTTTTCACCTGGCTTCTTTCCTGCAAGCTGAGCTGGTTCCATCCAAACTCTAATATGCTTTGGAACATTCTGGAAAGTAACCTTCATCGGTGCGTCTGTAACATTTACAACGCCAACAGTATCAGTAACGACCTTAGTGTTGTACACGTTATTAAGAGCAATGTGAGAAGTTCTTAATCTCAAGCCATTGAAATCCTTTGGATAGTAATCCTCAACGCCCTTTTCCCTTGGGATGACCTCGCCCGAAATTGTCAAGATTGTTGTTGGAGTTTCACAATTACTTGTAACAGTGATAGTCTTGTTAAACTTTCCAGGACGATTCTGCGGATTGTAAGAAGCTTTTACATAACCTTTCTGACCTTGAGCAATCGGCTCCTTAGAATATTCGGTTGCAGTACAGCCGCAAGATGCCTTTACATTAGTCAGGTAAAGAGGTTCCTGGCCTACATTAGTAAATTCGAAGACAGCTGTTTGCAAACCAGCCTCTTCTTTGAACTGACCGAAATTGTGAGCAGTCTTTTCCCACGAGATATCCGGTTTTTTTGTCTGTGCGAATACAGCCACAGACATTACGACACATATCAGTGCCAAAAACATTCTTTTCATAATAGCAGTAATTTATTTATTCTTTTGTTTCTTCCGGCCTTGGTGCAGGAATAACTTCACCCATTATTCTAACAATAGATGTTGGCTGGAATTCGTTTGTTGTAACTGTAATTTGTTTTGTAAACTTTCCAGGTCTGTTTTTTGGGTTATAAGAAGCCTTAACATAACCTTTTGCTCCTGGTTGAATTGGCTCTTTTGTATAATCTGTTGCAGTACAACCGCAAGATGCCTTTACATTGGTAAGGAACAATGGTTCGTCACCTGTATTTGTAAATTCGAATATAGCAGTTTGTACACCTGCTTCTTCCTTAAAAGTTCCAAAATCATGAAGAGTCTTGGCCCATGAAATTGCCGGACCAGATTGTTGCGCCATCATAACGCTCGAAAACGCAATCGCCAATGTCAGTAAAACGAATCTTCTCATAGCTTTAATTTTTTATAAATTCAAAAATAATTTTAACTATACATCACTGTAACAAACAGCAAACCAAAAGAACAAAAAAATATAATTCGCAGAATTAAAATTTTGTTAAACTATATTTCCATGAAATCTATCCTTGCCTTTGGAATCATAGACAAGTCTGCTGTTTTGCCCCTAAGATACATGTAATAACCCACCAGAGCAATCATTGCAGCATTATCGGTAGTGTAGCTAATCTTGGGTATGTAAACCTCCCATTTTTTCTGCTCGGCGACTTGCACAAGACGATTTCGCAGTCCCGAATTTGCAGAAACGCCACCCGAAATGGCTACTCGCCTGATTCCAGTTTGGCGAACTGCCTTTTCCAGTTTATTAAACAGAATATCAATAATTGTCTTTTGCAGCGACGCTGCAAGGTCGTTAACATTCTTTGTGATAAAATCCGAATCCAAAGCCATTTCATCACGAACGGTATAGAGGAACGAAGTCTTCAATCCGCTAAAGCTGTAATCGAAACCTGGAATTGATGGCTTTGAAAATTTAAATCTATTCTCATCGCCTATTTTCGACAACCTGTCGATCACAGGGCCGCCGGGATACGGCAAGCCCATAACCTTTGCACATTTGTCAAAGGCCTCGCCTGCGGCATCGTCAATAGTTTTTCCGATAATCTTAAAATCAAGATAGTCGTTGACAACCACAATTTGAGAATGGCCACCGGAAACCAAGAGGCATAAGAACGGGAACTCTGGCAGAGGTGTTTCATCATCTTTTTCGCGAAGGAAATGAGCAAGGATATGACCATGCAGATGATTTACGCCCACAAGCGGAATGCCAAGCGAAGCCGACAAACCTTTTGCGAACGACGCCCCGACAAGCAATGATCCAAGCAGTCCCGGTCCTTTTGTAAACGCTATTGCATCAAGGTCGCCGGTTGTAATTCCTGCTCGCTCGATCGCCTCCTTCACTACTAAAACAATATTTTGCTGATGTGCCCTGCTGGCAAGTTCAGGAACGACGCCTCCGTATTTCTGATGAATCGCCTGCGAATTTATAACATTCGACAACAATTTTCCGTCACAAACAACTGCTGCAGAAGTATCGTCACACGATGATTCTATACCTAATATTTTCACTTCCTTTTTTTTTGCAAATTTACAATTCTTTAAATTAAGAGATTAATAATTTTTAAGATATTTGCAGATTAAACTGTTAAACTGCAACGAATTGCGACAATATAAATTCAGGAGTTTTTTTTTCACACTGTTCTTGCTTATTATCAAGGACTTAGCCATCATTGTCGCTATCGTCAACCTACCATATCTGCAAAGCTTGATTGCAGAAAAATGCATCGATTATTTTGCCGATACTTATAATATAGAGCTTTCTGTTGGCGATGTATATCTAAAAATACCGAACCAGATAGTCCTCGGCGACGTTGAAATGAAAGATTCATGTGGAAACCAGCTTGTGGCTGCCAGAGAAATGAAGGCATATGTCGAGGATTTTTCATTCCGCAACAATTTCCTTATGCTATCGGAAGTCAAATTAATAAATCCGGCAATAAATGTGATTGTTGATGAAAACGGAACAGCAAACTACGACTACATTCTTAGAAAATTTGAAACAGACGATACTACACCTACTAACATCAACATTATTTGCAAAAAGACAACTGTAGAAAACGGCCATCTGAAATACATCGACAAGCGTGCCGACAACAATGCCAGCACATTTAAAATTTCCGACATCGACATAAAGGACTTCAACACAAGCATAAGCGACTTCAAGTACCTAAAGGACACCATCACAGTAACTCTGGATGATTTCTCGCTAAACGAAAAGTCGGGACTAACAATAAACAGGATTTCGTCAAAGATAAAATACTACAAAACAGGACTAAACCTAAACGACCTTATCGTAAAGACAAACTATTCGGAACTAGTTTGCTCTGACATAAGCATTTACGGCAAAGACGAGAAATACCTTTCCGCCCCAACCGAAAAGATTGACAAGGTGAATGTAAATATAGACACCTTGATTTTCTGTGTTGCCGACATTGGGCATTTTAACGAAGACTACAAAGAGCTAACCGACAGCATACATGTGCACGGCATATTTTCCGGCAGAATCGAAGACTTCAAGTTCAAGAATTTCGGCATTTCAATGGGCAACGACACAAAACTGCAAGCCAACCTGTCATGCAACGGGCTCCCAATCATCGACCAGACAATCGTCTTTGGGAACATATCAAACATGACGACAAGCAAAAGCGACATAAACAGGATATTAAAAATAGTGTCGCCAAAATCGCCGGTACAATTGCCAAATGCACTTAAGAACCTTGAGCGCATTGCATTTAACGGAAACCTTTCCGGCATGCTTAACGACATGGTTGCTTACGGTCTTGTATCGACAAACCTGGGCACCATCAAGACCGACCTTGCTCTGCTTCCCGACTGGAAGAGCAAATCGCTGCAATACGAAGGTAGCGTATCGGCAACCAACTTTAACCTCCACGACATTATCGACTCCGACAACACCCTTGGACTAGTGTCATTAAATGCCAAGGTTAAAGGCAACGTTGATTCTACTGCAACCACTAGCAACAGAATATACGGACAGATACGCAGGTTCGACTTCAATGGATACACATACCGCAACGCACTTATAAACGGTACGCTCTCAAATAAGCATTTCGACGGCAGCATTAATGTCGACGACCCGAACCTGCAGGCCGAAATAATAGGCAAATACATCTTCGGCGCAAAAAAGCAAAGCGTTGACTTTTCATGCGACGTCTCTGCAAACATGAAGGAGCTAAACCTTGTCCCGAAAGGAACCACAGATTCTAAACTAGAGTTTGTTCTTGGTGCCGAACTTACAGGCGACATCATTAACCGTCCAAACGGCTACATATCGTTAAGCCAAGCAAAATTCAACTTAAACGACAAGAATATACAAATTAACTCCCTGAAACTTATTGGAGCAGAAGAAGATGACAACAAGCATAGCATCACTGCCGAATCAGAATTCCTTGACCTGAAAATATATGGCGACTATAAGATTACAGAAATAGCCACCGACATTTACGGAATGATAGTCAACACCGTCCCTGCCCTTTTGGGTGGAAAATACGAGGCAGAACCCAGCAACAATTATCTTTCGTATTCATTTAGAATCAAGAAAATCAATGAATTCATAAAATTCATTGATCCCGAAATCAACGTAACCGGAGATATTTATACTACTAATGGTTACGTTTTCTGCGACAGCAAAACACTTTACGGCAACATTGTCGTTCCTAAGATAACCAAAGGAAACAGAACTTTGGAAGAAAGCAACATTGAATTGTACAGCCTTAACGGCATCACAAACTTCTACTATAAAACCAAGTCGTATCATGACAACTTGCACACGTTTGACAACATACAGCTTGCCATTGGAGCCGAAAACGACTCAGTTGGACTAAACATAAACTGGGGCGGAAACGACACTAGCTTCAACAGCGGATTCTTCATGCTCGACACAAAATTTATCGCACAAGACAACGACTCCGCCCCTCGCATTGAAATGAACATTCATCCTGCGCAATTCATTTTTGGCCAAAGTGTATGGCAACTGGGAGAAACAAACATCGTTTACGACAAGGAAGAAATCGAAATCGACGACTTCTGGCTGTCCAACGCCAACCAAAGCCTAAATGTCAAGGGATATATTTCAAACGATCCCGACAAAATGCTATCTTTCCTTGTCAACAATGTTGACATTGGCAATTTGAACGTATTTACAAAGTCGAAAGGTTATGAATTCGGAGGCATTCTTCATGGAAGTGGACGTATTGCCAACCTATACGAAGTACCTATTTTTACAGCAAATATAGGAATCGATGACCTGACAGTAAACCAAGAGAACCTTGGAAAGCTCAATATCTCATCGAAATGGGAAAACTCCAACAAGGCATTTGTCGTTACGGGCACAAACAAATACATAGAACTAAAAGGTTCGTACCTGACAGAAACTGATTCTCTCGATGCATCCGTAATGCTTAAGAACTTCAAGCTGGACGTTCTTGAAAAATACCTCAACAATTACGAAATAAGCGGAATAAAAGGAGATGCCAGCGGAATCCTCGATATTACAGGAAGCATCAAAGCCCCTCAGCTTAAAGGAAACATCAGTCTTAAACAGACTGAATTAGTATACGACTACTTGAAGCTGAAAGCCATTACCGAAGACAAGCTGTATATCGAAAACGACAGGTTCTATTTTGACAATTTCAAGGTTAAAGACGACAATGGCAATCTTGGTGTAATCAACGGCGGCATATATCACGATAATTTCAAGGACTTCAAATTCGACCTCAATGTCAACCTTGACGACTACAAAGTCATGAACACCAAGCAGTCTGACAACAACTTATTTTTCGGAACCATATATGCCACTGGAGGCATGGCCTTCGAGGGCGTCCCCGGAAATTTCTCCGTATATGCAGCGGTCACTACCGAACAAGGAAGTAAGTTTGTCCTTCCTATGGAAGACAACTATCAGGCACAGAACATCAACTACCTGACATTCGTCACTCCCGAATATCAGGAAAACGAAGCAGAGTTGATTCAATCGACAAAATCTTCAACAAAATACTCCATCAAGCTTGATGTTGACATTACTCCTAGCACCGAAGTGCAAATCGTTTTCGACTCGAAAGCAGGTGATAGAATCAAGGCAAATGGCGAAGGATTATTGAAAGTTGAATACAATTCCGACGAAGACCTATACCTGTACGGTGAAATTGAAATATCGAAGGGTGACTATCTGTTCACTTTGGAAAACATTATCAACAAACGATTTACAATCACACCTGGCGGAACTATAACATGGTCGGGCAATCCTTATGAAGGTAAACTTAACATCGATGCTGTATATTCGGCCAATGTATCGCTAAAGGAACTGATGCGAGAGGAATACGATACGACCGACACATACAACACAAAGACAAACGTAGAATGCCACATGCACCTGAACGGGAACCTGCTGTCACCAGAAATTCAGTTCAGCATCAACATTCCGAACGCAAACGACAAGATTAAGACAAAGCTTGCAAGCCTTACACAGGACGAAATTAACAAACAGCTTTTGTACGTGCTTGTGCTAAACCAGTTCTACGACCAGAATGCAGAAATTCTTAACCAGACCGGTACGACAACCAACGCCGTAGGTGTCACGACAACCGAAATGCTTTCGAACCAGCTAAGCAACTGGATTTCGAAAATCGTAAAGGATGTCGATGTCGGCTTTAAATACACTCCAGGCACCGAAGTTTCCGGTCGCGAAATCGAAGTTGCTCTTAGCACACAGGTCTTCAACGAACGACTGCTTATCAACGGTAACCTTGGTATCAGCGACAAGAGATACAACAACGAAAATCTTGTCGGTGATGTTGAAGTACAGTGGAAACTCAACAAGAAAGGCACTATTCGTCTTAGAGGTTTCTCAAGGAAAAATACCGACCTTGAATCGGAATATGGTCCATACACCACCGGCGCCGGAATATTCTACACTGAAGAATTTGACACATGGAAAGAGGTCGGAGAAAAAATCTGGAATGGAATAACATTCAAAAAAGCACGCGAAAAAAGAAAAGCAAAAGCCGCTAAAGAATAGCGGCTAACCAACATACTACTAATTGACTTCAATCAAGTCCAAATAATCTTTGTCCTTTATGTTTCATCTTCCTCGTATAGGTGCGCTTGCTCTTCTGCACGTGAAAATGATTAATTGTCTTGCCGTACATGGCGATTTCCTCGTCACGTCTCCCCTTCTTGAATGCGTCTAAAGCCGCCTTATTTTTGTCTTTTGATTTCATAACATTACAAATATAATAATAGAAGAAGATTTTTTTTGAGATCAGCACGAATTTTATTGTCATGAATTTGATGATCAGTAAACACAGAGCTGTCTTTGCGCCTAGTAATGCGCAGAAAAAAAAAACGGCCATCGAAAAAAATCGATAGCCGTTAAAATTATTATGAATAAATATAGTTTTATTCTTCAGACTTGATGTTCGGCAATTCAAGGCCAAGACCATTCTTCTTGTCTACACCCTTAAGGATGAAGCCGATAATAAGAGCAGCAACGCCCAAGCAAGCCAACATTACCAATGGCCATGTGTAGTTATATGATACAGATGCTGTTGCAGCGTCCATTGTACCATTGTTTACAGCTTCAACGATATCTGGGTTTGTCTTGTCCAAAACCTTACCTATTAATAATGGGAACAACCAGAGACCGATATTTTGAATCCAGAAGATAAGTGCGTATGCAGAACCAATAATTTTTTCGTCAACAAGCTTTGGAACTGATGGCCACAAAGCAGCAGGAACCAAAGAGAATGATGCACCGAGAACAAGGATTGTAACATATGCAACAACAACACCGCCAACAGCATTGCCCTGGAACATCGGCAATATGAATGCAAATGTCAAGTGGCAAAGGATAAGCAACAACGAACCAATCATAAGCATTGATGCAGCTTTACCCTTATGGTCAACATAGTTGCCAAGAATTGGAGTGATAGCAACAGCGAGAAGTGGGAATACTGCGAAAATAGTTTCAGCAGTACCTCTCATGTAACCCATCCAGCAATAAACTATCAAAGCAACAACAGCCATTCCCATAAGTCCGAATTTCATTGCTTTTTTCTTCGAGAAGTTGCTTGCGAAAGCGCCAACAGCAACAAGAAGCATAATAATGTATTGAACGATTGTTACAGAATTAGAAGCCCAGAATGAAGTAGCTTCTGGTTCAGTAAGTGTAAGGTTGCACTGGAGCATATTTACAGCATATTTCTGGAATGGGAAAATTGCAGAGTAGTAAAGCACACAAAGTAAAGCTACCAACCAGAAACCACCGCTTGACAAGATCTTGCCAATATCGCTGATTTTGAATGGATCATCCTTTTCTTCTGCTTCGCCTGTCTGCTTGTCCAATTTCTTATCCATGAAGAAGTAAACAACAAACATAATCAAAGCAATGCAAAGAAGAACAACACCGAATGCTACAGATTTAGATACATCGATTGTGCCGCCTAATTTTGCGAAGTACGGAGAGAAAATCATACAAGTTGCAACGCCCAAACGAGCCAATGCCATTTCGGAACCCATTGCCAATGCTGTTTCACGACCCTTAAACCACTTAACAATACCACGAGATACTGTGATACCACCCATTTCGGTACCACATCCGAAGAACATAAATCCGATAGCTGCTAATTTTGCAGATGCAGGCATTCCCTTATAGAAAGGAGAAACACCAAGTTCATCGAAACCTGGGATATAATTCAAATGATTTGTGAACCATTCTTCGCAACCACTTCCGATAAATGCGTCGGAAATTGCATAATACTGAATTCCTGCACCGAACAACATAACGATACCAGAAAGTACTGCAGTAAAGCGAACACCCATCTTATCAAGGATGATTCCGGCAAAAATCAAGAAGAATACAAAAACATTCAAAAATGTCTCAGCTCCCTGCATTGTACCAAATGCTGTAGAATCCCAACCACGACCACCTTGCTCAACTGGCAACATCATCAAGTCCTTGATTGGAGAAAGAATGTCCATAAATATATATGAACAAAACATGGCCAAAGCCAACAACAACAATGCAATCCATCGCATAGCTGCACTGTCTCTTAAAGTCTTTAGATTTTCTGTCATAACAAATTTCTATTTTTAAATTATTTATTAGACTGCAAATTTACTAAAAAATCCGCAAGGCAATTATTTTTTTGAAAATTGTTGAAGGTAAAATTTCCATTACAGCGAACATGCAGAACCTGACGACTTAATGTACGAGCACGCGGAGGCCGTACGTCACGCCCAGCAGGCGAAACGACAAACCCAGCTTGTCATAATTCAGCCCAACACACCTTGTTGCAGGCCAAATCATACGAAGTTTATTATTAGTTCATTTCGGACACGCAGACAGCGCGAACAGATCGGCCGTAGTACACATCGGCATAGTCCAACATATAAATGTCCTGTAATATATACATGAACATGCACCATGCGCCATCAATAGCATCGCCGTAGCGTGAACTAACCCAGTAAGTAGCTTCGGAACCTGCAGAGTATAAATCCGAATTGATACGACAGCCGGAGGCCGGAAGGAATATAGAGTTGCCGTTGGTTCCCGTTACACGATAGCCATTAACTTCGTTAAGTGTAGCCACTTCCCAAGTGCAGTTGTCGATAAGTTCCTGCATTTCTGAATTAGTCGGCATGCGCCAGCCGTCGCCCCAGTTTGCAGTTGCAGCATCTGCACTTGCAGGAAGCGTCGAATGATTGCCGGAATAAGCGAATGTGCTAGAGCTGTAGTAGTCTTTTACGCTTGTTTCGCCCCACGAGAAATAGTCGCCATAACCTTCAGGAACGGTCGCACCAACATTTGTGGTCGCCCACTTGGTACCGCTCGGCAACGCAAGGTCAACATATTCGTGCCACTGCGCGTACAAAATCATGTCTGAAACCGGAGTAATTGTCTGTCCGTCGGCATAACTTATCCCCGAACCGTCGGCGACAGTATTCCAACACGCGAAAATATGATTTTCGTACACGAACGCATTCTGAGTCAATGCGGTAGACTCACCCTTGACGACAGTCAGGGATTCCATGGCTCCAGTGCCTCCATTAGGACTAAAGGTTATTGTAAAGGAGTTGCCTGTCTGCGGATTTCCGGCGCTTGTCCACTGTGCATACAAAGTCATGTCGGAAGTTACTGTTATAGTCTGTCCGTCGGCATAACTGATGCCAGAACCATCGGCAACTGTGTTCCATCCTGCAAAGATATGGTTTTCGCAGGTAAACAAATTGTGTGACAGAGCCTGAGCCTCACCCTCGACATAAACCTGCTCATCCATTGTGCCTACGCCACCATTGGCATTGAAGGTTACAGTATAGTTTTTCTCCTTGTGACACCCACTAAAAGCTAACATTCCAAATACGGAGACAATGGCAAAAGCCAAGAAAAATATTCTTTTCATAATTTTACAATAAAAATTCCATTAAAAATTTATACCGGTTCCCTACCCTTTGAGAAATCCTTTTGCCCAAATATAAAACAACCAGCGTTGCAAATATAATGTATTTCGTTTTTAATTCAAGTATTGATGAAAAATTATTATCTTCCTGAAGTACCACCAAATGTTTTAGCAAATAATTATAAATCCCAAACACACACCGGTTGATATTGGATTCGGTAATCGTCATTGCTGGCATTTGACTTATAAAAAATACGCCATTCACATTCGATATAAATCGCACAACATTTGCAAAGTTATTTTCAAGTGACCATTTGACAATTATTTTATGGGTATAGCAAAACAGAGACAAGCGAGATTGAAGACAGTCAAAAAAAATGAATGAAATTTTTGCATAAAGATAAAATTGACATTAACTTTGCACTCGTTTTAAAATTATAATCATTACAAATATGACAGAATTACAAGTACAAGAATATCTAAACGACAGGGACATCAGGCCATCAATTCATAGGATTGCAATTATGAAATATTTGCTGGAACATTTCACACACCCCACAGTTGAAGACATCTTCAACGACTTGTACAAAGAAATTCCCACGCTTTCAAAGACTACAATATATAACACGCTCAAGTTATTTTCAGAAAGAAACGCAGTTATTCTTTTGAATATTGAAGAAAAGAACATTCATTATGATGGCGACACAAGACCGCACACACACTTCAGGTGCATAAAATGTGGAAAAATTTTTGACCTTCCTCTAAACGAAAACATTAACTTTGCAAACGAACATTTCGATGGATTTGAAGTTATAGACACTCAAGTGTATCATAAGGGATTTTGCCCAAACTGTAGAGAAAATAAAGATTAAATTACTGAAATAAAAGAAAATAGACCATGAATAACGCAAGAAAAATCACAGAAGATTTATATTGGATTGGTGCAAGCGACCGCAGATTGGCACTTTTTGAAAACATCATGCCTATTCCAAGGGGCGTATCTTACAATGCATACGTGCTTAAAGATGAAAAAAACGTTCTTATCGATACAGCAGACGCTTCTGTTTCCGACCAATTCTTTGAGAATCTTTACTACGTTATCAAGGAAGAGGAAAAACTCGACTACATAATCGTTAACCACGTAGAACCCGATCACAGTTCACTTCTTTGCCGTGCCGCATACGAATATCCGGAAGCAAAGATTATCTGCAGTGCTCAGGCACAGAAATTCATCTGCCAGTTCTTCAACTGCATAGCTCCGGAAAGATTCGTCATTGTTAAGGAAGGCGACAAGATGAGTTTTGGCAAACATGAATTTACATTTGTTTCCGCTCCTATGGTTCACTGGCCAGAAGTTATTATAAGCTACGACATTACGACCAAGACATTATTCTCTGCAGATGCATTTGGCACTTTCGGTGCTTTGAACGGCAACATCTATGCCGACGAAGTAAACTTCGACCGCGACTGGATTGACGATGCACGCAGATACTTCACAAATATTGTAGGCAAGTACGGCAACCAGGTACAAGCGCTTTTGAAAAAAGCCTCGACATTGGAAATAAATATGATCTGCCCGCTTCATGGACCTATCTGGAGAGAAAACTTTGGCTATTTCATCGGCAAGTACGACAAATGGAGCCGCTACGAAAACGAAGACGACAATATTTTAATTGTATACGGTTCGCTTTATGGACACACCGAATCGGCAGCCAACATTCTCGCGTCAAAATTTGCAGAAGCAGGACAAAAGAACATCGCAGTTTACGACGCATCGGTAACACATGTATCATATCTGCTTTCGGAGGCATTCCGCTGCAAAAAAATAGTCATCCTCGCTCCTACTTACAATGCAGAAATCTATCCGCCAGTAAAGGCATTTATCGACGAGATGAAATCGCACAACATGCAGAACAGGATTTTTGCAATAGCCGAAAACGGAACTTGGGCGCCAACAACAGGCAAGCAGATGCGCGAATTGTTGAACTTCAACAACAACGTTATAACTGGCAGCACATTGACAATAAAATCCGCCCTGCAAGAAAATCAAGCAGAAAGCGTGAACAATTTTGTTGCAGAACTGTTAAGCATGTAGTTACAAACCAATAAAATGAAATATATGAAAAAGTATGTATGTAAAATTTGCGGATACATCTACGATCCGGCAAACGGCGACCCCGACAGCGGGATTGCAAAGGGAACAGCATTCGAAGACATTCCAGACAACTGGGAATGTCCGTTATGCGGAGTAAAAAAAGAAGATTTTGAAGAACTTAATTAGCCGAGCCATGAAAGACGCAATGTTTAATCTTGAATATGGACTTTTCATCCTTACAGCACACGAAGAAGGAAAAGACAACGGCTGTATCACGAATTCGGTAATGCAGATTTCGAGCGGAACACCGCAGACAATTGCCGTAAGTGTAAACAAGCAAAACTACACCCACGACATGATAACCAGAACCAAGCTGTTGAATGTTAACATTCTGACGACCGAAGTTCCAATGGAAGTCATCAAGCATTTCGGTTTCCAAAGCGGAAGAAACATCGACAAATTTGAAAATTGCCAGCATCTTTTCCGCACCGAAAACGGACTAGTGTACATACCAGTTTACACCAATTCGGTAATCTCGGGCAAAGTCGTAAACATAATCGACTGTGGCACACACAGCTTATTTATTGCCGATGTTACAGAAAAAAAGACAATATCCGACGCCCCGTCGGCAACTTACACCTACTACCAGCAGAACATAAAGCCAAAACCTGCAGCACCTGCAGCAAAGACAAGCTGGAGATGCGAAGTATGCGGATATGTATACGAAGGCGAAGAGTTGCCAAAGGATTTTGTCTGCCCGTTATGCAAACATGGTGTAGAAGATTTTGTAAAAGTAAGTAATTAATAAATATTTTTAGAAAGGAAAAACTATGAACAAAAAAGTAGCTGAATTAGTAAACGATCAGATTAACAAGGAATTTTATTCCGCATATCTGTATCTAGACATGTCAAATTTCTTTGAAGCAAAGGGTCTTGCTGGTTTCGCAAACTGGTATAAGGTACAAGCTCAGGAAGAAAAAGACCACGCAATGTTGTTTTACCAGTATTTGCAGAACAACGGCGAAAAAGTTACATTGAAAGCAATTGCACAACCAGACAAGACTTTCAAGGAATTTATGGATCCACTAAAGGCAGGTTTGGAGCACGAAAAATACGTTACATCGTTGATTGACAACATTTACGCAGAAGCTTCAAAAGCAAAGGACTTCAGAACAATGGAACTTTTGCAGTGGTTCATTAAGGAACAGGGCGAAGAAGAAAAGAATGCCAATGAACTTATCACCAAGATGGAACTTTTCGGTGGCGACGCTAGAGCACTCTATATGCTTAATCAGGAATTGGCAGCAAGAGTTTACAATGCTCCATCTTTAGTACTCGAATAAGAAATTTAGTGGCAAATGATACTGAATGTTGTATTACCGACCCGCGAAGGAGATTTCGTTGACGAACATTTCGGACATTGCGAATATTTCACGATGTACAAGGTTGACGACGAAGCGAAAACCATCCTGAGCAAGGAAATCCTTGACTCGCCGGAAGGCTGTGGCTGCAAATCGAACATTATACACACCTTCCTCGAGAAGGAAGTAGACGTGATGCTTGCCGGCGGAATCGGCGGCGGCGCAGTGGCCATGCTTGAATCAAGCGGAATAGGTGTCTTCAACGGATGCTTCGGCAAGACCGAAGATGTCGTTTTGAGATTCCTCAACGGACAGGTTTGCGACCAGGGTGCTTGCTGCAGCGGACACGCTAACTGCGGCGAACACCAATGCGGACACCACTCCTGCGGAGAGTAAGAATGACGTTTCTATGTTTCTTGCTATGCTGTTTTTATGTTATCAGAGCAAATAAAAAAACTGAAACTATTAGAAACGCGAAGCAAAGAAACACAGAAACTATTAGAAACGGCTTTAGCCATAGAAATATTGAAAACAATTAAATAACAAACACTAACAAATAAAAAAAATGAAGAAGAAATTTGTATGCCCAGTATGTGGTTATGTTTATGAAGGCGAAGAAATGCCTGAAGGTTTTGTATGTCCAACCTGCAAGGTTCCAGGTAGCAAATTCAAAGAAATGAAGGAAGATGCACCTTTGGCAGCAGAACATGTATTTGGTGTTGGCATGGAATTAGACGCTTGCTCTCCAGAAGACAGAAAGTTCATCATCGACCAGATGCACGCTAATTTCAACGGTGAATGTGCAGAAGTTGGTATGTACCTTTGCATGGCAAGAATCGCACACCGCGAAGGTTATCCGGAAATTGGTCTTTACTGGGAAAAGGCAGCTTACGAAGAAGCAGAACATGCTGCAAAATTTGCAGAACTTATGGGTTCAGAATGCGAACCTAACATGACTGCATCAACAGAAAAGAACCTTAAGTGGAGAATCGACTGCGAATTCGGCGCAACAGCTGGTAAGTTCGAACTTGCTAAGGTTGCAAAGAAGAACAACCTCGACGCAATTCACGACACTGTTCATGAAATGGCTCGCGATGAAGCACGTCACGGAAAAGCTTTCGAAGGTCTTTACAAGAGATACTTCAAGAAATAATCGTTGACTATTAAACAAAAAAAACGGGACCAAATGTTCCCGTTTTTTTTTGTTTTCTTACATCATATTATTTAAACAACCCATCCATATCGTTTTTCATATCGAAAATATAGAATGAATCGTTAACTTTTTTAACGACACAACCTGCAGCAGTCTCATCTTCGTTAAGAAGTGCTATAAGGTCAGACATAGATTCGGCATTAACACCTTCGTATAAAAATAATGGTCTTGCCTCATCAGACCACATTAGCGATTCCTTTTCTTCCTGCTCAACAAAAACATCTACATTATAATCAAATTTCCACTGATATGTTTCGGTTGCAACAGGTTCAAAACCTTCCTTGCCTTTAAACTTAAAACTGAATGCACATACTAGCGTATCCTTGTCTTCCAATTCCAAATTAACTATACCATCTTTTAGTTCTGCCGGCAATACTCTTGTTGCAATCTCACCTGTTTGCAAATCATAATATGTCATTTCTACATCTACAGCATTGTACAAATCAAAACTTTGCACAAAATTGTACCTTACAGTAACCGCTGCTTTACTATTGGTTTCTTCTGGATTATCGTCACTGTGACAATTTGTAAACATAAGGCTGAACATACAAGCCAGCATTGAAATAAAAATAACTTTTCTCATTACTAATAACTTTAAAATTTATGCAAAAATAAGAGTTAATTTTTACTTAACCATCTTCTTTTGCCATATACTTCAAAAAAAGAAAACTGTGCTATTGTCTCAAAATCGAAGCTGCGGAAAAGGCCTATTATGATGCTAAAATCCGCACAGACCTCGAAACTACACACCAATATGTTAGGCACTGAAAAAGTTTTCAACGAGGGTGATAATAGGCATGCCGAGCAATACATGTAAATAGACCAATAATGCGTGAATGAAAAATTGCGTTGTTGCTTTTTCTTTTGTCACAAAATAAATTTGTGAACAAGCTACATTTCTTGTATATTTGCAACTACTGAAAAATTATTGTTTAACAAACTAAATACATTAGCATGAATATAGATTGGCAAAACCTTCCGTTTGGTTATGTAAAAACGGACTACAACGTTCGCCGTTGGTATCGCAATGGTCAGTGGGGAGAACTCGAACTTTCATCTGACGAAAACGTTAGCATTCACATGGCTGCATCATGCCTCCACTACGGTCAGGAAGCATTCGAAGGCCTTAAGGCTTTCCGCTGCAAGGACGGTAAAATCCGCATCTTCCGTCTCGAAGAAAACGCAGCCCGCCTTCAGAGCACTTGCCGTGGCATTATGATGCCAGAACTCAGCACAGAACTCTTCAAGGAAATGTGTATCAAGGTTGTAAAGGCAAACGAACGCTTCATTCCACCTTACGGAACCGGTGCTTCTCTTTACCTTCGTCCATTGTTGATCGGTACTGGCATTACCGTTGGTGTTAAGCCGGCAGACGAATACATGTGCTTGATTTTTGCAACTCCAGTTGGACCATATTTCAAGGGCGGTTTCCAGGCAAATCCATACGTTATCACTCGCGACTACGACCGTTCTGCACCTCTTGGAACTGGTATCTATAAGGTGGGTGGAAACTACGCTGCATCGTTGAAGGCACATACCGAAGCTTGCCACGGTGGACAATATGCTTGCGAATTCTATCTCGACGCAAAGGAAAAGAAGTACATCGACGAAGCCGGCGCTGCTAACTTCTTCGGAATCAAGAACAATACTTACATCACACCGAAGAGCACCTCTATCCTTCCGTCAATCACAAACAAGAGTCTCTGCCAGCTAGCCGAAGACTTGGGAATGAAGGTAGAACGCCGTCCTATTCCAGTTGAAGAACTTGCAGAATTCGAAGAAGCTGGTGCTTGTGGTACAGCAGCAGTTATCAGCCCGATAGAACGTGTAGATGATCCTGCAACCGGCAACAGCTACAAATTTGGCAAAGAACCAGGACCATGGAGCAAGAAACTTTACGAAGCTCTCCGCGCCATCCAGCTTGGCGAAGCCGAAGACGTTCATGGTTGGAACACTGTTATTGATTAATGATCAATACTATAACAAAAAAGGTCGTCAATTTGGCGACCTTTTTTTGTTTGTTGACCTAGGAATTTATCCAATCACTTCTTCCACCGCCTTCTTAACCGCTTCGGCTACGGTCTTCATTTGCTCGTCGGTCAAATCGTAGTATACCGGAAGACTTATTTCGCATTTGTAATTGTCGAATGCCTGCGGATAGTCGCCCATCTTGTAGCCTAAACCATTGTAGAACGACAGCAATGGCAATGGCTGGAAATGTACGTTGACGGAAACTTCCTTGGCATAAATATGCTGTATAATTTCGTTTCGCTGATCTTCGGTTGCGCCTTTTACCCTAAGCGTATAAGCATGATACGACGTGCGTTTTGCCTCTGTTTCGTAAACCGGAACCACAAATCGCGGATCATTCACGAATTGTGAAGAGTAAAAGTCGAATATCTGCTTGCGCTTAACCAACGTATCTTCATCATAACGATCAAGTTCCACAAGGCCCATCGAAGCCATTATGTCGGTCATGTTCATCTTGAAGCCGGCAGTGATGACATCGTATTTCCAATTGCCTTTGGTCTTTGCCAGCGCGTCCTTGTTCTGTCCGTGCAACGAGAGCACACACAGGAACTTATAAATCTCGTCGTTGTCGAAGGAATCTGGCAGGTTGAAGATTACCGCCCCACCTTCAGCCGTTGTCAAGTTCTTGACTGCATGGAACGAAAAAACCGTAATGTCCGACAACGAACCCGTATGCTTGCCCTTGTAATAAGCACCGATAGAATGTGAAGAATCGGCCAGCACCATTATCCTGCCCAGCTGCTTCTGTATTTCGTTGTCGGGTGTGAATTTCTTGCGGATTTCAGGTTCGTTTACTAGCGCCATAATCTCGTCGTAGTCGCATGGAAAACCGGCGATGTCAACAGGCATGATTACTTTTGTTCGCGGTGTTATGGACTGGCGAATCTTTTCAACATTTATATTGAAATCAGCATCGTTGACATCAACCATAACAGGCTTGGCACCACAGTGAACAACGACATTTGCTGTAGCGCAATAAGTATATGCAGGAACAATAACTTCGTCGCCTGGGCACACGCCAAACCAGCGCAATGCAATTTCAAGCCCGGCGGTTGCCGAATTAACACAAAGTGTCGATTTTCCGCCTGTATATTCAGTAAGTTTTTTTTCAAAAAGCTTTGTCTTCGGGCCCGTGGTTATCCAGCCCGACTTTAATGTATCGACAACTTCTGCAATTATAGCATCGTCAATACGTGGTGGTGAAAAAGGTATCATTTATCAATCAATTTTATCCAAAAAACAAATATGCAACAAATATTGCAGCAATAATTCCAGCCAAATCGGCAATAAGTCCGGCAACTACAGCATAACGTGTCTGACGGATGCCTACTGCGCCAAAATAAACTGCCAGTATATAGAAAGTAGTATCGGTTGCACCCTGGAAAGTACAAGCAAGCCGGCCGACAAAAGAATCGGCACCATGTACATTCATTGCATCAACCATAAGGCCGCGAGCGCCACTACCACTTAACGGCTTCATAAACGCAACAGGCAGAGCATCGACGAAATCTGTCGACAGTCCGCATTTTTCGAAACACCATGCGATTCCAGCCATCATTGCATCCATGGCACCCGAGGCACGAAAAACGCCAATTGCAACCAATATTGCTATGAGGAAAGGAATAATTTTTATTGCTGTTGTAAATCCGTCCTTAGCGCCTTCAATAAAAGCGTCGTAAACATTTATTTTATGCCTCAGCGCAAGAACAATGAAGCCAATGATAATGCTAAACAAAATTATGTTCGACACCATAGAAGCTACAGTTCCCTGACTTTCGGCCGACAAAAGCGTGAACCCCCAGATGGCGAATGCGAGGAAAACAGTGATTCCGCCCAGATATAAGAGGATTTCCTTCTGGAAAAGATTTATTTTCTGCCAAATAGATACTGTTATTATTCCGACCAAAGTACTTACAAAAGTGCTTATTAGAATTGGCAGGAAAATATCAGACGGATCGGCTGCACCAAGCTGAGCCCGGTAAACCATTATGCTTATGGGAATTATTGTCAGGCCTGAAGTATTAAGCACAAGGAACATTATCATTGCATTTGATGCCCTATCCTTGTTCGGATTAAGTTCCTGCAGTTCCTTCATAGCCTTAAGTCCCAGCGGCGTGGCGGCATTATCAAGACCAAGCATGTTGGCAGCAATATTCATAACCATCGAGCCATGTACAGGATGATTTTTAGGCAATTCGGGGAACAACCTATTGAACAAAGGAGAAATTGCCTTGGACAACAGGCCGACAGCACCGCCCTTCTCGCCTATTTTCATGATTCCTAGCCACAAGGTCATAACACCTGTTAGTCCGATCGACAATTCGAAGCCGAGTTTAGCCATGTCAAAAGTAGACCCGACAATGGCAGGAAAGACCTCCATATCGCCGAAAAAAGCAGCTTTTACAACCGCAACGACAAAGGCAATAAGAAAAAATGCTATCCAAATGTAATTTAAAACCATATTTGCCAATTAAACACACAAATATAAATCCATATTAAGGCAAATCACCTATATATGGGCAATAGTTATTAAATATCAGATGTTAATACGGACTAAATGATTCCCCTACGCCTCAACTCCCAGAAACATTTGCAAGTTGCATCGATATCGGCTGCGGAATTGTGAGCCCCGTCGAAATTGCAACCGAAAAGGACCTTGTGAAGCTCCTGCAGTTTCGGCCACTTATAATGGCCATACATTCCAGGCAACTTGCAATAGTCGATACTGGCAATCATCGTGCAGTAGGCCTTCATCGACGACAATCGACCTTCGTAGCCGGAACGGATCATCTCTGCATCAACCACATGAATATCAAACGACACATTATGACCGACAATATATTCGGCCGAATCCAAATCGCGCATGAACAAAACCAAAACAGAATCCAGTGGAGCACCCTCTGCATAAGCGCGTTCGGTTGTAATTCCGTGGATATTTGAAGCAGTCTCGGGAACGACAAAACCGTTAGGCCTGATTATATAGTCGCCCTGCGACAACCTATTGCCCTGCCCGTCTGTTAAAATCCAGCTCAACTGCACCATACGCGGCCAGTTTGCCGTATCCGAAGCCGGAGAATCATAATCGACAGGAAGACCTACGGTTTCTGTATCAAAAAAAAGATAATTTCCAGCCAATGCAGCGAAACACTGCAGTACAATCCCTATTAATAGTGCCAGTCTTTTCATGCGACAATTTTTATTTTCACAAATGTAATTCATTTTTATGAACTACATAACAATAGTTTAGCTACTTTTGCGGCATGAAAAAAGACTCACCGCTGATAATATATCCGCTGCTCATAATAGCTATGCTATTATGGTCGTTTTCCTTCATCTGGGCGAAGCAGGCCCTCGTATGCTATAACCCGATAACTATCATTTATTTCAGGACTATCGTCGCATCGATAATGCTGCTGATAATAATGCTTGTCACCCACAAGAGCATCAAGATACACAAAAAAGATATCCACCTGTTTGTAATGCTGGCATTTTTCGAGCCTTTCCTATATTTTCTTGGCGAGACAAACGGCCTTACAAAAGTTGACGCCTCTACTGCCGGAATAATTATTGGCACGATTCCGCTTTTCACACCGATTGCCGCATTCATCTTTCTTAAGGAACGCATCACGAAGCTCAACATTGTCGGCATAATCCTTTCCGTTATAGGCGTTGCAATTCTAACATTCGACCGAAACCTAAACATGCAAGTTTCTTCAGAAGGACTGATGCTACTTGGACTAGCAATATTTGCCACTCTCGGCTTTACTGTAGTAGTAAAGAAAATTCCAGAGCACTACTCGGTATTCACAATCACCTTCTACCAGAATGTCATCGGTTCGCTGATGTTCCTACCTCTTGTATTTTTCTTCGAGAAGGACAACATAATGGAAAGCGGATTTGTCTGGAGTTCCGCGCTACCGATACTCGAGCTTGGCATTTTCGCTTCGGCGTTGGCTTTTGTCTGCTACACACACACATTGAGGTACATCCCGATAGCACGTGCGAACATATTCACCAACCTGATTCCTGTTTTCACGTTAATACTTTCCGCCATCCTACTTGGCGATGAAATCACGCACCAGAAAATCATTGGAATCACAGTTGTCATACTTGGCGTCTTCGTCGCCCAAGCAAAAAAGCGAATAAAAGAATAAAACGCCATCACGAAATAGAGTCTGCAGCAAACAACTTCGCTATTTTATTATCGACTTCACTATTAGGCCAATAATGAAAATTTCACATTGTGAATTACTGAATTTGGTTGTCAGTTGTTTTCGCTGACAAAAAAGTAAAAGCCACGCGGCTCAAGCGGAAAAGATTTATAAAAAAATCCACCCCTTTTACAGATGCTGAAACAAGTTCAGCATGACGAAAAGGGATGGATTTTTTGTTTTTTCAAGGCATAGTCTTGGTAATACTGCGTCGTAGGCTATGCTTCTACAGGCTCAGCATGCAGAGCCTACGCCGAGCGGAATAAAACAAAACCATCAACGCACTGACAGAACCATCCCCACCCATGGCTTTAGCCATGTCATTAAACCATCGCCATTGGGCGATACCTTGACTGGTCGCATCAGCTGGTGTGCAAAAAAACGGCCACCTTTCGGCAGCCGTCATTTTCCTTGCCACTAGGCAATTATCTTATTATTGCATCGTATTCCATTCTTGCCTGAATGCCTGTTGTATTCTGCAATCTCTTTATTTCCTGGTAATAGTGGTAGTTTTCGCCAAGTTCGCGTTCCATAATTCGGGTCGAAATGTCAAACTGTTCCGAAAGCTGCTCGAACCACTCCTTCTTTGCAGGATATTCCTCTATCTTATAGTCGGAAACATTAGCAAGTTCAACGGCTTTCTTTACAGCATCGTTAAGCGAACCTAGTTCGTCGACAAGACCTATGGCAATTGCATCGGCGCCAGACCAAACACGGCCCTGACCAATAGAATCAACCAATGCCTTTTCGCTCAAAACATGACCTTCGGCGCCCTTGCCCTGGCGACCAGCAAACACTCTTGTCAGGAACAAATCATAAAAATCTTCTATCGACTGCTGAACATTAGCATATTCCATGTCGTTAACCGGACGAAGCAAAGAGCCGAAATCTGCAGAAGCATTTGTGCTAACTGTGTCGACTGTAATTCCAATCTTGTCGGTTACAAGACCCTGAACACATGGGAACATTCCGAAAACGCCAATAGAACCAGTCAAAGTTGTCGGCTGAGCGAAAATGTGGTCGGCAGAACAAGAAATATAATATCCGCCCGAAGCAGCATAATTACCCATGGACACTACAACTGGTTTTCCGGCTTCCTTAACCTTCTGGATTTCACGCCACATTATTTCAGATGCAAGTCCTGAGCCGCCGGGAGAATTAACACGCAAAACAAGAGCTTTCACGTTATCGTTCTCGCGGATCTTGCGAAGTTCCTCGGCAATCTTGTCACCACCCATCTGGCCTCTGCCGCCATTACCGTCAACAATTTCGCCTTCGGCAAAAAGAACTGCGATTTCATTTTTCGATTCATTGCTCTTAACATTTGCCTTTGCATCAACATACTTTGCCAGACCGATGAACATGTCGTCATCCTTCTCGCCCCTGAAACCAGATTTAGTTTTCAGTTCTTCCAGAACTTCGTCGTAATACCTTAGACCATCGACAAACTTGAGGTCTACTGCATCCTGTGCCTTACGGATAGCTAAGCTATCGGCATATTTATTAAGATTTTCAACAGAAATGCCACGCTGTTCGGAAATGCCATTGCAGATGTTGCCCCACATAGAATTGAGCAGGACACTATACTGCTTGCGGTTTGCCGGACTCATCTTGTCGCAGATATAAGGCTCTACGGCCGACTTGAACTGTCCGTGACGGAAAACTTGCATTTCAACGCCAAGCTTTTCAAGCACATTCTTGTAGAACATTATCTGCGAGCACATACCTTGCCACGACATTCCACCTTGTGGATTCATATATATTTCATCGGCAACAGATGCAATATAATAGCCAATCTGCGAATATGCCGTCGAATAGCTTATTATGAACTTGCCGCTTTCCTTGAACTCGATAAGTTTGTTGCGAAGTTCTTCTGCCGTAGCAAAATTTATTGCAACACTGTTCATGTCCAGATAAATACCTTTTATTCTATCGTCATTCTTTGCCTTTTCGATTGATTTCAAGGCATCGTTAAGACCAACCGACTTGGTCGTTGTCATCGACATAAAGTCAAAATTCATGTCGTTAGTAACCTTGTCAGGCATATCAAGGTTTAGTGTAATTTTCAACACCGAATTATCCTTCACCTCGGTTTCCGGTGTGGAAAATGACGACAATCCTGTCATACACAAGAAAAACAACAGGCCGTTTATGATATTAACGATTATTACGCCAACTATCACAGCCAAAACTACTTTCCAAAATTTATTCATAACTATATTTATATTTAAAAGATTACACAAAAGTAAAAAAATAATCTTCATTCCATCAAAAAAAATAGTTTAAAATCTTATAATATGGGCAAAACTTATTTAACTTTGTTGACATAAAAAAAACATGCATGAATACCTTTGGCAATCTATTCAAAATCACACTATACGGTGAATCTCACGGTAGCGAAATAGGCATTGTTGTAGACGGTTGTCCGGCAGGAATCCCGCTATCGGCAGAAAACTTTACAACTGATATTGAACGACGCAGGACAGGAAGCTACGGCACAAGCCCACGCACGGAAAAAGACATTCCGGAAATAGCAAGTGGCATATACCGCGGACATACGACGGGAACTCCAATTGCAATAAGGTTCAAGAACGAGAATATTTGCAACAACGACTATAATTTCGACGGACATTTCCGTCCAGGACATGCCGATTTCACAGCATATAGGAAATACAACGGCTACAACAACCCTTTGGGTGGCGGACAGTTTTCGGGACGCATGACTCTGCCACTGGTGGCTGCAGGATGCATCGCCAAGAAAATCATCAACGGCATTAACATTTCCGCACAGTTCAAACCCGAAGGTCTCGAAAATATTGAGAGAGCCATTGCAAACAAGGACTCTGCCGGTGGTGTTGTTGAATGCAGAATTAACAACTTGCAGGCAGGTATCGGCGAGCCATTTTTCGGCGGACTGGAATCAATGATCTCAATGGCAATTTTCTCAATTCCAGGAGTAAAAGCAATCGAATTCGGCAACGGAATCGCTTCGGCTAAAATGCTTGGTTCCGAATACAACGACTGCATTGTCGCTCCTGACGGACACACGGCAACCAACAATTGCGGCGGTATAAACGGAGGCATTTCAAACGGAAACGAAATATTCTTCAGCACATATTTCCACCCTACACCAAGCATCGCAAAGCCTCAGGACACATTCAACTTCAACACGATGCAAATGCAGGAACTTAATATCGAAGGTCGCCACGACACTTGCTTCGCACTTCGCACGCCGGTTGTAATAGAGGCCATGACGGCAATAGTACTAGCCGACATGATTATGATTTCCAAATCACAAAATTTATGAAAAGTTTCATCGACAACGTCACCGAATACATAAACAAGACTTTTGTCCGCCTCGAGGACATTGAAATAATCGTGCCGAACAAGCGTACCGGCACCGCAATATTGTCATCGCTGTGCAAACATGCAGAAAAAATCAGCTGGGCGCCTAAGATTACTCCTATTTCAAGCATCTTTTCGAAAGGTTCGACGGTTTGCATTGCCGAAAACGTAATACTTGTTTACGAGCTTTACCTCGCTTACAAAACCGTTTTCTGCAAAGATGATCTTAACGACAATACAAATTTCGACGACTTCTACAACTTCGGCGAAACCATGCTAAGCGATTTCGATGAAATCGACAAGTATCTTGTCGATCCTCACAAGCTTTTCAGGAACATAGCAGAAGAAAAGGAAATAGACGTTGAATTTGCAAGCTACGAAAAGGAACTTATCGACACACTGCAGATTTTCTGGAAGAACGTCTCCGCCGAATCGCTCGTAAACGAAAAGATCAAGACCTTGATGCTATGGGAAGCAATGCCCGACATCTACGACAGGTTCAAGCAGCAGCTACACGAAAAGCAAATCGGATATCAGGGACTTATGTATCGTGATTTCGTCGAAAACAGGATGGAAAGCACACGATTCGAAGCCAGCAACTACATATTTGTCGGATTCAGCGCACTGAACGAATGCGAAAAATCGCTTTTCAGGCATCTTCGCAACATCAGCAACATGAACAACGGCAAATGCTTGTTCTTTTGGGATGCCGACAAATATTACATCAACGATTCCAACCAGGAAGCCGGACTGTTCCTTCGCAACAACATCAAGGAATTTCCGCTTCCAAGCGACTTTGAACTTTGCGACAGCATCAAGGACATTGCCAAAAACAAAGAAGTGGAGATTATAGAAGTGCCAACTCCTATTTCGCAAGTGAAGATAGTGCCCGAACTGATGAAAAAGTTCGACAAGATCGACGGAAACACCGCCATTGTTCTAGGCGACGAGAAGCTACTGATACCACTTATATATTCCCTGCCTTCGGACAAAGAAATAAACGCCGAAAAAGAGATTATGCCCGAATCAGGTTACAACATAACAATGGGCTATCCACTAAGTTTCACAGCTTCCGCTAATTTTGTCCAGATAATCATGAAACTGGCAATGCACAGGTCGGAAAACAAAACCAAATCGATAGTTTACCTGCAAAGGAAAGACATCAACGCCGTCATACAGCACAGCTTTTCGCACATGGCACACGGACTGAAGAACGACATCAAATGCATTTCCAACATTTTGAACGAAAGCAAAATAGAGTTCATAAGCATCGACTCTTTCAGGCAACACATCAACAAGGGCAGTCTTTTCGAATACGTATTCGACACGGAGCTCATGAACAAATCATTCCCAGAATATGTTATCAGCACATGCAGATTTGTTTCAGAACAGATTATTAACGGCGAAACATACAAGACAGAATCTGACTTCATGCACAAGATTATCACATTGTTCACGTCGTTCTCGAATGCACTCGGGGAGATTTCGTTCGACAAGGACAAGATGTACTACAAGCTGATGCAAAGCATTATAAAGCAATGCAACATACCTTTTGAAGGCAAATCGGAAAACAAAATGCAAATTCTCGGCTTCATGGAAACCCGAAGCCTCGATTTCGACAACATAATAATGCTGTCGCTTAACGAAGACACATTTCCGAAAGCTAGCACCCGCGAAAGTCTTATACCATACAAACTGCGTAAAGCTTTCAAAATGCCTTCAATAGAATTTCAGGACAGCATTTTCGCCTACTACTTTTACCGCCTTCTGCAGCGTAGCAAGACTATAAAGATGATTTACCACACCGAAGGTAAGGTTTCGCACGCCGAAAAGTCAAGATTCATAACCCAGATTGAATACGAACTCGGCTTGTACGAAGGCAAGAACGGCAATGTTTACCACAAGTCCAAAAGCTACGAAATCCATCCCGCACAACCTGTGACTATGGAAATCGACAAATCAGCACATATTGACAAGATACACAAACTTCTGGGTTGCACCCAGGATAACAACAAGAAAGGCAAAACCAACGGCGCCTACCCCAACCTCATAAACACATACATAACCTGTCCGATGAAATTCTACTTCAACTACATTGAAGGACTCAAGGAACCGGAAAACATCGGCGACGATACCTCAGCCCTCGACTTCGGAAACCTTCTGCACGAAACTTGCCACTTCCTTTACGGCAATTTCATCGGCAAAGAAATTCTACAGAGCGACTACAAGGATATCAAGGCGAACATTGAGAATGCAATCGTTATGGCCGTAAAAAAAGTCTTCAAGATCAACAACGATGATGACCTGCTAAAAAAAGCAATGTCAAACGTGATGATTGCCCCACTACGCAAATACGTTCACCGCATTATCGACAACGACGAGAAATATGCTCCGTTCAAGATTCTTGACCTCGAAAACACAAAATATCGCGAAGAAAAAAAAGACGACTACCAGACAAAATACAAAGTTGGTGAAAATACCGTTGTCCTGAAAGGTATCCTCGACAGAGTTGACATAAAGGGTGATGTTATTCGTGTTATCGACTACAAGACATCGTCAATTACCGACGATAAGAAGACCTACGACGAAAGATTCTGGTCTACGGCGGATTTTCACTCCAAAGAAGCCGCCCAAGTGCTTATATACTCCGAAATATTCTCAGTCTTACATCCCGACAAAACAATACAGCCGAGCATTATCAGCGTTACAAACCCTAATGATTACCAACTGAAGCACCTAATACCCAGAATAGGTAAAGATGGTAAACCCAGACGAATGGAAAAAATCGGCATTGACTCATATTCTGGCACAAAAGTCCTGATTCAAGGGAAAGAAATCAACCTGCGCGATGACGTAAACTACAACCTCAGGCTGATACTTGGCGAGCTTCTTGACACCAAGAAAAAATTCACACAAACGACAAACGAGGACAACTGCAAATATTGCCCGTACAAGAAATTATGTAACAAACAACTAGTATCATAAAAACAGAGAATAACATGAAAAGAATTTTTACAATTACAGCAATCGTATTACTAGCCTTAACGGCAAGTGCGCAACATGTACAGAAAACCATGACATACGATGGTAACGAGCGCAAATACACCGAATACATTCCATCACAGTCGTCCGACGGCACAACGCCCGTCGTTGTCTTCCTTCATGGACTTGGCGACGACTGCGTCAACTTTTCGTCAGCATTGCAGTTTGAAGCGACCGCACCGAACTGGATTATCATTACGCCCGAAGCATTACCGGCATCCATATCACTTTTGGGCCAGTCAATGTCGTTAGGCAACGCCTGGGCTGCGGGAGTTGGTGCCGAAGACATAAGCGTTTACGGCTTTTCGCTCGGAACAATCGAACTTAATGCCGACATAGATGACGAAGGATTCCTTATGGCACTTCTCGACAGCATTGCCGCCAACAATAGCATCGATACCGACAGCATTTTCTTTGCCGGCTTCTCTATGGGCGGATTCATGACTAACAAAATGGCAATCAAGCATGGCGACAGAATCAAAGCTATTGCTTCGGTAAGCGGAACAATAGGTCATTTCACAGCATTCGAACCCACGGCTAGTGTCAACACAATGCACATACACGGCACCGCCGACGGAACTATCGGATACGAAAATGCCGACTTTACAATTTATGGTTCAAGTGCATCCGTAGGAACAGGCGCAGAAGCTACTGTTGAATCATGGCGCACATACAACCAATGCGGCAACGAACCGGAAATACATATTTTCGAGGACACCAAGAACGATGGACTTACGTTCGAGCAATACACATATAAAAATATTTCAACAGGCATAAAGACCGCATTCATAAAGGTAAATGGCGGCGACCATACTTGGTACGACGATATTAACAACGACATCGACTACAATACCGAAATATACAAATTCTTCATCGGAGACGAAAACCTTCCGACAAGCTCCAAGGAAAACTTCAGCGATGCTATTGACATTTTCCCGAATCCTGCAACAGACATTATAAATATCTCATCTGCAAATGACAGCGAACTCATCATATACGACAACCTGAGCCGCGAAATCGCAAGACAACCGATTAGCTCAGGCATCAATACTGTCAGCACAACAAACCTTTCGGAAGGGATATATTTCTTCAGGATTTCAGACAAGGTGCAGAAGGTTTGCATCTGCAAATAACAACAAGAAATCAAATACAAAAAAGGGCAGAAAATTCTGCCCTTTTTGTTTTGCCACCACTTCAATACCAATCTATTACACTCATTATGCATCACAAAATAAAAGTCAGCCGCTTCGTATGTTAGCGTAATAAAAAATCTATTATCCGAACTACTTTTATATTATCTTTGTAGCTTAAATTTATTTCATACATTAAGGTAATGGCACAGACGCAACACTATACTGGATTAACTGATAATCAGGTTATTGAAAGCAGAACAAAACATGGCAGCAATACGCTGACACCTCCAAAACGCGAATCACTCTGGAAAAAATTCATCGGTTGTTTCGGAGATCCACTAATCAAGATTCTTTTAGTAGCACTTGTTCTTTCTGTTGGTATCGCCATCTACCAGTTCGGTTGGGTTGAAACAGAAACTGCTTCGGTATTTTTCGAGCCAGCAGGAATTCTTATCGCCGTACTTCTTGCCACGATGGTGGGATTCTTCCTGGAATTAAGCAACGAAAAGACATTCCAGAGCCTTAACGAAGTTAACGACGAAACATTGGAGAAAGTCATCCGCAACAATAATGTATGCCAGGTTCCGCGAAAGGACATCGTTGTCGACGACATTGTTCTTCTCGACATTGGCGAAGAAGTTCCTGCCGACTGTGAACTGCTCGAATCATTCAACCTCGTCATGAACGAATCGTCGCTTACGGGCGAACCACAATGCAACAAGACAACCGAAGTAGAACGCTTCGACAAGGATGCGACCTACCCTTCAAACCATATTCTCAAAGGAACAACAATAATTGAAGGCTACTGCACGGCAAAAGTTATTCGTGTTGGCGACAGTACCGAATGCGGCAAAGTATTCAAGGCAGCTCAGGTTGAAGAAGGAGACCCCACTCCACTCAGCAAAAAACTCGACTGGCTTGGCGGTGTAATTACAAAGGCAAGCTACATTATCGCAGGTCTTATCATTCTTGGACGTCTGGCAGTATTTTTCTACCGTGGCGAAGCCGACTTCTCCAATTCCGAAGGAATCATCGGATTCGTTAAATTCCTGCTCGACACAATAATGATTGCCGTAACGCTCATCGTAGTCGCAGTTCCTGAAGGTCTGCCTATGAGCGTAACCCTTAGTCTTGCTTTCAGCATGAAGCGACTCATGAAGCAGAACACCCTTCCACGTACCATGCACTCATGCGAGACCATGGGCGCCACATCGGTAATATGCACCGACAAGACAGGAACTCTGACCCAGAACCAAATGCAGATTTACGACACATATTTCGACAACCTTGCAGACCAGAAACTCGGTGACGATCAGATATCAAAACTTATCGCAGAATGCGTTGCCATGGACACCAGCGCCAACCTTGACCTTTCAAATCCAGAAAAGGCAAAGGCCATTGGTAGCCCTACAGAAGGTGCTGTTTTGCTTTGGCTCAACAAATCGGGAATCAACTACCAGACAATACGCGAAAACACATCAATAGTAGACAGAATACCATTTACGACCAAGAACAAATACATGGCCACAATCGTAAAGTCAAATGTATTCAACGAGAATATACTTTACGTTGTTGGAGCTCCCGACATTCTAATGTCGTTTTCGTCGCTTAATGAAACCGATACGGAAAGATACAACGCCAAACTTGCCGAATACCAGAGCAAGGCGATGCGCACACTTGGATTCGCCTACCTGAGAACTGCAGACGGACAGCAAGTTTTTGACGACGGTCGTCTTTGCATCAACAACCTGCAGATGATTGGTATTGTTGCTATTTCCGACCCTATCCGCCCGGATGTTCCAGATGCAATCAGAGAATGTCTGAATGCAGGAATCGCCGTCAAGATAGTTACAGGCGACGCTCCGGGCACAGCGAAGGAAATAGGCCGACAACTTGGACTGTGGACAGCAACCGATACAGACGCAAATATTCTCATTGGTCAGGACATTGCCGAAATGACCGACGAACAGCTAAAGTCTGTTATCGCCGATGTAAAGATTATCTCCAGAGCACGCCCGAACGACAAGGAAAGAGTCGTAAAGGCACTCAAGGAGCTCAACATGGTTGTTGCAGTAACAGGCGACGGCACCAACGACGCACCGGCCCTAAACGCTGCCGATGTCGGATTGTCAATGGGCGACGGAACTGCGGTTGCCAAGGAAGCCAGCGACATGACAATCCTCGACAATTCATTCAGTACTATCGCAAATGCTGTAATGTGGGGTCGCTCGCTATACAAGAACATTCAGCGCTTCATTATGTTCCAGATGACAATCAACGTTGCTGCATGTCTTATTGTGCTTGTCGGCGCTTTCCTTGGAACAGAATCTCCGCTCACAGTCACACAGATGCTTTGGGTTAACCTTATTATGGATACTTTTGCAGCCCTCGCATTGGCTTCGCTTCCTCCTTCTAGATCGGTTATGAAAGAAAAGCCCCGCAAGACTACAGACTCCATAATAAACAAGGAAATGGCTATTAACATTTTTGGAATTGGAGGTTTGTTTTTCGCCATTCTGCTTGGACTTCTCTTGTTCTTCCAGCATTCTAATGTCGAATCGCTTACAAACATTACACTCACTGGAATCTTTGCCGAATTGACACCTTACGAACTAAGCTTGTTCTTTACAATTTTCGTAATGCTTCAGTTCTGGAACATGTTCAACGCAAAGGCATTCATGACAAGCAAATCGGCATTCCACAAGATTACCGATAGCAAATGGTTCCTGATAATCGCCATAGTAATTTTCTTCGGTCAAATTATTATCGTTGAAGTTGGCGGACAGATGTTCAGCGTTTGCCACCTTCGCATTATCGACTGGCTGATTATCTTTGGTGCCACATCTATAGTAATATGGATTGGAGAAATTTGCAGAGTCTTTAAAGCTAAAAAATAACCGACAATTATACTTAAGCACATGCAACAACTTAAGATTGTGGCAATTGTAGTTCTTGTGCTCCTGTCCACTATTTCATACTCACAAAGGACACACAACGACACCATCAGCATAGTTGCCGTAGGCGACTTAATGTTCGGATCTATTTTTCCAGACCAAAGCTATCTTCCGCCACAAGGCAGATGCACAGGAATACTCGATGAAGTAAAACCACACTTCAGGGGCGATGTTGTTTTTTGCAATATGGAAGGAGTCCTGGCCGACTCGCTTGTTGAGGAATGCAAACCGTTTTGCTTCGGAATGCCATCAAGTTTCATCGACTGCTACATGGATGCAGGTTTCAATTTGATAAGCGTTGGAAACAACCATGCAAACGACTTCAGGCAATACGGCAGGGACAACACTACCGAAATCCTAACCAAGAACGGCATCAACTGGGCGGGATTTGCGTCAAAGCCATCGTGCACATTCACAATCAATGGCGTTAAATATGGATTCTGCGCATTTGCGCCCAACACGGCAATTGCCGATCTGCACAACAAAGCACTTGTAGCAAGAACTATCAAGGCATTAAAATCAACATGCGACATTGTTATTGTGTCCATGCACTGCGGTGGCGAAGGCGTAAAATACCGTCATCTCACAAGGGAGGACGACTATTATATTGAGCAAAACCGTGGCAACGCATACCAATTTGCCCACGATGCCATCGACTATGGCGCCGACATTGTACTCGGACACGGGCCTCACGTCACAAGAGCAATCGAAATATACAAGGACAAATTCATTGCTTACAGCATGGGAAACTTCTGCACATTCCATCCGATAAAGATTGGTGGAGAACTCGGCCTAGCCCCTATTTTCAAGTTAAAAGTTGATGCCAATACTGGCAATTTCATCACCGGCAAAATAATCTCCACCTATCAGATTGCCGAACGTAAAGGTCCACACATCGACCCGCAGAAACGCGTTCTAAAAGTAATACAGGAGCTTACTAAGGAAGATATTTACGACAATCCGCCGAGAATAACAGACGACGGAACAATTCTTCCACCGAAAAAATAGCTACTGGTACAAACTCCACATGACATTTCCACATCTCGCAGACATTAGCGGGAGCAGATTATTATCGCCAAATCAATTTCATTTTCCACGACCCCAGCGGAGTCGAATATCACTCACCGCCAGCCGTCATTGCGGAAGCTATAATTTGTCGGCGATACGGAACTGGTAGCCGTTACAAATTAAGCTGTCTGCAATCTCCCCATCGAAGAGGAAATGTAAAAATTGAACAAACACGAAAAATAATCAAAAATCCACCCTTTTTCCAGATGCTGTCCCGTATCGTAGTACGGGATGACGGTTCAGCATGACGAAACGGGATTGATTTTTTGTTTTTCAAGGCAGGAGCCTTGGTTATACTGCGTCGTAGGCTATGCTTCGACTTCCTTCGACTATGCTCAGAGTGCGTCTCTGTGGTGCGCCGCAGGGAGCGTCTCTGGGGCACAAAAAAAAGGAAACGCATTTGCGTTTCCTTACATTTCAAATCTGTTAGATTTTATTTTTTCTTTTCCAGATAGCTAATTATCGACTTCAGGATATATAAACCATCTGTATTACCTAATTCCTTGTCAACGGCTCTTTCCGGATGCGGCATCATACCGAAAACATTCTTTGTAGCATTGCAAACACCTGCAATATTCATCAAAGAACCATTCGGACAATCAGATTCAGAAAGATTTCCGTCCTTATCGCAGTAACGCCATATAATCTGACCATTCTGATGCAACTGCTTCAAGACATCTTCTGGTGCATAATATCTTCCTTCTCCATGTGCTATTGGAATATTCAACGCCATATTCTTCGGTACACTGTTGGTCATTGCCGAATCGTTGTTGTCGGCCTTGATGTACTGGTTCTTGCAGATGAACTTCTGGTTTGTGTTGTGAAGCAAAGTGCCCGGAAGCAAACCGGCCTCGCACAATATCTGGAAACCATTGCATACGCCAAAAACAAAACCACCCTTTGCTGCAAACTCAACAACCTTTTCCATAATTGGAGAGAACTTTGCAATCGCACCCGAACGCAAATAGTCACCATACGAAAATCCGCCAGGTACTGCTATTGCATCACAATCCTGCAAGTCGGTATCCTTATGCCACAATTCTACAACCTCCTGGTTCAAGATATTACGAAGTGCATAAACCATATCATGGTCGCAATTCGAGCCCGGAAATATTACAACACCAAATTTCATAGTATTTTTTTTATTACATTCTTTCTATTCTCTTATAGGCATCCTTTTTCTCTCTGACTACCATTCTCTGCTTTTCAATGTCAGACTTAACATCGTTCTGCTTCGATTCGTCCTTCGCAATGCCCTTTTCCAACTTGGAAATGTCCTTGCGTGCCTTGTCTATCGACTTCTGGTAAGAAGCATCCTTCTTCTCCAACGATTCAAGCTTCTTTTCCTCCTTTGAAAGAACCTTCTCGGCAACCTTCAGCATGGCTGCATGATTCTTTTCTGTAAGGTCGTTTGCAAATGTCCTTATCATCGTGTATGCAACCTGATACTGCGATGGCGACTGTGTGGAAGTAATATAAAGGTTTCCTCCTATCGAGAAGGCAACTACCAAGTCAACTTCGTCGCTGCCCTTGTCCTGGTGAACGGTAGCAAAAACGTCGATGGCATTTTCGCTGATGGTCGGAATTACTACATTGTCGAAGAAAAGTAAACCCTTCTTTACCGACATATTTTCCGGCTTATAGCTCTTTATCATCGACATGAATTCGTTGGTAACCGTCTTGGCATCGGTAAAAAGAACCTTTGTAGCCAATGCTGGATGTGCTTCGTTGCCAAAGCTTCCATTTGTTTCAACAACCTCTGTAGTATGCTGGGCATAAACGAACGACGCCAACATAATCGCAACAACTAATACAACTATTTTCTTCAATTTCATAACAATTTAATTTTCAATACAATTCTTTAATCGCCACACAATTAATGTAGCTTAAAAACAATTCGCAAAATTATTATTTTTTTTCAATACTTTTTTATCATGTCAATTTTAATTTCAACAACTATAACTTTCACTTTTTCATTAA
Source organism: uncultured Bacteroidales bacterium (assembly GCA_937899245.1). GTDB lineage: Bacteria > Bacteroidota > Bacteroidia > Bacteroidales > ML635J-15 > Bact-19. The sequence continues at coordinate 12,087 of CALDKB010000049.1, read as the reverse complement.
GATTTACATTGTGCTGTTAACAACATTTGTGAGCGCTACTAAAATCGAAACAATTTTTTTATCACTTTTGTTCAAAATTTTCATTGAAATGAAGACTCCTGCATACTTGACACGTGGAAGCCGGATTGCAATTGTCAGTCCTGCCGGATACATCAACCCCGACTTTGTTGCTTCGGCAGAAAAATACCTTGCCGACAAAGGTTTTATCGTCGATGTTTACCCACATTGCCTCGGTCGCCACTTCCAGATGGCCGGCACCGACGACGAACGTCTTTCCGACCTACAGCAGGCACTCGACAACCCCGATGTTGACGCAATACTTTGCTCGAGGGGCGGATACGCCGTCAACCACATCATCGACAAGATCGACATGACTAGATTTGTTGATAAGCCAAAATGGATTCTCGGGTTCAGCGACATCACAAACCTTCATCTGCTGTGCAACAAATATGGCGTGCAGAGTCTCCACTGCCAGATGGCGAAGGCAATACACAACGACCCCGACGCACAATGCATCAGCAACATTTTCCGCTATCTTGCCGGCGAAAAAATATCCTACCAGTTTGAACCCGACCAGCACAACCGCAACGGAATTGCCGAAGGCGAGCTTATTGGCGGAAACATGTCAATCATCTACAGCTTGCAGGGCACCGACTATGCCATCGACTGCGACGACAAGATTCTTTTCATCGAAGATCTAAACGAATACCTCTACCACCTCGACCGTATGCTCATCAACCTTAAGATGTCGGGCAAACTAGCCAAGCTGCGCGGACTTATCGTCGGCACTTTCAGCGACATGAAGGACAACAACAGCCCGTTCGGCCGCACCGCCTACGAAATCGTGCAGGCACACACAACAGACTACTCCTATCCCATCGGCTTCGGCTTCCCCGTCGGACACATCGACAACAACCAGCCCCTCATCGAAGGTGGCCACTACCGCCTATCCGTTCAACCCGACACTTGCACCCTGGAAACATTGTAAGCACCACAATTCACCCACCCACTCAGTCATTGCTACCCCAGACTGTCATTGCGAACCAGGCCACCGACAATGCCGACAGCCCTTTGGGTATGGTGCGAGGGGAAGAAATTTCCTCATCAAATATTTACTTAATCATATTCATATAATCTAATTTTCCAGAAAGAACGGAGACTCCATCTGGATTCTTGCCTGTTTCAAAGACTTTGTCCCAATATGCAATTGGATATTTACCAGCAAAATGTGTTGACGCCATACTTCTGTCTTTCCATAGTGGAAGCATAGCTAAGTTCCTAATAAAGTTTTCAAGATTTCTCCATAGTTGGTCGTCAAATGGAGTTTGGAAAAGACTATTTTCGTTGTAATTTTGAGCTGTATTTAAGAAATACATCTTTATGATCTTTATTAAATAAGGAATCCAAGCATATAATATTTCTTCTTTACTTATACGATATGCAATAAGATGTTCGTCCGTGATATCAGCATCTTTACCTTCAACAATGCGAGATTCTATTCTATTGAGACCAATTTCTTGGTTGAATTTTCCTACATAGATAATATCAGTAATAAGACTCAGCAGCTTAGATATTTGGCTAATTTCCAATTCGCGAGGATTTCTACCATCACCAGATTTATAATTCATTGGAGTTGACAAAATAAGTTTTGAATCTATGAACTTAGCCAAGAATATTTTATCGAATGTACTGTGAGACAAAGGAAGCGATTTGCCTTTACCTTCAAAATCGATATAATCTTTCATTTTGTTATCAGGAGAAGTGGTAATGGCACTCTTGATAGCATCAATGATATAAGTTTTCATTTTCTCGCCCTTGAAGTATTCGGCAAGCTGAATTTCAGAAAAAGAAAAGTCGTCTTCGGCGAGATTGTGGTCTATCTTGTATTGCTTAACTTTTTCCTGGTACTGAGTATTGTTTAGTTGACGCATAACAGCCTTGTCGAAAGCAATCTGACGAAGCTTACTACCAGCATTAGCATTAGTTTCGGTAAGGATATTAACTTCTGTATTTAGGAATAAACGCACCAGTATTGATCTCATTCCTAATAATATTTGAGCAACCGCCTTGTGCTGACCATCAAAAACTTTAATCTTGTTGCCGTCAATTCTAGCAAGAGTTAAATGTAATTGAGGATTCTTGGTGTAGAATTCCTTAACAAGCATATTGATGCTGCTGTTTATTCCTCTAGGATTTATAATATCATCGTGGAAAAGATATTCAATAGGAAAATCAATGAAGCAAGTTTGAGAACCGGAAAGCTTGTCGGTAAATATTTGTGCTTTATGAATTGTAACATCGTTTAATTTATCAAACGAATAACTAATAAAGCCATCTTCAATCTTATAATTGAATTCAAATTTAGAACCATCAAAATCTAAAAGCACATCAGCTAAAGAAGCAGCCCTGTTGTCTTTTTCTTGAACACATACCTGTATGTCTTTCAACTTATGCAATGCCCTAGCAATGTTTAAGTCAGAATCAGATTTTGACTTATTACAAGGTTCGTGAGTCAAAGCAAAATTTTCTTCGCAATCAGGACCTTTCATTTTGCCATTTAAAGGAATAATGTGGTCTATATTGCAAGACTGAATATCGAGGTCGATGTCTTTTTGACAAATAAAGCATTTCCCATTCTGTATTTGATGCAATTTCTTAACTAAAGCATCATATTCTTCTTTTGAAAGTCGATTTAAATAAGCTGAATGCATAAATCTTAAATTATATAGTTCTTTTTTGTTATATTAAAGCCAGAAGATATGTAAGGTTATATAGAGATTTTAGATAATGTGTGTTACTTTAATCTTTTTCCAAGATTGACCGAGACCAAGTGCAGCCAACTGATTATCGCGAGTGATAAGTTCTCCTTTCTGCAAAGAAGATATAGCTTGCTTGAGCTCTTGTAAAGCAACTCCTGTAACACCAAACAAATCTTTAAGAACAGAATCGTTTTGTTGCTGCTGCTTCATAATCAAAGGATATTGAGCATTAGCATAATAGTCGAAAGATTTGTTTTTGAAGTCGTCCATATTTTGAGATGCCAAAATGATACTCATTCCCTTGTTACGACCAACTTTTACAAGATTCTCCAATGGTTTGTTGTCAAAGCCTAACATATAGTGAGCCTCATCGATGATTGTGTAATGGCGAATCTCAACGCGCTCGTCGTTAGTAGCTTGCTTAGGTAATGTGTCATAAATATTGTTAAGCTTTGAAACAACAAAGTAAACGATAGCTTTGGCAATAGGACCACTTTTCTCAAATCTTCCTAAATTTATGATGTTGCAAGTCTTAACCAAATCAATTTTGTCTGTGTCAGAGAATATGTTGTTACGAACTAATTGTGATAGAATTGATTTAACACTATCCATATCTTCCTGCTTCTTTTGAGGTAACAAAGCATTATAATTTTCCAGCATCATTTGGAAAGTAATAGGTTTGTACTTGTTTGCCTTATAAGCATTGATAATAGCTTCGCTTAGTCGATTATCCATATTTGCACTTATTCTGCCATCAGAAATAGCTAATAGTGCAGAAGTTAAAGAAGTAGAATATAAATTCAATTCGTTAATAGGTTTTCCAGTAAAATCTCTAAACGGAGTGAAAGGAAGTGGACTCTGCATAGGATCGAGAATAGCTGAAGAATCGGTATCGAAAAGAGACAGCCAATTTGCATTTGCGGGATCAGAGAATTCTCCCTTGTAGTCGAACAATAAGAAATTTACTGGATAATGGGTGTCTGACGAAGCAGAACGCATTTCGTGAATTAACTGAGCAAGTAAGTTAGACTTACCAGAGCCTGTAGTACCAGCAATAAGCATCTGGGTATTTTGAATTTCTCGACTATTGATGTCGATGCGAGCTTCCATTTCGTCGTCGTACGAACCAATACAAAGATTTAATTCTGGAATGTCTGATGTAGATGCACCACCACGCAAAGGACTAAAGCGTAGCCAATCTTCCATAGCACCCTCTTTAAGTATCATTTCGCGACCACGGAATATTTCGTGAGCAACAACCTTGCTGACAACTGATGAAGATTTCCAATCAGCATCGACATCGTGATAACGGAACTTAAGTAAAGATTCTATTAACCTACCAATATTAGATTTTGAGAAAAATGTAGCTGGGTACGGAGAACTAGATAGACTACATTGGATATTATCGACCTCTTGCTTTGTGCGAGGGTGCTTGTCACTAAGGCCTGTAAGTAAGCACATTCTCATAACAACGCTAACTGATAAAACAATGGGGCGAGCATCAGGATATTCGTTAAGATTTATTCTTTGCTCTAATGCTTGTTTTACATCTAGAAGCTTTTCGTTACAACCTTCTACAGCTTTAACAGAATTATTTATAATTAGATTTTCTACAGTCATAGCATTTAATCGTTAATTGTTAAACCAAAATAGTTTTCTGTAATGTTAGTGCATTGCTTTTCCTTATCGCGATGCAAAGTATATGTCTTAGCGACAAATGGCTCAATTTTCTTGAAGTCATTCTCAGCTGTAATTTCAGTGTCTGTACTTAATAAGATTGTTTGATGAGCTAAGTCTGGGAAGTATCTTTCGAGAATTACTTCACGACTTTCCTTATCGAGAACACCCATAACAGTATCAATCATAACAGGCGGATTGTAGTCGCCAAGTTCGTAAAGCACTTTGAGAAGTACTTGCATAACGGTTTGCTTAGCACCAGCATTGAGTTGACTGAGGTATATCTCATTACCATTCTTGTGGTACATTTTGAAACATATATCGTTGTTGCCGTCGCCTGAAAGGTCAACACGACCAATGTAGCCTGAATAAACTACAAGATTTATATTGAGCTGCTCTCTAAGTCTGTTTTCAATGTTACTTCTCTTAGAAGCGAGCAATTTAGCAGATAAATTCTTAAAGAAGTCTGGCAACTTGCAAAGCATATCGTATTGGGGGTCGGGAACTTGAGGAATATCGTAATCGAACTGAGCTATTCGGTCCGAAAGAGTTTTGATTTCATTAGTCAAAGTATCTATGCTTTGCTTCATTTCACGAATCCTGTTTTCGTTATCCTCGTAAGATGCAATAATGCTATAATCGACACCTTTTAAAGCTTTGTTGAATTCAACTAACTGAGCTTTCTTTTTTGGTAATTCGGAAATGTCTAAATTCAAAGAATACTTGTTGTCGTCCAATGCTATGAAAGGATTAGAATAAGAATTCTTAATCAATTCGGTAAGATTGTCAACATCTACATCTGATAAATAAGGATATTTTTCATTTAGTTTATCTCCGTGTTTGTCATTACTTTTAAGCTTGCGGACTAATTCTTCTTCTTCAACATCAATGTCATATCCGTATTTATCCTTTAACAATACGATGAGGCTATGAGTGATTTCGGTTAATTGTTCTCCGGATATTTCTTCTCCACGTGCTTCAGCAATTTTCTTCTTTTCGTTGATAATGATTTCGATTTCGGTCTTTAATCTTGAAGCTAAGTTAGGATAAAGAATGTTGAGCTCCATATCTTTCATAACACTATCCATATTTTTGCGATATTCAAGAGCACGTTTTTCTATATCTTCAATAGATGATTTTAGTACACTAGCTCTATCGCGAATCATATCGTCATTGTTGCGACCTTCTTTTATAGTGTTATATCTTTCCTTGTTTTCGTTAGAGAATTCAAGTGCCTTACCATAATCTTCTTTTAGCTGATTAAGTTCTGCTTCTTTAGATTGTTTTTTCTTGCCGAGTTCTTCGTATTCGGCACGAAGCTTTTCGTTTTCAAGTTTAGCAGCCTTACGCTCGGCAAGTAAAGTTTCGGAAGCGCTTTTCATAGCAGCATACTTGTTGAATCCCATAACAGAGTTGATGTTTTTCATAATCAACTTGTTGATTTGTTCTTCTTTGACAAGATCGCTAGTTTTCATAGCGTCGAAAAGGAAGTAGTTGCTGAGTTCAGATGGCAAGTTGGCAGCAATAATCTTATTGACAGTTTCTTCGATAGTAGAACGCTGAGTTGCTGGTGTTGCAATACCATAAGTAAATTTTGAGCCGTTCATATTAAGTTCAACATTCCAACGGACTTCACCTTCCATATACTTATATATTCTTTTCAGTTTGAATGGAGAGGTCTGCCCAGCTACGACACCTGTAAATGAAATTTCGAGAACAATGCTTTTGTTTTCGATACCTTGTTCGATGGCAACACCATTGTTGAAAAGTTCCTCGAAGTTGCGCACGGTCTTAATCTCAAGACCATAAAGAGCGTGATAAATAGCATCGAATAAAGTGGTCTTACCACATCCATTGCCACCACCTACTAAAATAATAGGTCTATCTTCTGTAACATTAAGGTCGAGGTCGAGTCGCCTATAAGTTTTGTAGTTTTCTGCGTATATATGTGTAATCTTCATTTACTGAGCCCTTTCCATAGAAATTTTTTTGAGAGCTTTGCTCACAATAGATTTAACTTTCTTTTCGTCGATAACGCCATTAGCTTTTTCTTCGTTGTATGTTTTAAGAATACTCTCCTTAAGCCATTCAGCATCGATATCGGCTTCGGCACAAGCAGATTCAATAAGTTTCATATCTTCCTGCCTTATACCATAATGCAGAAAGCAATTGTCGATTCCTTTATTTGCCATAATAAATTCTCCTATAAGTTGATGTGGCTGACATAAAGCTATGGCAACCTATTACAATTTTGTTTTATATTTTTTTAGTATTGTTATTCATCTTCAGATTCCCAGTTAAACTCAACAACATTAACAAGATGTGAGTTTCTGTGATTTTTGTTGTCGTAAAGAATTTTAAGAGCGCGTTTCATAATAGTTTTGACTTTCTTTTCGTCGGCACAACCGTTAATCTTAAGTTCGTTGTAAGGCTTAAGCACATTTTCGCGGAACCAATTGAAATCGATATTAGATTCGATACAAGCCTGTTCGACCAGGACCATATCGTCCTGTCGAATTCCGTAGTGTAACAAACAACCGTCGATTCCTTTCTGTGCCATAAAAGAAAAGTATTATGCACCGTATTGGTCTGGGAAGAAAGCATCCCAAGCGGCAATGTCGGTAGTGTTCTCGATATAGTATGGACTATATTTCCAATTATGCCCATCGAATATAAGGATTCCACCCTTAAGATTCTTTGAAGAATTAGCTGTCATATAGTCGATGAGGGCATTGTGCTTGTTTGGCGCTTCGAGGTCACTGCCTGAAGTTTTGGAGTCGAATAAGAAAATTGTGCCGTCTTTCATACGAATAACGAAGTCAACGTAGAACAATGACTTGTTGCCACTTATATTGTTATATGGAATAGCATAATGTTCCTTGCCGGAATCACCATTTTTGTACCACCAATCAATGTATTGAGAGTTTTGTTCCAAGAATTCCTCAAAATTTATTTCTGGATTGAAAGCATTGTTGAGACGATAGAACGGCAAAAGTGAATGGTTTTGCACATCATCTATCTTTGTGTTAGTATTTTCAATGTAAACGCGCTCAGGTGGTACTTCCCAATTATAAGTTATCATATTGTGTTCGCGTAGATCTTCCTTACGTTTTTTTACTTTGTCAGCATAAGTGTCTAAAGCTTTTGTAATAACATCGGTAAACTTAAGTTTGTTTTTATTGTATAGAATAATCTTAGCAACATCGGTTTCAAATACTTCGAACAATTCTTCCATAACATAAGCTATGCTGCTATATAGAACATCAGTAGAGTGAGCCCGTTCGAATTTTCCTAATAGACTACTGCAATAAGCCAAGAAAACTCTATGAATTTCGCCATATGTTCTTGCATATTTGATTTGAGTAGCTTTATCAGTATAGCCTTCGTCGTTTTGGAAAACCAAGTCCTTAGGAATTGAAACATTAATATTCTTTACATCGAAGGTAATGCCAAATTTATTAGAGACCTCATTCCTGTTCCATACTTGGGGCGATAAAGTTGTGTCAATATCCATAATAACAGGGTTGTTCTCCGTAATTTCCTCATCGTTTTCAAAAAGAGCCATTCGAGTTTGGGTGTCGTGTCTTCCAGATAACAACTCGCGATTGAATATCTCGAGAAGAGTTTTCTTGAAATCTGGGCCAAGACGATTTCGCGATGCACTTGCCACCTTAATATATGTAGAAGGTAAACTTACATTGAGAAGACTGTCGCGACGAGTAGCTATGCAGGAATCTTTGCTTAAGTAGTTCATATCTTCAGCAATAATCTGAATTCTATCTTTGCTGACATCTGTGTAAACATAACCGAGATTAAGAATGTCTTCGGGATAGAATTTTTGCTCGGGCATACGTAAAATACGTCCAACGGTTTGGACTGAGAATTCGGCACTTTCGAGTTTGCGGAAAATAAGAAGAACAGCAGCACGAGGACAATCCCAACCGAGTGCAATGGCTTGCTTGAAAAGCAGAACTTGGACAAGATTGTCGTTCGCTTCAAGACCTTCGAGGTTTTTCTTTTCTTTTGAAAGCCAAACGGCTAGTTTGCCATTGTCGGTTGTAATCTTTTCCTTTAACTGATGTTCGAGGTAAAGTTTGACAGTTTCTGCAATTTCGCTATCCTCTGTAGTCATAGAATCAGAAGTGTCGTTTGGCAACTGGATAAGTAAAAGCGGATTGATGTTGACACCTAGACGTTTGTAGGCATCGGCCAACTGCTGACGACGGGCAAGAGCCAATTTGATAAGGTGAATGTTTAGTTCTTCTCCTTCTGTAATTTTCTTGTCAACATCAGGATTAAGAATAACACCACGCTTAATCATTTCCTCGGCAATGACAAGGTCGCGAGGTATATTGATGATAGTGTCGCTATGAGTTTTTGGAGTTGCAGAAATACGTATTTCGACTTTTGGATTTATGTTGTTGAGGACATTGGCTGACTTGTCGGCAGTCTTTGACCAGAATAGATGTTCTTCGTCGATAACAACAACAATGGGCAAGCCCATTTCCTGAGTATTACGTGTAATATCGTAAAGTGAACTGCCTTGCTCGCTGTCGCGTACCATAAGATTGTTTTCCTTGTTGACGCTTTCCCAATTAACAAAAAGGATTTCGCCAGGATGAATTATTGCATCGGACTGGTCGAGTTCGTCGAACATAACAGGGCGAAGAATGCGAGTTTCGCTAAAGAAACCCTTCATTTTGAAATAACTCTGCTGATGCAGTTTGTTCGGGGCAATCCAAATGAAAGCGCACTGACGATACTTGCTGTCGCTACGATTAGCCAAATCCTCGACAATGTTCTGCAAAGCAACGGAAGCCATATAGGTTTTGCCACTGCCAGTAGGAGCCTTGAAAATAATTTTGTGGCGGTGGCCACTGATATTAAGAGCCGTTATGGTTTTTTCTACCAATTCCTTTATGGCGTCGTTTTGATATTTTACGTCTTTCATTGCTTGTCCTCCTCGTTATAGTTGATAGTTTGTTCGGATTCTGTTGGAGCTGACATAGTTTCAAATTCGGGCAAAAGTTTGTCGCGCTTTTTGGGGAGTACCTTCTGGTAGGCATCGTAGATGGCAGCAGGCAAGGCGCAAAGAGAAACCTTTTCGGCAACAATCTCGAAACTATCGTCGAAAGCATAGCGACCCGGAGCGAAAAGGTAAATCTTTATCGGGGAGCAAACCTGCAAGGTGTCAATTTCTTTGACAAGGCGTTCGATTGCATCCTCGTTGTATATTATAAGCATCTGCCTATTGCCAGAAACAAAATGACGGACAACAGAAGGCTTGAGTTTAAGAGTGCCGAATGTCTTTTGTTCATCGTAGATGTTTTCCTTGATACATAGCATATCGGTAGCGAGAGAAACGAGCTTGCGCATATTTTGGTTGGTGCGTTCGCGCGAAATAAAATCGGTGCGGAAATAGCGTAAGTTATTCCCGTGCAAACCTTCAACCTGTTCACCCTTTGGGGTGGTATAGCCTTGAATGACACGCTTGTTGCGTTCGTAGGTAACTTCCTCACAAATATTGTTTTCGTTATTGGTAACGAGTATGCACTGGCGGTGACCTCCGTCCTCGGTATTGAGTTGCATTGTGGCGTGGAGGGTAGTGCCGGAGCCGGCGAAGAAATCCAATATGATAATTGATTTTGGCAATATTTGCAGTGCTGTGTCCATTATTGTTGTGGGTTTGGGATAATCAAATGGAATTGAATCAAAGATTTTTGCTAATTCTTTTTTTGCATTATCATTTGAATACCTATTATCAATAAAGTTTATAGATTGAATAGGTTTTGTCCTGTCCTGGTATTCAATAATATATTGTGTGCCATTATCAATTATTGATGCATGTTGATATGTTTTTGTATATATTCTCATGCCATTTTTGCTCTTTTTTAAAACGACAAAACCATTTTTTACACCAAAATCATATAAATCTCGGCTCCATCTCCATGTCCAGTCTGCCCTGCGATGATTACCAGATTTTCGTTCTAAATACTTTTCGTACGAGCCACCAGGGTATAATGTATTTCCTTCTATGGTTATTGGATAATCAAGGCTATCGCTATAAGATAAACTATCATAATCTAAAGTTTGATTTAATTTGTATTTTCCTCTTTCTTTTTCATATTCATCCGAATATTTAAATCCTTTATCATTATGTGGCACTCCTGATACAATAGCATCCTCAATTTTTTTTGCGTAAAAGAATATGTAATCATGATTTTGAGCAATTTTATCAGTCGTTTTTCCCGATGACTTTGTTATTCTAGGTAATATTGCTATTCTATTTTTTTCACCAATTATTTCATTACATAAAAGTTCTAGGTTAGCTTGTTCGTTATCGTCTATTGAAATGAATATAACTCCTTTATCAGAAAGCAACCGTTTTGCAATTTGAAGTCTTTTACTCATAAATGATAGCCATTTGGAGTGACGGTAGGCATCTTCTTTGTCAACATAGCTGTCATTGTATACGAAATCCTTGTTGCCAGTGTTGTAAGGGGGATCAATGTAGATAACATCAATCTTGCCCTCGTGGGTGTAGCTGAGGGCAGTAAGTGCTTCGAGATTGTCGCCCTCGATGAGAATGTGGTTGGGAAATTTTTCGTCGGCAGTATCGTTGATAATACGCTTGGAAACATCTTCGACTAATACCGGCAGTTCCTCGCGTAATCTTTCCTCGACATCTTCGGGCTTGTTCTCCCAAACGAGGCCATATTTCTTGTGAGTATTAAGCAATTCAATAAGAGCAGAGCGTTCATCGTTGCTGAGCCCATCAATTTCACGAATGCGTTGCAAAAGCGCAGCGCGGTCTATTTTAGCCATATATAAAATTAAGTTTACTCTTTGAATAAATCAAAGCCCAAAGATACTAAAAAAGACATACAAGTTTATAAAATAACAAACAAAATATAATAAAATGTTTGTTTTCTTCCATTGGCACAAATTTTACGTTCTAACTCTCTTATCAATCTTCCATCACAACCTTACAATCCACCCGCCATTCCCTACACCCCTTCTACAGCTACTCTAAATCAAAGCTATAGCTGCTCTATACCAAAGCTATACAAACACTGTACATACTCTATTTTCCCTATCATCTCCCTGCCTACTCCCTTAGCAGTTTTCCCCTACTCCCACCGTACCATGTTCGTCCCAAGTCCGGCAAAATCGCACAAAACAATACGACTTACCGAACCCGAAACGCAGCAAAAAGAAATTCGAAGCGGAAGCTTCGGTACGACGATTTTCAAGCGGGTGCTTGAAAATAGCAGAGTAAAATGATTCAATGATGAGTATGGAAAGGATAAGCTTGGTATAAGGATGGTATAAGCAAAGCCCATATAACACACTGCAAATCAACGCATTACGCAACAATATAACACATAAATCATTGATTACAAACAACTTACAACAACCATTAATTTTAATTTTTTTGCACAACAGACATGCAGACACATTATACGACCTCTCCGAGGTCGAAAAAAAACGCCAAATATTTGGCTATAGATATTCGACCTTTCCAAGGTCGTAGAAATTCGAAGCGGAAGTTTCGGTACGACGATTTTCAAGCGGGTGCTTGAAAATAGCAGAGTAAAATGATTCAATGATGAGTATGGAAAGGATAAGCTTGGTATAAGGATGGTATAAG
>CALDKB010000048.1 GCA_937899245.1 uncultured Bacteroidales bacterium | reverse complement strand
GTTGTTATCAGTGTGTCAAAGATACAAATTTGCTGACGCAGATGTTCTTCTGCACCTCGACATACAAATCAATATTTGTCTGCCCTCGGTTTGTCAGAACATTTTAAAGCTAATCACAACATGTTGGCGGTGGTATATCGGTTGGTACATGTTGTTATCAGTGTGTCAAAGATACAAATTTGCTGACGCAGATGTTCTTCTGCACCTCGACATACAAATCAATATTTGTCTGCCCTCGGTTTGTCAGAACATTTTAAAGCTAATCACAACAGTTAAGTATTACCGAGTACGCAAACGCATGTTGTTGTCAGTATGTCAAATATCAAATGTTAGAACAGTTCCAACTGCTGCACAACGGGATTGTTCGTTGATGGCTTCTGTCCCATATAAATCTCCATATTGCCAAACTGCTTGTCGGTTATGCATAAGATACCAACCTTGCCTAGCTCTGGAAGGTGCATCTTTACCCTGCGTATATGCACATCTGCATTCTCCTTGCTTGCACAATGCCTTAGGTATATCGAGAACTGGAACATCGTGAATCCGTCCTGGACAAGCCACTTGCGAAAATCAGCCGCTACCTTCCTCTCCTTCTTGGTCTCGGTTGGCAAATCGAAAAGCACTAGTACCCACATTATCCGGTATTCGCTAAACCTGTCCATTACATTTCGGGATATAGCACCTTGCGAAGCTCGCCTGTATAGCACTTGGCAAGCGACGAGGTTGTCTGCGACACTGCCACCATAAGTGGACTGCGGCAGCCGTCTATCAGAACTTCAAGCGTCGGTATGGTCAGCAGGCGTGCCTTTATGTCGCGTGTAAGTTCTTCTACCAGCCCATACTCGTCTATTATGTCGCACACCAACAAATCTACAAACGGCCGGTAGGGTTCCATTATGTCGTCGGCTAGACAGTAGGCATTGTAGCGGTTGCGGTGATGCACGCCCAAGGTAGGATGCAGTCCGTTGCCCACTAACGCCCGTGCAACCACAGCCCTTAGTATGGCATAGCCGTAGTTGAGCATGTTGTTTGGCGATTCACCATCGGCATCGCGACGGAATTTCTCACATTCAACGGCAAACAGGTTGTCCCAGTAGTACACAGCCGCCCTTGCCTCAAGGTTCTCCGGATCGCCACTACGCACATCGTCGGCCCAGGCCATCATGTTGCCGCACTGCTTGTTGCGTCTTATACCAAGCACAGCCGCCTGGTTGCGTATCTTGGCCTGCATGGTCTGCTGCCATATCTGCTTCTTGAGAGGCAACGATGCTTCGAGCTGATACTTGTACCTTTCGCTTTGTATGGTGTTGCCGTCGAGAGGCAGAAGCAAGCCCGACGGCATCCGACGGCTGTTGCAAGTAACAACTGCCGTATTATTGTCGACCAGCGCACCCAAAGCTCCGTGAGTTATGGTTACCTGCGGATGGTCAAGCACCACAAAGCCCAAGTCCTCTATCGGCATTGTCCTCACGGTTTCCTCTTCGTTCTGCCCGTTGGGTGGCAAAGTAACCACCAGCTGCGAATTTTTCAGCGACAGATAGGCCGGATTGCCAAAGTATAGGGTGCGCTTTATCATTAGCCGTTATTGTTTGTCATCAATAAGTTCTCCTAATAGTGATATTGATACTTTATATGGATTTTGCCGTTCTAATGAATCTAAGCTTTGTACTCTAACTAATTTTCCTATTTGTTTCGAAAGCATTTCATTTTTAACTCCGTTATATTTGTCATCAACAGATGTTTCAATATGGAGTCTAAAGAAATAATCTTTTGAGGCACATTTTTGTAACCTATACATGTACTTGTTCAAGGTTGCATAATCTTTTGTGCTTATTGCATCCCTATATGCATCTTCGCTCATACCGAGGATAAACATTTCGTTCTGCTGCAAGCTTATCTCGTACTTCCAGTCGGCAGCTGGTAGGTTTTCAAGGAACGATTGTGGCAAGTCCTTGTCCATTATGCTGTCCCAAACTTCTGCCGGATTGGTTATAACTACGGGCACTCCGTATTTCTTTCTTTCGACAGCATGCCAGAATGTTACAACTAGCTCATGCTTGTTGCCTTCAGCATCGCTATATATTGCAATATGATGGTTGTTGCCTGGTTTCACAAACCCAATTGGCTCCTTGCTCTCGTTGTATTTTACAGGAGTTACAACCGAGAGTCCAGTGAAGCAGCGTACGGAACGAATTTGAATCGTATGTTCCTTGTCTGCATACAGAGGTTCCTTGAATGCATCCTTCTCCTTGTTGCCAAATTGCTCAAGTCTTTCCTTCACAATGTCTCTTATGTGAGTGTCAACAATGGATGGCACATCCTTGGCCTTTAGCGACTGCAACGAATACTTAACTACATATTCTTGCTTGTAGCAAGTGCCGTATTCAAGTACCTTGGTTTTGTTTGCATCCAAATATATAGGTTCCTTTTTCAGCGAAGCAAGAGCTTTCTTTTTGTCTCCGTCGTATTTGCTTATCCTTGCCACCACAAGTTTCTTGATATATTGCTTGAAGATAAGTTCTGGATTTTCAAACAGGTACTTTACCGGCTTGTTCTTTTCTATGGTCTTTATACTACCATATACAGTATCCTCGCACAATGCACCTCTTGGAACAATTATATTGGTCTGCATAACGGTTTTCTTACCATGGCTATATTTGTAGCGTTTACCTGTTGATGCCGATTTTTTGCCAGCCTTAAACGATATCAAAATCTTACTAACCTTATCGGTGGCATCTGCAACCGAAATATGAGGCTGAATCATTATCCATTTTTCCAAGAGTGAATGTTTTTCCTTCCATTCTGTACTTTGTTTTTCCACATCGGCGAACATTGCATCTCTTTCTGTGTTCAGATTGTTCAGACGCTGTATATAACCTTGTCTTGTTTCTGCAATAACAAGGGCGTCTACAGCATGGTGCCTATGGTCTATTCGTTTCGACCAGTCCTTAATCCTTTCTTCTTCATGAGTCTGGCCCTTGTGGTCGAATGTTTGTATTTCGGTTAACCCCACTTGCTTGTATCTTTCAAAGTTCAAGTTGTGCAGTATTTCGTCGTAGCCCCAGCTATGTCTCAGGAAGTCTGTCACATTACCACTTGTTGCCCATACGTTATGGCATATCTGTTTTAGTATTTCTTGCGATTTCTTAGCAATATATTGGCTTTGGCGTAACTGACGATCAATGAAGTCAGTTGGAATTTTGTCAAACGGAGTTAATAGGTTTTCTCGCTTTGTCTTGCTTATCTTTCCGTTCTTGAAGTATGTGTCAATTCTAGTCAGATAATCCTGAAATTCACTCTCAGGCTTCGATTTCATGAAATCGTATGCAGTCCTGTTGTACTTTTCCGCATTGCATTTTCTGCACGAACATACTTTGTTGCTAAAACTGTCGTCGAATAGCAGCGATTTTGGAATAATATGTTCCACTTCGATATCCATGCCCTGCATAAATTCGCTTGCGTTAACCGGCTGGTTACAATAGAAACATTTGTGTTCCGATTCTTCCCACATCCTATATTTCTGAATTCTGTTACGGGATGAACGCACACCGTATTCTTCTATTTTTTTTGCTATTTCTTCGTTTTCTCTCTTTCTCTGGTTGTTATTCTTGTCTGTTGCTGCCCTTTCCTCACGGCTCTGCTTAAGTTCTCTTGCCAGCTCTATGCGAATTTCATCAAATTTTCCATACTTGTCAATAAGTGCATTGACAACATTGATCATTTGGTTGAGAATTTTCTCTACAATAGGCTGTCTAAGCTCGTTTTTTTGTATTTGTGGCAGTTTGTCAAGCAGTTCCCTTGCTTCATTCTGTGCTTTTGTCAAGCTGTTGGAATGTAGCACACCTATGTATTCACATGCTTCGCTGTACATCATGCCGTCCTGCAAGTAGGGGAGTATCCTTCTTATGAATTTTGCCGATTTATTGCCAAATCCAGGTTTAACAAAGTCAAGTGCGTACAACTTATTTATCGTATCCTCATCCGTTATACCGAATTTCTTATTAAGAGCATTTGCCAGTTCGTTCTTTTCTTGGATAGAATAAATAGTATGCCACAATTGGTATAGAGGTTCTTTTTCAAAGTCGGGGCTAATTTCTTGAAGTATTTCTCCAGTATCTTCATCAACAAGTTTAGAGTTTACTTGCCTTAGGTCAAATCTTAAGAGTTTATTAGTGTCGTGAAAGTCTTTTAATGCATTAAGCAGTTGCATTTTTGTCGTGTTGCCTTGCAGTCCCTTGCCAATAGCTTTGCCGCCCCACCAGCCATCCTTCTTGCTTATGCCAAGGATATTGTACAAGTCTGTAAGTGTCAGCTTGTCATGGTTATCTAGGTGGTCAAACATTGCCTGGCGTTGTTCTTGCGTAATATACAGAGTGTCACCTTTCTTATTCCTCAAGGTTAAGGCATTTACAGATTCCCATATCTTGCATACTTGGAATAACGGAGATGTTCGTGGAGCAACCTTTGGTCCATCAAATACAACCTTGCCATCTTTATTCTTGTACTCTCGTTTTTCAAATTCACATAGCGACACAAGATGCTTGCATGACTTTAGGCCTCGCTGATAATAAATTATCTCGTTTCTAATCTTGTCAATTACACTGTCAGTCAACAAGTCTGGATAAAACACTTTCTGGCATTCCATTATCTGGTCAAATTCAGCCACATATGCTTTTCGTGGAAATACTTGTTCCTTTGTCCTGTATGTATAGAACTTACCATTATCTTTTACAACCTCACTTGCCCTAAGATTGTCAGCAAAGTATTGCCCTATGGTTTTGCCCATTGACAATATTGTGGCATATCTTTGATTTACAGCGGCAACATATTGCTTTTGCTTGCTATCTCCGTTTTCGTCTGCTTTTGCATGCTTGTATCCACGCTTTTGATTAAGATGGTACAGCACTCTTCCTATTTCAGGAAGGGATAGTTTTTTGCCTTTGGTCGCTGCGTCTGCCCTAAGTTGCCATAAATCCATTACAGGAAGCTTTATTAGTTTCTCGTCCGGCAACATTCCTAGTTTGCGAAGTTCTTTTGTAAGTTCAGCCCTTCGTAATTGATATCTGTCGTATCCCTTGCGGGCAGTTCGTTTTTCTGTCCTTTTCTGATTTTTGCTTATCGCATTTCCTGTTGAAAATTCATTTGCATCATCTGTGCTTAAAGGCACGATTCTGCTTCCCATTGCCAATATATTTTGTGGCGTATTATCATCTTCAGTTTCTATTAACGCCCATCCAATTGAGCCAACCCCCAAGTCAAGTCCTAGAATTTTTTTCATATATGATTTAATCATAAAATTTATTTCGCTAAAGTAATACAAAAAAAGTTTGTTTTTGCAATTTAATATATATTTTTGCAGAACAAATTTTAAGCTAATCACAATAAGGATTATTCCGTTGTGAAAACATTTAAAGCGGGGCGTTAGTCTCGCTTTTTTTATTTTCTTTTATCGTGTCATTTATAGTTTTCAACACTAATTTTCTAACCTATATTCACCAATTTGATTTTTCTTGCTTGAAAAACACCTAACCTTGGCAGTCCATCCACACTCTCGAAATCCACACAAAAAAAAGCAAGCGCCTAAATACTAAGCACTTGCATTATCTTCGTTGTCCCAGGAGGAATCGAACCTCCACAACCAGAACCAAAATCTGGTGCACTACCATTATGCAATGGGACAATCGGACTGCAAAAATATACATTATTTGCGAGCAAGCAAATTTATTTTTACAAAAATCGTTTCTGCAAAACTTTGAAAAATGTCACCAATGAAATATTTTTGTGCCAAAATCTTTAAATGACATGAAACTTGTAAGACTCATCCTCATCATAGCTTTTGCAACGTCGGTTGCATTGCCGTGCTTGTCGCAAAATGAGAACACCAACATACAGCTGGCCAGCAAATACTACCAGAACGGAGAATACGAAAAAGCCCTTACAATATACGAGGACCTTTACGCTCAAACCGAATACAAAAGCTACCGCGACATGTACATCTCTTGCCTTACTCTTCTGAAGGAATTCGACGCAGCCGAAAAATTCCTGAAAAAGGAATTAAAAAAGAAGAAAAACGACCTGTACCTATATATAGACCTTGGTATGGTTTACTACAATACAAACAGACTGAGCGAAAGCAACGAACAAATTGACAAAGCCAAGGAACTTGCTCTCGCCAACGAAACATCAATGTCAAATGCCGCCAGCATGCTGCAGGCTCAACGTCAATTCGAACACGCTATTGACCTCTACGAAAAAGCTGAGAAAAAATTCAACAAATCTTTCTGCATCGAAATCGGTAACATCTACAGCATAGAAAAAAACTATGAAATGATGATGAATAGCTATTTGAACTGCCTTACAAACGACAACATCGACAAGGTGGAAGCTCGACTGACTGCCGTGCTGGCTAACGACTCCGACGACAGTGCAGTAAAAGTAATCGAAAAGTCGCTTATGGAAATGTCTCAAAAAAAACCTAACAGCAGTTCGATAAACAACCTCACAATATGGCTTTACACCCAAACCGGACGATACGAATTGGCTCTTAGGCAACTTATCGCATACAACAAGCGAATCGCAAACTTCAACGACAAGGAAATCCTGAATTTCGGCAGCTCGATGATCGAAATCAACGAGTACGAAATCGCTTCCGCCGCCTATGATTACCTAATTAAGAAAAAACCGAAAACAGTATACTACAACGAGGCATATACCGGTTATCTCGACGTAATGTACAAGCAGACCGTGTCCTCCATGAACCCCGACAAGGCAAAACTGCAGGAACTCGACTCGCTGATGTCCTCGGCTATTAAGGAACTTGCAATAACAAACGCATACAATGTCATCGTTTCTTCCGCTCAGCTGAAAGCTTTCTACCTTGAAAAATACGACGAGGCAATAGAAATGGTAAACGATGCCATATCAACCAACTACTACAAGGACAAAAATCCCGAGCTGAAAATGCTTCTTGGCGACATCTACCTGCTCAACAACAACCCTTGGGACGCCACTCTCCTATTCGCACAAATAGAAAAGTCGAATGCAGGCACAGAGATTGTCAACGAAGCTCGTTTCCGCAAAGCAAAACTGGCTTATTACATCGGGCAGTTCTCGTGGGCGCAGGCACAACTTGACGTGCTAAAGGCCGGAACTTCACGACTGATTGCCAACGATGCTCTCGAACTTAGTCTTTTCATAAAGGAAAACTACGACATGGACACTACGGAAACCACCATGAAAACTTTCTCGCGTGCCGACTTCTACATTTTTTCAAAGCAATACGCCAAAGCTCTGAAATGCCTCGACACTATTGCCGAAAACAACACAAGCCACTCGCTCAGCGATGATGTCCTGTACCGCAAGGCTCAGATATACGAACTCACAAACGACTTGGACAAGGCTGCCGAACTTTATGAAAATGTATTCAAAAATTACGCATACGATGTGCTGGCCGACAATGCGCTCTACAGATATGCATCAATTTGCGAAATGCAACACAAGACCGAAGAAGCTAAAAATTCATATTTCAATCTCATCAGCGATTATCCCGGCAGCTTATACACAATAGAAGCGCGCAAAAAACTAAGGAATCTAACCAATGCAAGCACCAACTGAAAAAGACCGTGTAATACTTGGAATTGACCCGGGAACCAACATTATGGGCTATGGTGTCATCCACGAAAAGGGCAAGGGCATCGAGCTCGTTGCTTTCGGAGTCATCGACATGCGAAAGATGGAGGGACATTTCAACAAGCTGAAGCATATTTTCGACCGCACAACCGAACTTATCAACGGCTTCCTTCCCGACGAAATCGCTATTGAAGCTCCATTCCAGGGAAAAAACGTTCAGTCGATGCTGAAACTTGGTCGCGCCCAGGGTGCTGCCATTGCCGCCAGCCTGCAAAGATCAATACCTGTTTTCGAATACGCACCTACAAAGGTAAAACTTGCCATCACAGGCAATGGCGCCGCATCGAAGGAGCAGGTTGCCGGAATGTTGCAAAAGATACTAAAGATACAGGAGCTGCCCGAAAAGCTAGATGCCACCGATGCTCTCGGCATAGCAATGTGCCACTACTACCAGAAAAGAAATATCACGAGCGGCGAAACTCCGTGCAAGTCGTGGAAGGAATACGCAGCTAAAAAAGGAATTAAGATTTAATTATTCGCGTTCCGCCGGTCCGGCGATCAACAAAAAAAAGAGACTGCAAAACTGCAATCTCTTTTTTGTACCCGGGGCCGGGGTCGAACCGGCACTCCAGTGAAGGAACTGGTGTTTGAGACCAGCGCGTCTACCGATTCCGCCACCCGGGCAATTCGGTGTCCTTTTGGAGATTGCAAAAGTAGTATATTTTTTTGAATTCAAAGAATTTTTTCAAAAAAAGGAAATAAAAAGATAACGCACAAATAATCAAAACTTTACAAATCATAACAATCGCAACAAAACGTCGTTGTCACGGTTTTTGCTTTGCATTGCGGCAAAAACGCGCGCCAACAAGCCTTTGTATCATGACATTTATTCGTCATTCACTAAGTTACAAAACAGATTTTTCTGCTCGCAAAAGCTATAGGTTCAGATAAATTACCTTCTTCGTCTCGAAGAAATCCTCATCGAAAAAGTCTGAAATATTAGTTATCGAATAGTTTTTCATCGTCTTCAGCTCTTCTTCAAAATCACCACCCTTAAGGTAAATTATCGAATGTTCAGTCGACTTTGGATTCAAGGCATTGCGTGTCATCTTTACAAAATCGGGGAAAGCAGTAACTGCACGGCTCACAATGCAGTCGTACTTTGGCGGCAACAATTCGGCGCGAACCTTAAAGGCCTCGACATTTGCGAGATGCAAACTTTCCGAAATTCCTTTCACCACCGTAATCTTCTTCTCTATGCTATCGACAAGCGTAAACTTTGTCTCCGGAAACATTATCGCTAAAGGAATTCCCGGAAAACCGCCGCCAGTACCGACATCAAGAACCTGCTCATGCGACTTGAAACGCTTAACCTTTGCAATCGCCAGCGAATGCAAGATATGATGCACAAAAATATTATCGGTATCCTTGCGGCTTATCACGTTAATCTTCGTATTCCACTCGCGCACAAGACTTTCGAGTTCCACCAGCTTTTTTATCTGGTCTTCCGCCAATTCGGGGAAATATGTCTTAATCTTTTCTAACATCCTGCGATAATTTTTCCAATTTCAACTTTGCCTGATGAATCCTGTTCTTCACTATTGAAAGAGTTATGCCAAGTTCCTGCGAAATTTCCTCGTACTTCATTCCGGCACCCTTCATGAAAAGTATTTTCTGGTCAAGTTCCGAAAGTTTCGACAACAATGTCTCGACATATTTCATTCGTTCCTTTTTTATCAATGACGTTTCGGGCGTGTCATCGTCAATCACATCAGTTCCCTCCTGCAAGTCGGCTTCGGACTGGGCATTAAACTTCTTGATCCAGTCAATATGCGTATTCTTCACAATGGTAAACGCCCATGTACGGAACGATGCATTTGCGCCCTCGTCGTACGTACCCATCGCATTCCAAATCTTATGAAGCGATACTATCGCCACATCTTCAATATCTTCAACCGGACAACCTCGTTTGACAAGAAAGGATTTAACCTCTTCCTGATAGCGGCGAAACAAGCACAAGCTGGCGATTTCGTCACCGTCAAGTATCAACTTGCGCAACTGCAAGTCATCCAGTTTTTCAAGTTCAGAATTTTGCTTTACCATTCAGTCCGACGATAAAAAAGTTTATAAAATAATAATGCCGCATAGAAAAACGGTGCAAAGATATCAAATAACAAAGATAAACAGAGAGGTGTCCTTTTTTTTGTTTTTATATGAAAAATTATCAAAGAAGACATAACGAAAAGTATCCTGATAACGACATATAAAACTGCCAACTGCCAGCAAAAAAATGCAATGACGATGGATGCAAGGAAAAACAAGGCCCTGGAAACGATTTCGCCTCCCGACAGGAACTTATCTACAAAAGAATACCTCGCCGACGTTGACACGTGGCGTGACTTCTGGCGAAACAGTGCCGACATGCTTTCCTTGGCAGGAGAAATTGTCATGGAATCCGACGTTATGCATACATTCGCCCCCGAATGGCGTGACGCCTCAATGACAAAAAGATCATCATCGCCCGAACGAATATCATCGTGACAGGAAAATCCGCCCACAGTTTCCCATAATTTACGCGAATATGCGAGATTTCGCCCCACTGCCATATATGGATGTCCCAAATTTGCAAAGCCGGCATAACGCAAGGCAATCACATCGGCATCGTAGGCGGAAAAACGGGCGGCAAAAGTTTTGCCAGACAGTTCGCCATAACCTACGACAAGCTGATTTTCTTCATCGAACCGAAGCATCATCTCCGAAATCCACTGCGGAGAAGCCGGACGACAGTCGGCATCAATGAATAGAAAATGGTCGTAAGTTGCGTTTTCGATTCCATACGTCAAGGCCGACTTTTTGCCTCTTAATTTGTTATGAAGGACACGAACGTTTGGATATTTGTCAACCAAAGAATCTACATATTCGGAAGTACCATCGTCGGAATTGTCGTCTACTATGACTATCTCAAACTTAACATATCTTTGATTTACAATATATTGCAAATTCGACTTTAAGTTTTCCAGTTCATTATGGCAAGCTATTATCACCGATACCGAAGGTAATTCGGCAACTGGATGCCTGACAATTTTTTTTTTCGTAAGTCCCATCATCGGCACGACATAGAAAACGAACTGCATAAGTAACAGCAAGTCGAGAGCGACAACAAGGACAATCATTACAATCTGCATAATGCACAATTACTTGTACAGTTCCTTAGATTCGTTCCAGATTTCGTCCATTTCGGCAAGGGTCATATCCTTAAGGTCGCGGCCCTGCTGGATAGTCTTTTGTTCAAGGTAGCCGAAACGATTCTTGAACTTACGGTTTGTGCGTTCAAGCGCCGTGTCGGGATTAACGCCATACAGACGAGCGGCATTGATGACCGAGAACAACAGATCGCCAAATTCGGCCTCTATCTTGTCCTGATTGTCGGAAATGGCAGTTTCGAGCAAAACCTCGTTGTATTCCTCGTTAAGCTTGTCCCACACCTGCTCGCGCTTGTCCCAGTCGAAACCTACGCCACGTGCCTTGTCCTGCATCCTGCAGGCCTTTATTATCGACGGCAAGGAATCAGGCACACCTCCGAGAACTGTCTTCTTGGGTGCTTCCTTTAGCTTCATGCGCTCCCAGTTTTCCTTAACCTCTTCGGCTGATTCTACTTTTACATCACCAAAAATATGAGGATGGCGGAATATCAGCTTTTCGCAAATGCCATGAATTACATCATACATCTCGAACTGACCGTTTTCCTTGGCTATCTTAGCATAGAAAACAATATGCAAAAGTACGTCGCCTAACTCCGTTTTCACCTCTTTGGTATCGTTTTTCATTAACGCCTCTGAAAGCTCGTATACTTCCTCGATGGTCTGTGTACGAAGGCTCTCGTTTGTCTGCTTGCGATCCCACGGACATTTTTCACGCAGTTCGTCCAATATTTCAATCAGTCGCTGAAATTCTTTTAGTGTCTTTTCCATAACAATTTGCTATTATATTAATTTACAAGGAATTGCTTGCGCAATTTCTAAATGTACAATGTCAATCGCTAATTATTTAATTGTCAACAACATCTTCCCTACCGGCCACATATCCACGCCACTTTTCGATGCACTTGGTCATATCTTCTGGCAGTTCCGACTCGAAATAAATTTCCTTGCCAGTCACCGGATGTATGAATCCAAGCGATTTGGCGTGCAAGGCCTGACGCGGAAGAATCTTGAAGCAATTCTCGACAAACTGCTTGTATTTAGTAAAAGTCGTTCCCTTCAGTATCTGGTCGCCGCCATACTCCCAGTCGTTGAACAGCGGATGACCGATATGCTTGAAATGCACTCTAATCTGATGTGTACGACCTGTTTCTAGCCGGCATTCAACCATATTTACATATCCCAGACGCTCCAAAACGCGCCAGTGGGTAATTGCCTCCTTGCCGTAATCGCCATCAGGAAAAACGTCCATTATCTTGCGATCCTTAAGATTGCGTCCAACATTTCCTATGATAGTACCCTCGTCCTCGGGCATGTTTCCCCACACAAGGGCATTGTATGCACGCTTGCAAGTATGATAGAAAAACTGCTTCGCCAGACCTTCTCGTGCTATTTCCGTCTTGGCAACAACAAGCAGTCCAGATGTATTCATGTCGATACGATGTACTAGTCCCGGGCGGAAGGTCTCGGCGTTGAACATTGGTAAATCCTTGAACCGATATGCGAGCGCATTGACTAGAGTGCCCTCATAATGTCCGAAGCTTGGATGAACAACCATCCCCGGCTGCTTGTTGACGATTATCAGGTCATCGTCCTCATATACAACATCAAGTGGAATATCCTGCGGAATAATACCTGTTTCGCGTTTCGGAAATGCAAGCATTATGCTTATTTCGTCGTTTGGCTTTATCTTGTAGCTGCTCTTTACCGGCTTGCCGTTAACGAATACACAATCGCCTTCAGCCGCCGACTGAATGCGGTTGCGCGAGGTATTGGGCAGTCGAATAGATAGATACTTGTCGATTCTCATCGACTTCTGACCTGCTTCAACGGTAAGATGCTTATGCTCAAATTTTCCGTCGGCTCCCTCCTCGCCCGAACCTTCATATTCATCTTCCTGTTCCAGCTCGTCAAGTTCGTCAAGTTCATCCAGATTTTCAAAATCGTCCATTTCCTTCATCTCCAACTTCCGAATTAGCGAATTATCACAACTTTTTGAACCTCAAAAACATAGCTCTCCGAATACGGCTTTACGAAGTATGTTCCGACAGGCAATTCCTCGACATTTATCGACCGCTCTCCTTTACTTTCCTTCACAAGCCGACCAAGATTATCATAAATCATAACCCCGCTGAAATCAGAATCGCTTTCAATCATTATCTCCGAAGATGCCGGATTAGGATAAACACCGCAATGTCTTTCGCTACGGACAACCGGAACAGAAGCCATATCGCTTGCAATTTCGTATCCGAAAACAGGACGTATCATCAATGCACCCGAAACAATCGAATTCTCCCAGAAACCCGAGACATTAAAGAAAATGTGTTCATGTGCATCATTTTCTGTATCCAAACCGCAATTAAGCATGTCGTTGGTTGTCTTTACCCATCCGATGTAAAATGTCTGGTTTTCGCCAATATACACAGCAGTGTCGAGCGAATAATAACGATATCCGTTTAGCTCGTCTGAGAAAGTTGGACGAACACCCATCCTACTGACAATTGTATCGCCGGGCTGACCATTATTATCCTCCCAGACGGTGAGATAGAAGTACTTTACATTGCCTTCGTTCTGTGTACGGTTAAAATAGATATAAACCCCATACAAAGTGTCGGCCATTAAGGTCTTGAACTGGTATGCAAGACTCGAATTTGCCGTTCCCTGTCCCGATATTCCATAACCTTTTTCGGCAGTTCCATCGTCGTAGGCATAATAATTCTTGAATTCCTGATAGTAGCGGACAGTGTCGTTCCAACGGTAGTATTCGCGCGACTGCGATACGTCACGCTTCAGATTGGCACGTACAAGAAATGTCGCAGAGTCCTCCTGCTGATATGTCTCATCGTTAAAGAAGTAGCAGAATTTCTTGGTATAGTTTACAACTTCACCAGGCAATGCATTTTCGCTATCATCGCCGCAATGGTTATCGACATAAGTTCTGGCTGGAATTAGCGAATGTGTCTCGTCCTTGTCGAAAACATCATACTGGCGATTTACGTTGTTGCTGGCATTCTGCAGGTTGGAATACGAAAACGTAATGCTGTCGTGAACAGCACTGCGGCCCTTGTAAACGAAATGTTTCCACGGAACGGTCATATAGTCGTTGACAAAATGACCTACGTTCCTGACCATTGCAACATCATCTATGACTGTATCGTCGAATGTTCGGTTGGCCTCAAGCACAATAAAGTCGATGTTCCACTGGTCGACATTGCTCTGCCAGCTGGGCTCGTAGTTTGAGCTGATGCTTACATAATTCATGAAACGGAAACGGAATCCCTTCTGCAGGTATATTGAATCGACGATAGGAAGCATCACAACCTTGAATGTATCCATGGAAGATCCACCGCCAACATGCCATACGCTATTCCACTCGTCGTCTTCTACAGAGTAGAACTGCAGTACAAGAGAATCGCGATTTTCGGGTGTGTTGCCATAACCGCCGCACTGATAGTAGAAACTCAAGTACAGGGAATCGGACGGGCTATACTGAAGATTTATAGGATTTGAAGTCAAATAATCGGCTACAGCCGACTGCCCGATTGGCAGACTGGGATATACGACACCATTTTCGTCGATGGCATCAAGGGTTGCCACCCCATAGGAAATGGGATTTTTAGCACAAGTATTGTTTATGAATGCATTTCTGTCAGACCATTTTGCCTGATCAGGATAAATTTTCGAATTTGAAAAATCATCGAAGAACGGCAGTTCAAGCGTATCGGCAGAAGACTTGGGCATCAACTTCAGTCTGTAATCACGCAGTACAGGATTGCCACAGTCGATTACAACTTCCTGAGCCGCAAGAAAGCCGACGCAAATAACAAAAAGCAATGTAAAAAAGATTCTTTTCATAGCATCAATGGTGTTATTCATCAAAATCGTAGTCATCGGCATCGCCTTCGTCATCTGCCGGTTCGCCTACAGAATCTACATTGCTGGTGCTATCCTCTTCCTCTTCTTCAATGACATTTGGATCATGTCCAGCAACTACAAAATCGATTGTAGAACCCTGCTTGATTTTTGTACCCGGAGCTACCGAACGACCGTTGTACATCTGCTTCAAGACAATATTCTTTACGTCGTCATCCTTCTGATACGAAATGTTGCCAAGCTTTAGCTTGTAATTCTTTAGCGCCACCTTCAATGTACGCGACTGGCTTCCGATAAAATCGGGCATTTCGATATAAATATCATCGAAAGTATTGACTTTTATGTAAACCGTCCTACCTCGTTTTACAAGAGATTCCTTTGCCGGAAACTGCTCAACAACTATGCCCTTAGGAAGCGAATCAACGAAAACGGTATCCACTACAGCATACTTGAAACCTTCATCATCTATCAACGCAATGGCTTCGTCGGCAGTCATACCGACAACTGTAGGCACTGTTAAAGTCTCACCATGATGAGTGCAATTGCGCAGGCAAATCATCAAAATGACAATTACTATTGCAAAAAAGAATAGAATTCCAAGGATATTCAACCAGAACTCCTTGCTTATTATTAGGTTTAGAAATTTCCTCATTACGATTAAATTTTTTAAGCCGTAAAATTACAATAATATTCGTTAATAACCTTATCTAAAACGGAGCTTTTGAAAATTTGTTGTAAAGATATTATCTTTGCAAGCGAAATTGTATGGTGATGACAAAAAAGCTATTAATGATATGCGGTCCGTGCAGTGCCGAAAGCGAAGAACAGGTTTTCAGCACCGCCAAGCAGCTTAAGGAACTTGTTTCTCCCGACTTTTTCCGTGCAGGAATATGGAAGCCACGAACCCGTCCCGGAACATTCGAAGGCATAGGAGAAAACGGTCTGCCATGGTTGCAACGCATTCAGGACGAGCTAAAGATGCCAGCAATAACAGAAATCGCTTGTGCCGACCATCTTGAAAAAATCGCAAAGCACAATATAAATGCATTCTGGATTGGCGCACGTACGGTTGCAAACCCTTTTTCGGTGCAGGAAATTGCCGATGCGGCAAAGGGCGGAAACTTCACAATATTAGTCAAGAACCCGATAAATCCCGACATCGACTTATGGACCGGCGCCATAGAACGTCTGATGAAATGCGGCGCAAAAGAAATTATTGCCGTCAGCCGTGGATTTTACCCCTTCACAAAAACCAACCTGCGAAATCTTCCATGCTGGGAAATTCCAATTGAGCTTTCACGACGCCTGCCTCAAGTAAAAATGATTTGCGACCCAAGCCATATTGCTGGCGACGCCAAATACATTGCCGAAATTTCTCAACAGGCAATCGATCTTAACATGTCCGGACTAATGGTTGAATCGCATTGCTATCCCGAACTGGCGCTAAGCGACAAGCAACAGCAAATCACTCCTGCTCAGCTCAAACAGATAATATGCAACCTGAAAGTAAAAAGCACTATCATCGAAGATCAGAATTTCGAGATAGAAATAGAAAAACTTCGCAGCAAGATTGATGTGCTTGATTACCAGCTGCTCGACATTCTAAAACAAAGATTTGCCATTACAGACGAAATAGGAGCAATCAAGAAATCGCAGAACGTAGCAATTTTGCAGCTCGACAGATGGAAATCGATTGTTGACTCACGTATCGACTACGCGCAAAAGCAAGGCCTGCAGACCGATTTCATCAAGGCCATTCTCGAAGAAATTCACAAGGAATCAATCAGGAAACAAAGGGAGAAATAACCTATTTCGCAGACCATTTACGGCACGAAAAGCCAATTCCGCATTCGATGAATTGTGCCTTAAATCCTTTTGCCTTCAGTGACAAATTGACAAACATGAAGTTTGTAAAATAATAGCGGCCTCCTATACGTGTGTATAAATAGTCGCCAGGCTTCGCCTTGTTGTATATATATGTACCGACAAATGCCACAAGCTCGAAACGCTTGTAAATCAACTGATGTCCAACGCTTATGCCAAATCGCATTACATCAGAAAACTTATCATATCGCTGGACAAGTTCGTCGCTGCTTTCGCTGTAATAGTATTTCAGGTTTTCGTTGTAGAACATGTCGAACGACAAGCCGACCTTTCCAATTTTTCCATACTGGAAATTGTATCCGGCTGCAATAGTACTGCAAATGAATCCTCCGCCACGGCCCTCGTATCCCTTTGAATACTCGTCGGAGCTAACACAAGTTCCCATAATCCATGCCTCGTGAGGCGAAAGCCCGTCCTGATAATCGGTTCGTGTGCGCTTTATGTCTTTTGTTGCCACGTCCTTCGACAGCGACAACGACACAAACGCCTGATTCAAGCCGAGGTTCGGTTTGTGTACGGCGCCATTCGAATAATGCAAGAATCCTGGCGACAATTTCAACTCGTATCCCGATGTAAACTTATATGCAAAGCCAAAGCTTATATTGAAATAAAAGCACAAGTTGGTACTGATTGCGATATTATCAACATTGGTAACCCTATCGTATTTTTGTGTCAGGTATGCTAGTCCGGCATTAGTCCTGAAACTTATCTTGAAATGCTCCCTGTCGAACAAATTGAAGTCCATGAACGAATAAACGGAATATGCAGATCCGAGCACATCCGGATTGCCTAGATAATCGTAGCTCACGCCAAAGCCATGCAAGGGGAAGCGATACTTTACATCGTAGAAATTATCCGAACTAGTCTGAAAATAGTAGTTAAACTCGCCGCCTGCAGTATTTCGCGCCAGTGCCTCCATACCCAACCTATGCGGAATTACACGGCCGCCGTACAAGCTAAATTCAAGCCCGTGAACTCTTTGCGCCATTGATCCCGACGAAACAACGAACATCAAAACTACCAGCAAAAATATTATCCTACGAACTTGGCGCATATTACTTGGATGCTGTAAAATAGACTATTGCTGCAATAAATGCAAATATGACATTTGGCACCCAGACCGCCAACATTGGAGAAAGCGTACCGCTCAGAGCAAAAGTCGTAGCAAAACGTTGGAACAGAATGTATGAGAAACTGAGCAACAAACCTATACCGATATTGATTCCCAGACCTCCACGGCGCTTCTTAACCGACAATGCAAATCCGATAATAGTGAGTATAAATGTTGAAAATGGCGATGCCATACGATTATAAAGCTCTATCTCGCTGGATATTACCGCAGATGTTCCCGACAGTTTCTGTTCGGCGATATAGTCTCGGAGTTCCTTGTCGTTCATAGCTTCCATCGCTGTTGTTTTCTTGAAGAAATCATCCGGTGTAATCCTAATAACCGTATCCATCTGCTCGCCCGTCTCTATAGTCTCATGCTCGCCGTCAAATGTCCTTATGCAATAGTTCTTGGCTATCCACTTGCCAGTATTTGAGTCCCAGCAAAACATATCTGCCGTCATCTTCGACTTTAGTTCAACGCCGTCAAATTTTTCCAACGACATCTGTAAGCCGACATCATGCTCGCGGTTATAGCTTTCGATATAAAAATACAAGCCAGGTTCCAATTGCCTGTGCACATTGAACGAACTGATTCGGGGGCCAACCCTAGTCACATATTTTTCCTCGAAAGCAATACGCTCCTTGTTGCAGTCTGGTATCATATAGTTGCCAAGGAAAAACGAAAATGCTGTGATTATCAAACCACCAATGAAATAAGGCCTCAGCAGGCGCAAACGGCTGATTCCGCTGGCAAACATTGCAATGAACTCCGACTTGCCCGCCATCTTGGATGTAAAGAATATCACAGAGATGAACACAAACAAAGCACAGAACAAGTTTGCAAAGTTTGGAATAAAATTCAGATAGTACTTGAAGATAATATCAGGAACAGACGCACCTTTATCTATAAAGTTGTCTATCTTTTCGGAAATGTCAAAAACGACAGCTACACAAATAATAAGGAAGAGGGCTAGGAAAAAGGTGCCCATAAACTTACGCAATATGTACCAGTCGAGTCTACGCATTAAAGTCTTCTGCTTAATTTTTCTACCATCATCTTCTTCCAGTCGGCAAAAGTTCCGTCCTCGATATGTTCGCGAGCCTGTCGAACAAGTTCAAGGTAGAATCCCAGGTTATGAATGCTGGCAATTTGTCCCGACAAGATCTCTCCGGCAATTACAAGGTGACGCAAATATGCCTTCGAATAGAATGAATCCACAAAGGTAGTTCCATTTTCATCAAGAGGAGAAAAGTCGTCCTTCCATTTTTCGTTGCGCATGTTCATGGTACCTTCCATCGTGAAAAGCATTCCGTTGCGTGCGTTACGTGTAGGCATTACACAATCGAACATATCGATTCCACGAGCAATCCCCTCGAGAATATTCGCTGGAGTTCCAACGCCCATAAGATAACGCGGCTTGTCCTGAGGTAGATATTCGTTTACGACTTCAATCATATCGTACATCTGTTCGGTCGGTTCTCCCACCGAAAGTCCACCGATAGCATTTCCTTCTGCGCCTATGTCGGCCACATATTTTGCCGATTCAATGCGCAAGTCCTTGTAGGTAGAGCCTTGTACAATAGGGAAAAACGCCTGCCGATAACCATATAGGCCTTCTGTTTCGTTGAAATGGTTCCAACCTCGTGTCAGCCATGAATTTGTAAGTTTCAGCGATTTCTTGGCATATTTATATTCACATGGATATGGTGTGCACTCGTCGAAAGCCATAATTATGTCGGCTCCGATGTTACGCTGTATGTCAACAACCCGTTCGGGCGTGAAAATATGCTTAGAACCGTCGATATGGCTCTTGAAAATAGCACCTTCCTCTGTCAACCTGCGGCAATCTGCCATAGAAAACACCTGAAAGCCACCGCTATCGGTAAGAATAGGGCCATCCCAGCCGTTAAACTTGTGCAGGCCACCGGCCTTGTTAATAATCTCTATTCCGGGACGCAAATACAAATGGTATGTGTTACCCAGGATTATCTGCGCCTTTATATCATCCTTTATTTCGCGAGTATGAACACCTTTTACTGTTCCACAGGTTCCCACAGGCATAAATATAGGAGTCTGAATCTCACCATGGTCGGTGGTGATAACACCACGACGAGCATTGGTCTTTTCGTCCTTATGTAAAATCTTAAAATTCATTGTGCAAAGATAAGGAGAAATATGATTTTTGATTGAATATTTACACAAAAAAAGACTGCATTGTCGCCAATACAGTCTTTATATTTCACCATATACGGACTACAAAGTCCTTAATACACTATTTTTTCAATGCTTCTTCTACCGATACGGCTACAGCAACAGTTGCACCAACCATCGGGTTATTGCCCATGCCAAGGTATCCCATCATCTCTACATGAGCAGGAACCGAAGACGAACCAGCGAACTGTGCGTCAGAATGCATACGTCCCATTGTATCGGTCATACCGTAAGATGCAGGACCAGCAGCCATATTATCTGGATGTAAAGTACGGCCAGTTCCGCCACCAGAAGCAACCGAGAAATACTTCTTGCCGGCAAGAATACGTTCCTTCTTGTAAGTTCCTGCAACAGGATGCTGGAATCGTGTCGGATTTGTCGAATTGCCTGTTATCGAAACATCAACATCTTCCTTCCACATGATAGCAACACCTTCGCGGACATCATCGGCGCCATAGCAGTTAACCTTTGCACGAGGTCCATTAGAATATGCCTTTGTGCGAACAATCTTAAGCTCGCCTGTATAATAGTCGAATTCGGTCTGTACGTATGTAAAGCCATTGATACGCGAGATAATCATTGCGGCATCCTTGCCAAGTCCGTTAAGGATAACGCGTAGCGGATTCTTTCGTACCTTGTTTGCCATTTCTGCAATCTTAATAGCACCTTCTGCTGCAGCAAACGATTCGTGACCAGCGAGGAAAGCAAAGCACTGTGTATCCTCGGTCAACAAACGGGCTGCAAGGTTACCATGGCCCAAACCAACCTTACGATCGTCGGCGACAGAACCTTTGATGCAGAATGCCTGCAAGCCCTCGCCAATTGCCTCTGCTGCCTCTGCTGCAGTCTTGCAATTCTTCTTTATAGCTATTGCGGCCCCAACTACATACGCCCACTTTGCATTCTCAAAGCAAATGTTCTGCGTACGTTCACATTCCAAGTAAGGATCCAATCCATATTCGTCGCATATCTTGTTCGCTTCCTCAATTGAGGCTATTCCGTATGCATTCAATACCTTGATGATATTGTCCATGCGGCGTTCCTGACTTTCAAATTTTACTTCTCTAATCATAATTTCCTGTTTTTATATTAACAAATATGGATTTATTCAATTCTCGGATCAATAAACTTTACTGCGCCCTGTTCCTTTGTAAAGCGTCCGTAGTTTGATGTTGCCTTCTTAAGAGCTTCGTTTGCATCTGTACCCTTCTTAATAAGGTCCATC
The DNA here is from genome assembly GCA_937899245.1 of uncultured Bacteroidales bacterium. GTDB lineage: Bacteria > Bacteroidota > Bacteroidia > Bacteroidales > ML635J-15 > Bact-19. Next base: position 244,920 of record CALDKB010000048.1, on the reverse strand, counting down.
ATTACGCCAAGGCGAACGAATTCGTAGCCACAAACCTCGTCATCTTCATCGAGAGCAATCTTTGTGACATAGCCTTCAGCCATTTCCAGATATCTAACACCTTTATCCTTAGTTGCAAACATAGTTGCGACCTGCGAGCGAAGGCCTTTGCCCAAATCCTCGAGACCAGCACCAATAACCAAACCGCCCTCTGAAAATGCCGACTGTGTACGTCCGTAAACAATCTGCAGGAACAATTCGCGCATTGCCGTATTTATTGCATCGCATACTAGGTCGGTGTTGAGAGCCTCAAGCAAAGTCTTGCCGACAAGAATTTCACCAGCCATAGCTGCCGAATGTGTCATTCCAGAGCATCCGATAGTTTCGACAAGAGCTTCCTCGATAATACCTTCCTTAACATTCAGTGTTAGCTTGCAAGCGCCCTGCTGAGGTGCACACCAACCGATTCCGTGTGTCAAACCGGAAATATCCTTAACTTCTTTTACTTTTACCCATTTACCTTCTTCTGGAATTGGTGCAGGACCATGATTTGGGCCCTTCTTTACGCAACACTGATGCTGCACTTCGTGAGAATAAATCATAAATATCTAATTTTTTAATTCTGTTGTTCCTTTATAATGCCACAAGGCAAGGCCTTCTTATGACCATTGCAAAAATATAGCATTTTTTCAAAAAATATGTTATACAACAAGTTTTTAAATAGGTATTTTTTAACATGAACTTGTTAAAAATGAAGCCGATACCAATTTACACAACAAAAGCCATAGCAATCACTCGATTTCTTTAAAAAAACAACGATGTGGACATTATGGCTAATTTATCAAAACAAAAAAGCCCCGCATTTCTGCGAGGCCTTATATGTGTTCAAGCTAATTAAGATTACTTAACAACGTTGATCTTAACAACTTCTTCATTAACCTTTACAAAGTAAGTTCCGTTTGCGAAGTTAGAAGCATCGATTGTCTGGTTGGCAGCTGCATTTTCGATGTTAGCTACAACCTGGCCAAGAGAGTTAACAACAACGATATTTGCACCTTCTGCGTTAGCAACAGTGAAGATATCGTTTGCTGGGTTAGGATATACAGAAACAGAAGCTGCGATGTTTTCTTCAACAGAAACAACATTCAAAGTAACAGGAACGCAGTAGCTGTTGTTTGTCAAATCAGGATCGTTGCCAGTGTATGTAACAGTAAAGCATACATCGAAAGTGCCAGAAAGACCTGCATCAATCATTTCTTGAGCTGTTATAGGATAAGAATATGGTTCTGGCATAAGATTGTACCATCCACCAACAGGAATTGTATCTGTTCCATCAAGAGTCATAGATATAGGACCAGTTGGCAATACAGATTGTCCATCAACAGTAATATCGAAAGTTACAGTACCTTCTACAGCATCGTCTGCACCATTGTTAGCATAGAAAGGCAACAAAGTCAATGCCTGGTCTGCTGATGTTAAAGCATATGAAGCTTCAGCTGGAGTTAACTGATTGTTAGAAATACCGCCAAAGAATCTAGCTTCAAAGTCTGATGAAGGAACATATACAGCACCATCGTCAACATATATTGCAAGAGTCACAGGATCAATTTCTGTTTCTGTGCATTCTTCATCTGCACAATATTCTGGAATAGTCCAGAAACTATCACCAGGATTGCAACCTATTTGAGCTGCTTGCTGTTCACTTGCTGTAAAATATTTATAGTATGCTGTTTCCATACTTGCATTTGGAGCGCCAAAGAAAACAGCACTTGTTCCATTAGCATGTATTGCAATCCAGAAATTATTATTATTAACTGTATATGGAGTAGTCAATGTTACTTCATTCCATCCATCTACAGCTGTTACTTGTTGTTCGTATACTGCTGTTCCTGTAGACGCAACGTCATACAATCCATAAGCAGCATAATCTCCGCCCAACGTAACATTTTCATAAACCTTTACAATGTAAGAATTGTTTGTAGCTCCATATTGAGCATAGGATGTTGCATCTGCATAGAATTTAACCTTTGTAACCACAGAACCAGCAGAGATATCCTGCAATTCATTTGGTACAATTGCATATTCGTCACCTGCGTTGATAATATCAAGTGATTGTAGAGCAGTATTACCAATCCAGCCACTTCTGTCAGTGCTGATAGATTGATTTGTCATCTTAATAAGACGACCTTGTGCAAAGCACATGCTACCTATTAACAAGGCAGCCAAAATCATGTAAACTTTTTTCATAACTTTAAAAATTTTAAATTAATTGAAGGCAATATTAATCATTATTAGTTTAGTAGCCAAAACTTTTTTCTTTTTTTGCAAAAAAAAGGACTCACAATGGAGTCCTTTTAAATATCAACCAAAGTTAAATTTATTTCTGGTTTTCCTGCTTCAAAAGTTCTTCCTTCAAAGCTGCAAGATCTGTAACGTCACCGATAGTGGTCTTTTCAACCTTCTCAACCGGCTTAGTCTTCTTTGCCTTTGGTTCCTTTGCCTTCTTTTCTTCGTCGGCAGCTACCTTGTTAAGGTCTTCGAAAGTTCTTGAGTGAGAAACAAAAATCTTCTTGTTTTCCTTGTTGAATTCGATAACCTTGAAGTTCAACTTTTCGTCGATCTTAGCTGGAGTACCGTCTTCCTTGATGAGGTGCTTTGGAGTTGCGAAACCTTCAACACCGTAAGGCAATGCGATGATAGAACCCTTATCGTTCATTTCAACGATAGTTCCTTCGTGGATAGAATCAACTGTGAAGATAGTTTCGAAAACGTCCCAAGGATTTTCTTCGATCTGCTTGTGGCCCAAGCTCAAACGACGATTTTCCTTATCGATTTCCAATACTACTACTTCGAGTTCTGCTCCTACTGAAGTGAATTCAGCCGGGTGCTTAATCTTCTTTGTCCAAGAAAGGTCTGAAATATGAACCAAACCGTCAACACCTTCTTCCAATTCAACGAATACGCCGAAGTTGGTGAAGTTGCGAACCTTAGCATTGTGCTTAGAACCAACCGGGTACTTCTGGTCGATTTCTTCCCATGGATCTGGGTGAAGTTGCTTGATACCCAATGACATCTTGCGTTCTTCGCGGTCGAGAGTCAAGATAACAGCTTCAACATCGTCGCCAACCTTCATGAATTCCTGAGCCTGACGCAAGTGCTGCGACCAAGACATTTCAGAAACGTGAATCAAACCTTCAACGCCAGGAGCGATTTCGATGAATGCACCATAGTCAGCAATAACGACAACTTTACCCTTAACCTTGTCACCAACATTGAGGTTAGCGTCAAGAGAATCCCATGGATGAGGAGTCAACTGCTTCAAACCAAGAGCGATACGCTTCTTATCATCGTCGAAGTCGAGGATAACAACCTGAATCTTAGAATCCAAAGTAACGATTTCTTCTGGATGAGTTACGCGGCCCCATGACAAGTCTGTGATGTGGATAAGACCGTCAACACCACCCAAGTCGATGAATACGCCGTAGCTTGTAATGTTCTTAACTGTACCTTCAAGAACCTGACCCTTTTCGAGTTTAGAAATGATCTGCTTCTTCTGTTCTTCAAGTTCAGCTTCGATGAGTGCCTTGTGAGAAACAACAACATTCTTGAATTCGTCGTTGATCTTTACAACTTTCAGTTCCATAGTCTTGCCAACGAATACGTCGTAGTCGCGGATAGGCTTAACATCGATCTGAGAACCCGGCAAGAATGCTTCGATACCGAATACGTCAACGATCATACCGCCCTTAGTACGACACTTAATGAAACCTTTAACGATTTCGTCATTTTCGCAAGCTTCATTAACTCTATCCCAAGACTTGAGGGACTGTGCTTTTTTGTGAGACAACAAAAGCTGGCCGTTAGAAGTTTCCATGCTTTCTACGAATACTTCAACCTTGTCGCCAACCTTAATGTCGGTTTCGTAACGGAATTCTGCTGCGTTGATAACACCTTCAGACTTGTAGCCAATGTTAACAACAACTTCTCTCTTGTTGATAGCAACGATAGTTCCGTCAACTACGGTACCTTCTGAAATCTGGCTGAAGGTTTCACCGTACTTTTGTTCCAATTCTTCGCGGCTTACACCGTCGAATGAAGTTTCCTTTTTGCCTAGAGCATCCCAATTGAAATCCTCGATAGGCTGGATGTTTTTAGTAATCATTTAATTAAAACAATTAATTTGGTTAGACATTATTTATAAAAAATTCGAGCCGCAAAAGTACAACATTTTTTTGTAATTCAAACAAATAGCGAAAAAAAGTTTCTAAGTTTGAATGGCTGGTGCCGTTTCTCGCTGCGCTGTTTGAATGGCTTCGCCGTTTCTAAGTTTCATGGGCTAACGCCCGTTTCAAGTTTCACGTTTAATGTTCAAAGACTGTAGCGGTGCAATGCTTTGCATCGAATGAATTTTATATGTGTTATATGTTGTTTGAGAATTTATTTGTCGGGCTAAAAGGCTAACTGAAGACCAGCCCGTATGTCTGACGGAAGACCAGTCGAACTGTCAGCCAGCCTACAAAACCGTTAGCCTGCGAGCCTGTAAGACCGTTAGACTGTTAGCCTGTTAGCCTTCAAGCCCATCGCAAATTACTCCGCCAACCTCCAAGTGCAGTTGTTCTCCTTGTCGTAAAATTCGGCAAGTCCTTTGCCCTTTACGATAACCATATCAGAGAAATCGTCGTTCTTTGTATTTTGCAAAACAATTGTATCGCCAAGTTTTTGTTCGTGTCCATAATCATACGGGTTTATATCTGGGAAATCGTCTTTATATGATAAGCCTGCAAGGTCTTTGTCCACGCTTTTTATGGAAACAATTATATTGCCAATTGTCCCAATACCTTGGTTTCCCCGATTTTCATTAAGATAAAAATATATATTTAATGCCAGTTGCTCATTTTTTAAACCTACAGACAAATCACCCCCACAGCTACATTTGCAATTTCTACTGAAACTATTAGCTTCTGATTTGTAAAAATTTATAACTTCTAGTTTTATTACAGAATCATTTTCGTTCTTGAAAGAAACAGAGTTGCCTTCTTCGTATGGTGCATATTTACATAGCCATTCTGGAAAAGCGGAGCAATGAATCCTGCACGATTGGAATATTAATACAGAAATAATAAATGATGCTACTATAAATGCAATATGTCTTTTCATAATTCCGTAATTTTATTAGTTTTTGTGTTTGTTGCTATGATAATGAAGTTGTGTACATATCACTCCACCAACCTCCAAATGCAATTATTCTCCTTGTCGTAAAATTCGGTAAGACCTTTGCCTTTTATGATAACCATATCGCTGAAACGTTTGTTATATTGGTTGTCAAGTCTTAATGTGTCAGCAAATTCTGCAAAGTTCTTTTCCTTAAATGGATTTTTGTCACATTTTGAACCTATGTATGATGCATCATCGGAAATATTACAATTAATTCCATATCCAAAAGATGTTTCGCTAAGACTAATCAGGATATAAAGTTTTATGCTATCATTTGTCAAGCCTTCTGTAGTAAAATAGTTGCTACATTGACATTTACACCCAACATCATTTTTATATTCCTTACCTTTGTAAACAGATTTAATATCGAACGACATTGTATCGGTATCATTTGTGTATCTTATAAGAGAACCTTCTGTATATGGTGCATACTGGCAAAACCATTCGGGGAAAGCAGAACAATTTACTCTTCGTGGTCCTAGAGTACAACTTTGAAAAATTATTATTACAACTATTATTATTGAACCTAAAATACTATTTTTCATAATTTTATTATTTTTAATGTTAATGATTTTGATAATGTTTTTAGTGCAATTATGTAAGTGGTTTATTTTCTCCTTGGATAAATGTCTATTTGTCCGCCATTACCATTGTGAAGTTCTCCGTTAAATCTATATTGGCAACTAGCAACTTTGCAAGGCTCTTCCCACTCTATTTTTATGTCTGTAACAGTATCTCTATATTCGGTATTTTCAATATATACAATGTAGTTGTCAAAATGTCCGATATAGCCATCGTGTTGTTCATAACCAGTGAGTTCTAATGGAAAATAATTATGATTTACTTCAAGGTTTACGGTATCAATAATCGACGACAAATCGTTTTGCTCTGTTCGAATTATATGAATTTTTAGGGCTTCATTATCCTTCATTTCTGGATAATTCAATCTAACTGCGGCTATTTCGCATTTGTTCTTATTGCATGACACATTAATAAAAACTAAAACCAAAATTGTAAATAATAAAACTATTCTTTTCATAAAAACAAATTTTAATAATTAATATGATGGTGCAATTATAACATATAAAAATTAAACTGCAATACATTATGTAAAAAAATCTTTTTTTATTGCATATTTTATAGGACGAATAACATTCAGATTCCTTCTATAGTAGTTCGCAGGCTAACAGAAGACCAGTCGCGCAAGACCGCCAGACCATTAGGCTGACAGACCGCCAGACTGTTAGCCTGCGAGCCTATAAAATAGTTTGCCTTTTAGCCCTCGCTATTAATGTTTAGTTTCGCTTTCGAGTTTCCAACTGCCGTCGCTATCTTCCTTGAATATATAAGTTTCCATTAGAGATTCTTTTTTGATTTTATGATGAATCCACCATGCTTGCTTTTCTATAATTTCAACATAATAGCCGTCCTCTATCTTTGGAATTAGAACAAGATTGATAGTTCCTAAATAATCTTGGAAATAATCGCATTGCAAATTTGTAATTGTGTACACATATTTTTTTGCATTGTCATCTTTGGTGACATCCCTTAAAAATTTTGTTGAACCATTACCAGAGGTCCTTTTGAATAACACAGAGTATTTTGAAAAATCAATAGGAGAACCGTCCGAATTTACTATGCCGAATATATTATTTTCATCGGATGTAACAACTCCGCTTCCTGTCTTCCAAGCACTAACCAATGAGTCGTTTTCGCTATTTTGTGTGGCTGTGCCGACAATAAGTCCGGTTCCTGCATCTTGTGCTGGCATATCATCGCATTTGCAATGGTTCATTTTATATTCTGTACAACCTGCTACAATTGCAGTAAAAATCATTATTGTTAATATTATCCTATTCATAATTTTGTAAAATTTGATAATTGATAATAGAGTAACGGAGTTGCGTACAAATTATTGTGTATTATTCCACCAGTCTCCAAGTACAGTTGTTTATATGTGACATCTTATTTCGTTTTTGAGTTTCCAAATTCATATTTGAGGCCTATGTATTCGCATAAATTAAACTTGTCCAATATTAGAAAGAAGCCTCCATACGAACCAAATCCTGTACCTGCATATATATGCAGATTAGGGACCATTTCGTAATCCACACCAAATGATGCAGTATTGTTTACCCTAATTTCGTCATACGTTACTCCCCCTGGCAATCCAAGTTGACGTTCCCAGCGTTTAACCCAAAAGATTGAAAAATGGAACTGTCCGAAAATCCTAAAATTGGAAAGGAGTCCCTTTGAATAATATCTGTAACCGAAGTGCAAGCCTAATGCTTTATTGTAATCTTTTTCATTTCCTATAGGCATTGGTTGAAAAACATGCGAGAGCAAAGGGCCTATATATAGATTATGATTATTGATTCTGTAGGAAAATGCAGGCGCATGATGCAAAACATTAACGGTATAATCTGGTTTATGTTTTTTGCTATATGGTTCGAAATCGTAGGAAAGTGTGTATTGAATGCCAAAATTAGATTTTTTAGCATCCTGAGAATATAAATTAATAGCTGTAATGACTATTATTGAAAAGAGTAATATTGTTTTGGATATCATCATTTTAGAATTATTTTTTCAGAAACAGTGCTATCACCAAAATATCCTGTAAGGATGTACACACCTTTTGCAAGATTTGAAATATCAATACTTATTTTATTTTCAAGAATATTATCTTGTACAAAAACTATTATACCAGTTGAATTTGTCAATGAGACACTAGTTATTTCCGCTGGTTTTATTCCAATAACATGTAGTTTACTTAAAGGCGATGTCGTTCCGATTCCAATGTTGCTGTTGTTCTGATAGATTACACTATTGTTAAAAGTAGTACTACTGCTGTACTTGGGAATGTAGCCGGTCGTTTGCGCCATGCAGATAGTGTTGGCAAGGATAAATACTAGTAAAACTATTCTTTTCATAAAAACAAATTTTAATAATTAATATGATGGTACAAATATAACATATAAAAATTAAACTGCAACACATTATATAAAAAAAATCTTTTTTTATTGCATATTTTATAGGACGAATAACATTCAGATTCCTTCTATAGTAGTTCGCAGGCTAACAGAAGACCAGTCGCGCAAGACTGTAAGACTGTGGGCCTGTTAGACAATTAGCCTGTGAGCCTGTTCGCCTTCTCGAAAAATTCTTCCGAAAGTTTGCGTCCGTTCAGCATATTTTTTATTATCTTTGTTATTTATTTGCTCTTTAAATGGCAAGGCGACTTTTCATATTGCTGATAATCTTGACTGTAGGATTTTTCCGCGGCTACGCCCAGTTTGACGACGACTTCTGCAACGACATCGACGACAAGAAGTTGATTAAGGAATACAACAAAGGCGTACAACTGCTTATGAACGGCAAGGATGCTGATGCAGAAATTATCTTTGCCAAGCTCATTGACGCCGAACCGGAATTTACCGAAGCTTGGGTGGCCAGTTCGGAAATCAACTATTCGAAATACCAGAACGCCAAGGACCCCAAAAGCCAGAACAACTACTACTCGCGCTACGTGAAATGCCTCGAAAAAGTTGCCGAGACCTGTCCATCGTACCAAAACTACGAAGTTTGCTACACTCTGGGCAAGATTTTCTTCAAGTACGACAAATACGACGTTGCCAGAAAACACTTCGGGACATATATTGCAAATGCACAGAAAAGCTCAAAGTACTACAAGGATGCAGAAAATACTCTCCACTATATCGACGAGTACCAAAACCTCATAGAACATCCTGTTCCGTTCGAACCTGTTGTCGTTGAAGGTGTCTCCAGCGCTTACGACGACTATCTGCCACTGATTTCACCCGACGGCTCGATGGCTCTTTTCACCAAAAGGTACATGAAGAAGGAAGTGCAGTCGATATATGGCGAAAGATATGTAGAGGAATTTACCGTCTCAAAAGCCAACGATGACGACGGCATAATCTTCACGCAGGGAGAGCCGCTTCCGTATCCGTTCAACACAGGCAAGAACCAAGGTGCGGCATCCATTTCTATCGACAACCGCACGCTATTCATAACAATATGCGAGCTTGTGAGCCGCGACTACGACAACTGCGACATCTACGTGTCGAACCGTACCGGCGACGGATGGTCGGAACTGCAGCCGCTGAGTCCGAACATCAACGGCCTGTACACTTGGGAAAGCCAGCCTACAATCTCCGCCGACGGCAAGACTTTATACTTTGCCAGCATACGAGAAGGAAACATTGGCTTCGACCCCGACAACCCAACTTCCGACATCTACTACTCGACCAAGGACGAAAAAGGGAACTGGAGCAAAGCCAAAAATCTTGGTCCCCAAATTAATACCCCGGGAAACGAAAAATCGCCGTTCATACATTCCGACAGTCAGACATTATATTTTTCTTCCGACGGACACCTTGGAATCGGCGGCTACGACATTTTCTTCTCTAAATTCCGCGACAACGACTGGACAACACCAATAAATATCGGGTACCCGATAAACACCAAGAACAACGACCTTGGCTTCGTAGTGAACACACAGGGCACAAAGGCATACTTTGCATCCAACAAGCTAAACGGCAAAGGAGGATGGGACATCTACGCCATCGACCTGTACAAAGAAGCTCGTCCCGAAAAAGTTTTCCTCGTAAAGGGCCAGCTTATCGACGACAACGGAATGGCGCTTACCGACGCCCGACTAGAAGTGAAAAATACGCGCACCGAAGAAATTTCCGAAGGAATTGTAGATGCAGAAACAGGGCATTATGCTGTTGCAGTAACAACAAACGACAACAAGGACGACTACTTGATGGTTGTCAAGAAAGAAAACTACAGTTTCTCGTCTACCCTTATAGAACCTACAAAAGAAACGTTTGAAAAACCTGTCGAGGTCAATTTCGAAGTAAAACCGATAGAAGCAGGCAAGTCGGTGGAAATAAACGACATATACTACGCAACGGCTTCATATCAGATAAACCAGAAAAGCTATGCCGTGCTGAAGGAATTTGCAGAATTCCTGAAATCAAACCCCACCGTTAAAGTTGAAATCAGAGGCCACACCGACAATGTCGGCAGCGCACAGACCAATATCACCCTATCGAACCAACGAGCCAAGGCCGTGTACGACTACTTGATATCCAAAGGTGTCAGCCAAGATAAGATAACATACAAGGGCTACGGTCCTAACATGCCGATTGCCGACAACAATACAGAATTGGGACGAGCAAAGAACCGTAGGACAGAATTTTACATAATGTCAAAATAATATGATGAGAAAAACAAACAGACTGATATTCTTGACTATTATCACCTTATTTTTGTCATGCAATATCATTTCCGGACAAGACATCGACAGCTTATACCAAGCTTTCATGCAGAGTAAAGGCGACATGCGCATAAGCATAGCAAACCAAATCAATAAGATTGTCGGCGATACTACCACCTTTACACGCAAAGACAACGGAAAGCAAATTACCGGACAAGTCACAATGTCGGTATTGTACTACTACAACACAAAGGACAATCATGAAAAGGTGCTTAGTATAGGCAGCGAAGCCATAGGCTTTTTCGAGGATAACAACTTCCTCTTGAATCTTGGACGCTGCTACAACATCATGGCCATTGCCTGCCAGAAACTCGGCAACATGGACGACGCCATCGACCTGTACACGAAAAGCCTTGCTGCCCTAAGCCAAACCGACGACCCAAGTACCGACAGGGGCATCAGGTTCATTCACAACAACATAGCATCGATATATTACTCGATGGATGAATTCGACAAAGCCGAGCAAATGTATAACAAATGCATCAAATTGCTCGACCCTGAAGACCCGAACTATTATACAGACCTATCAATATATGTCAGGAACCTAGTCCTCGTATATATTGGCCAGGCAGAAAAGCTCGAAGGTGCAGAACGAGAACAGAAGCTGGCCAAAGCCCTTGAAAATGCAGGACGCGGATACGATATAGTCATCAAATCGAACGGCAGCTCATACAACCTGATGATTGCACACGGCAGAATTGGAATGGTATTCACCCACACTGGAGAATTCAAGAAGGCCCAAAGACATCTCGGCGAAGCTCTGGCAATAGCCAAGGAAATAGACAATCCATCTGCTTTTGTTGACATTTACCTGCTATATGGCGACCTTTACTTATCAATGGAAAACTACGTCGAGGCCGAGAAAAATTTCAGCAAGGCGATTTCAATATCAAAAGCAAACGGCTACAAGGAGCAGGAACGCATAGCTTCCGAAGGCGCATATAAATCGGCTAAACATTTTAGCAAAGACAAAGCAATGGAATATCTGGAGCAAAGCATTGCCCTAAAGGAGTCTATCTTCAACGACAAGCAGCAACAACTTATCCGCAACTACCAGATCAAGTACGAAACACAAGACAAGGAGAATGAAATTGCAAAGCAAATAGCCGACAACCAAAACAAGCGCACAACGATTATCATTCTGGTCATCGTGCTTGTCCTACTTGCAATAATCCTATTTTTCGCCATCATCCTCGAACAGACAACCAAGCAAAGAAACGAAGAGCTTCAGCAAATAGACAAGACAAAAGACCAACTTTTCGCCATCATTACACACGACCTGAAAACGCCAGTCATTGCTCAGAAAAATATGCTCGAAATGCTTTGCAAGAACTTCGACTCGTTCAACAACGACGAAATTCGAGAAAACTGCCAGATGCTTAAGAACTCGTCGATTCTGCTGAAGGAACAAGTCGACAACCTGTCGCAATGGACATCAATCAGGGCCGGCAAGAAAAGCAACAATCCTATTTTATTCAAGCTGAGACCTATCATCGACCAATGCATTAACGAAGTGCAGACTCAGATCAAGCTGAAATCTATAAACATAATCAACAATATCGACGACAGCACAATCGTATTTTTCGACATTAACAACCTAAGGACAATACTGCGAAACTTGCTCACTAATGCCGTTAAATATTCGCACGACGGCAGCTCCATCAAAATCGAAACCAAGGATGTTGGCAAGAAAGTGGAACTTTATGTAATTGACAACGGAGTGGGAATCAGCGATGAAAAGAAACTCAATCTGTTCAAGATTGCGTCCAGCTCATCAATAGGCACATCAGGGGAAGTTGGAACCGGTCTTGGGCTGTACGTCTGCATGCAAATAATAAAAAATTCAGGGTCGGAACTAAAGATAAACAGCAAAGAAGGAGAAGGCACCACAGCAATGTTCACTTTAGATAAAAAATAAGAGCTATGAAAGAGAATGTAAAAATAATGATTGTTGACGGCCACCCTCTTTTCAGGAAAGGGACAGGACTGAGCATAACATCAATCGATAATAAATGCAAAATAGTCGCAGAAGCAGGAAGTGTGACAGAAGCCATTAGCACATTGAACGCCCACGACGACATTGATATTATTATCACCGACATAATTCTTCCCGACGGAAACGGTAGTGAAATTGTCAAGCACGTAAAGAAAACCAAGCCGGACATGGGTATCCTCGCAATTTCCGGATCGTCGAACAAAAACCTAATTGTCAACACAATAGAAGCAGGAGCCGACGGATTCCTAGGCAAAAATGCACAAGCGGAAGATATCTTGCAGGCAATTTACGCAATAATCGAAGGAACCGGATATTTCGGAAAGAACACAAGCGCACTTATCGACGATATTATGGTAGCAAGGAACAAAAACATTGGCGACAAGCTAAGCGAAAGAGAAATGGAGATATTGCAGCTATGTGCAAAGGGAATGTCGGCAAAGGGAATTTCCGAATCACTGTACATCAGCAAGCGTACTGTTGAAACTCACAAAAGCCACATATTCGAGAAACTTGGGTTCAACACTACTGCCGAACTTGTAAACTACGCCTTCATACACGGACTTGTTGAGCTGTAGCAAAAGTTATCTTTCCTGCGCCGCCGACTCTTTTTCGCTTCTTTCGTATGCCTCGACAACCTTTCCTACCACCTTATGGCGAATAATGTCGCCCTTGTCGAACTTAACAAATGTTATTTCGGGAACACCACCTAGAATCCTGTGCGCCGACAAAAGCCCCGAATCGCTTTTTCTGGGCAGGTCTATCTGCGTAAGATCGCCTGTTACAATAAACTTGGAGTTCTCGCCCATACGTGTAAGAAACATCTTCAACTGCGTATATGTAGCGTTTTGTGCCTCGTCCAAAATCACAAAGGCATCACTAAGAGTTCGACCGCGCATAAAGGCAAGCGGTGCTATCTGGATGACCTTTTCCTCAATGAATTTTTCCAACTTGCGATAAGGAATCATATCGAGAAGCGCATCATACAACGGCTGCAGATAAGGATCCAGCTTTTCGCGGACATCGCCAGGCAGAAAGCCCAAGTTCTCACCTGCCTCTACCGCAGGACGAGAAAGTATTATCTTCTTGACCTTCATCTCTTTAAGGCATTTTACAGCCAAGGCAATAGCAGTATAGGTCTTTCCTGTGCCAGCTGGCCCGGTAGCAAACAGCAAATCGTTCGTTTTGAAACCTTCTACCAAGGTCTTCTGATTTGGTGTACGAGCACGTATTGGCTTGCCGGTTATACTGTACAGCAGGACATCATCGTCCTCAACCATACTTACCGAATTGGTGCAACTGTTCAGTATTTCACGAACTTCCTCAAGGCCAATACGATTATACTTCACAAAAAACTCAATCATTGCGTTGAGCTTCATTTCAAACTCCTTGATTTCCTCCTTGTCGCCGGCAACTTTAACCATATCGCCACGCTGAACAATCTTTAATCGGGGAAAATGACGGACTATAGCCATCAAGTTTTCGTCACGCACACCAAAGAATTTTTGTAAATCCTCTATTTCAATCAGAATTGTTTTTTCTGTCATCGATAAAATTTGATATTTTTGCGGAGCAAAATAAAGCAATTTTTAGCTTTGTCATATATTTTTTCACGACTAAAATGGCGAAAATAGTAACACTAACGACAGACTGGAACAACAGCGACTATTATGTCGGTGCCGTCAAGGCCACAATACTTTCCGGCTACAGCGATGCCGTTTTTGTCGACATTTCGCACCAGATTGAGCAATACAACTGGCAACAGGCCGCATTCATTGTTCGCAGCCTTGTCAACGATTTTCCCGAAGGCACAATACATATTATAGGTGTAGCAAGCGAACCGGATCCAAACACAAAAATTATCGTCGCAATATACCATGGACAATATTTCATCTGCACCGACAACGGAACACTTGGAATAGTTTTCAGGGAAAAGCCGGAAAAAGTGATTTCTGTTGATGCCGGCTCAAACAATAGCGACTGCTGCTTCATTGAGAAAAACGTATTCGCCGAAATTGCAAAGTACATTCTTCTTGGTCACGACATATCGCGACTTGGAGAAGCAAAGGATGATGTACTTCGCTACACCGAGATAGAGCCGCAGATAAGAGAAACCGGAATGATTGGAAGCGTTGTTTACATCGACTCGTACGGAAACGCAATAACAAATATCAGCCAAGAACTTTTTGAAGATGCCATTGGCGACAACAAATTTGAAATTCTAATCAACAGCCATTCATACAGCACGAGTAAAATAAGCAATTCGTACAAAGACGTAGAGCCACCCGATGTCGTGTGCATATTCAATTCGCTGGGACTTTTGGAAATTGCGATGAGAGAAGCTAGCGCCAAGAACCTGATGGGACTTCGCAACGACTCGAAAATACGAATAGACATAAAAAAATAAAGCCAAGAAATGGTCGATAAGATTTACAAATACGACAAGAAATGGAAATTGCTGCTCTTTGCATTCGCCGCATTCATTTTCATATTATCGCTTCTCTACACCAACAAGCTAATGAAGAACCTGCGACAAGAAGAATACAAGCGCATGGAATTGTGGTCGCAAGCGATGCAAGGCTTCATAAACTCCGAACCCGACACCGACATAAGCTTTCTTTTCGAAGTTCTCGAAAGCAACCAGACAATTCCCGTTATCCTCGTCGACGCCGACAACACTACTATAATATCATATAGGAATCTTGACTCGACAAAAATGAGCGACAGTGCATACGCAAGCAAGACATTGGCTGAATTCAAGGATAACGGCAAGGAAAAATTCCTCGTAACCGGTCCCGACGGTGAAATTCTGAATACCATATACTACTCCGACTCGCTGCTTCTGAAGAAACTGCAATACTACCCATACGTACAGCTCATCCTTATTGCCATATTCATAATCATGGCATACATAGTTTTCAACGTATCGCGCAAGGCCGAGCAAAACCACGTATGGCTGGGCATGTCGAAAGAAACAGCCCACCAGCTTGGCACACCTATTTCGTCGCTTCTGGCATGGCTTGAAATCATGCGCGACGAACATGGCGAAACCGAAATGTTCCACGAAATTGAAAAGGATGTCAAGCGACTTGAAAAAATTGCAGCCCGTTTCTCTAAAATCGGAAGCAAGCCGAAACTTCAGGAAAACGAACTTGCGGAAAGCATCCGCAACACCATAACATACCTTAGGACTAGAATAACATCTAGCGTTCACATCAGCACCAACCTAACCGAAAACGACAGGATCTTCCTGCCTCTAAACACCGAACTTTTCGAATGGGTTATCGAGAACCTATGTAAAAACGCTGTAGATGCAATAGGCACCACAGGAAACATCGACATTATCGTTGAAGACAACGAGCGAAATGTAAACATCGATATCATCGACACCGGCAAAGGCATAAGCAAATCGGACTTTAACAACATTTTCCGGCCTGGATACACAACCAAGAACAGAGGATGGGGGCTGGGGCTTAGTCTTGCAAAAAGAATCATTGAAGAATATCACGGCGGAAAAATTTATGTCAAGTCATCGGAAATAAACAAAGGCACAACATTTAGGATAACACTAAAAAAGCAAGAGCCAAAGCGTTAGAAGCCAAATTATTTCACGTAAAAACAACCTCTTCGTCAATCACAAATAAAAGAAAGAATAATTTTTTTTTCTTTTTGAAATTGTTTTTGTACTTTTGCACGAATTTTTTTCGGTAACAAAGGATTGAAATGGAAACGGAAAACCGATATGTAATTTTGCTTGACGGACTTGAGGAAAAAGAATATTCCTTTAGTTTCAAAGCTGATGATGCATTCTTTCAGTCCTACGAAAAAAGTGAAATTAAAGGTGGACTTGTTGACGTAAAGGTAACTTTGCTGAAGAAAAAGTCCTCTTTGCTGTTGAACTTTGACTTGTCGGGAACGGTAAAGCTAGTATGCGACAGATGCCTCGACATATACGACCAGCCAATATCAATTAGCGATGACATACTGGTCAATTATGGCGAAGAAACAAATTTCGACACAAACAGCGATGCAGTTACGCTCAGCCGTGACGCAAATTCGCTGGACGTTTCGACTTTTATTTACGAGTATTCGCATTTTGCTCTGCCGATAGCACACTATCACCCGGAAGACGCAGACGGAAACCCGACATGCAACCCCGAGATGGTGGATCTTCTCAACAAGTACAAAGTCGACGAAACTAATAAAGATACAAATAATGCAATAGACCCGAGATGGGAAGCATTGCGAGAATTAAAAAATAATAATAAATAATTTAAAAGTTAAAGAAAATGGCACATCCTAAAAGAAAAACCTCGAAGCAGAGAAGAAACAAACGTCGTACTCACTATGTAGCAGAAATGCCGACGTTGGCAGTATGCTCTAATTGCGGTACTACTATCCAATATCACCATGTATGTCCAAACTGCGGATACTACAGGGGCAAACTCGTTATCGAACAGAAAGGCGAATAATAATTTCGGCTAATTTTTAATAGTATGAACATTGGTGTTGACATACAAGGTGGAGATTTCGCACCCAATGCAGTATTGGATGGCGTAATCCTTACTTTGCAAGCTTTGGAAAAGGATGACCGCTTGTTCCTTTTTGGCGACGAAGCTCAAATCCGCAATTATTTCGCTGAACGTGGTGTTGACGCCAGTGCTTTTGAGATAGTAAATTGTTCCGAAACATTGGGCATGGGCGACGACCCTGTTAGATCCTTCCTCGAGAAGAAGGACTCAGGAATCGTTAAGGGCTTCTACTATATGAAGCAAGGTCTAATCGACGGATTTGCAAGCGCTGGCAACACTGGAGCAATGATGGTTGGAGCCACGAAGGTAATTGGTGTACTCGAAGGTATCATCAGACCGTGCATTTCCTCTATTTGCCCAAACGACAAGGGAGGTAACAACCTTATGCTCGACGTCGGACTTAACGCCGATCCAAAACCAGAAGTGCTTGCACAATATGCGCAAATCGGAAAAGTATACTCCCAGTATGTCATGGGAATAGAAAATCCGAAAATCGGCCTGCTGAACATCGGTTCGGAAGAAAGCAAAGGCAACCTAACGGCAAAAGCCACCTTCAAGCTGATAAAAGAATTAACAAACATTAACTTCATTGGTAACATTGAAGGCGGTGATTGTTCAAATTCGGAAAAAGTAGACGTTATCGTTACCGACGGTTTTGTTGGAAACATATATCTCAAGCATGTAGAATCTTTCTACAACATACTTAAAAGCAGAGGAATAAACGATCCGTTCTTCGAAAACTACAACTACGAAAACGTTGGCGGCACAGCAGTACTCGGTATCAACGGTACTGTTATCATCGGACACGGAAAAAGCAACGCCAAAGCTATCATGAACATGATTCTTCAGGCAAAGGCAGTTGCAGCAGCTAATCTGCCAGAGAAAATTTCCTCTGTAATTAGATAAGAAGAACCTTTTGTATATGACAAATCCCAATCGCTTGATTGGGATTTGTTGTTTTTTACACCTACCGTATAAGATTTTTTTCAACACTTTATTGAAATAATTATTACATTTGCCAAAACTAAATTAGAACAACATGAAAACTATCAGAACATTTGTTATTGCATTAGCAATAGTATTAGCAGGTGCCAGCTGCGTATTTGCTCAATTCAACACTCCTACAGCCGGCGCAAGTTTTACACTGAAACTTTTTGGTGCAATGCCAATGGGCGAATTCGGCAACACATCAAACAATGCTCCTTCTGTCCTGTTGCATGGCAACGCCGCCAATGTAGATATGGGTGCAGGCCTTGGATTTAAAATTGACTACCAGTTCAATTTTGGACTTGGCGTATTCATCGGTGCTGACGCTATATGGAATCAGCTTAACAGCGATGTACGCACACAATATGACGCAATCAGCAAGACAAAGCCAAACTACATCAACTTCCCGCTTATGGTTGGTATTGACTACAAGTGCTATTTCGGACACGTATTCGGATTGTACGCAGAAGGTGCTCTAGGCGCAAACCTTATGTACATTACCCCAGAAGGATGGACTGACGCCCTTACAGAATTCAGACTGTCATCCGCATTTGCATGGGAAGCTGGTGGTGGTATCCTTCTCGGCGAACATGTTAGTCTTGGCGTTCACTACTTCTGCCTTGGCGATCAGAAAATTGAAATTAAGGATGCTAACGCCATCTCATCAATGCTGACAAGACAACAGAATGTAAACATCTTGACATTCAGACTCGGTCTAATGTTCTAATTGCATAACAAATCAAATAATAAGGAGCAACAATAGTTGCTCTTTTTTTGTTTGCAAACATGGCCTTTTTTGACGAATTGTTAGTAAATTGCACGCTCAAAAATCTAACGAATTGAACAGCATTAGAAAAATATGTCTCATTGTTATGCTTGGCATTATGGCATTGCCGGCATTTCCGCAGTTCTACAATGGACACCAGATGAGATTTGGCAAAAATCGCGTTCAATTCGACGAATTTGAATGGTATTACTACAGACAGCCGCAGTTCGACACGTATTTCTATGCCGGCAGCAGCGACATGGCCGAACGGGCTTGCGACATCGCTACAGAAAACATTCCTCTGCTGGAAACATTCTACGACCATAAACTGGAAAAAAGAATCATCCTTGTCGTTTACCAGAACCTTTCCGACTTCAGGCAGAGCAACATCGGACTTAATACAGATGCCGACGAATACAACATTGGCGGAACTCTCAAGGTAATAGACAATATAGCGTTTATCTACACCGAAATCGACCAGAGAAAATTCAAGGAACAGATTATCGCTGCCATTTCTAATGTTATCCTTAACGAAATAATATACGGATCTAACATAAAGAACAAGATTGCCAATAACACACTCATAGGAATGCCAGAATGGTACACCCTTGGACTTGTAGCATACACATCGCGCCAATGGGACTTTAATGCCGACAACATCAACAAGATATACACACTATCTAACAAATACGGCAGCATCAACCTGCTTACGGACAAAGATGCTGAAATTGTCGGATTTGCAATATGGAACTATATTGCAAAGACATATGGACCACAGGTGATTTCAAACATCATATACATGACCCGAATTACCAAAAGCGTCGAAAGCGGATTCCTCTACGTACTTGGAACAAACCTCAAGACATTGCAGGAAAACTGGACAGAATACTACAAGTCGCAATACGAAGGATTCAATACTACAGCAGAAGCGCCACAGGGACTAAACGTAATTAAGCGCTATAGGAAAGATGTTTCGTACGGGCAGGCACAATATAACTCCAACTCCGACAAAATCGCTTGGAGCGAAAACAAATTCGGAAAATACTGGATAAAAGTCTTCGACATTAAGGACAAGAAAAAGAAAACCATTTTCAGACGAGAGCATAAGCTCGACCAGATAGTAGACGAAACCTACCCTATCATCCGCTGGCATCCATCAGGAAAAATGATTGGATTCATTATTGAAAAAAAAGGTGAAATTTACTACACCACCTACCAGCTGGACACAAGGGAAATCCACGAGATACAGATTCCTTCTCTTGAAAAAATCAATTCATTCGACTACTCGAACGACGGACAAAACCTTGTCATTGCCGGATTCAACAACGGACAGTCCGACATATTCATATTCAATATGGCAGGTAACACCATGGAAAATATTACCAATGATGCCGCCGACGACTACGACCCTCTATTCGTAAACAAGTCGAAACAAATTGCATTTGCGTCGGACAGAGCAGACGAAAAACTAAACACGAAGAAAGAAATCAACGTAACTACACAGAATTGCACCGACATTTATCTATACACAATAGCCGACCGCTCACTTGAGAAAATCACAAATACCGACAATGCATCGGAATCTGAGCCGTTTAAACTTGGAGAAGACTACTTTTACCTTTCAAACAGCAACGGCATAAACAACCTATACACGACAAAACTCGATTCCACAATCAGTTTCATCGATACGACGACGCACTATTCGTACAACTACAACACCGCACAGCTAACCAACTACCAATACAACATCCAGAATGCAGGATACGACAAATTCTCCAATGCGACAGGCATAAGCTACCGCGACGACAAAGGATACAACATATTGAAGGTTGACAGTTACGACAAATACGAAAATTCTGGCAAGACAGCCGTCAGATTGCAACAGGACAATGAAGAAAAAAAACGCAAGGGTGCAAACGACTTTTCGTCGGTAGAGAAACCGATTGCAGATGAAAACGAAATAAATATCAACGACTACAAATTTGACAATGAGATAGTTGAAAAGATTATCAGCCGCAATGAAAATACCAGTGCCGACAAAGCCGAAAAAGTGCACACATCGAAATACCATACGACGTTCTACACGAACTATCTCACCACACAAGTTGATTTCAGCTACCTGTTCAACTCGTACCAGAAATACACCGGAAGTGCATTCTACTTCAATCCCGGGCTAAACTTGATATTCAAGGTTGGGACATCCGACTTATTTGAAGACTTTAGAATCAGTGCCGGCTTCCGCTTCGATGCTGGTCTCGACGGTAACGAATATCTGCTGACATTCGAGAACCTTAAGCACAGACTGAACAGGCAACTCGTACTGCACAGGCAAGCTGTATCCGACTATTCGCAGGACTATATAAAGACCTTTACACATGAAGCGTTCTATATTCTCCGCTACCCATTCTCGCAGGTTGACGCACTGCAATTCACAGTGAATATCCGCCAGAACCAAGACGTTTTCCTTGCCACCGATATGCCAAACCTTGAAAAAGAAAACGCATACGACTACTGGGGCGGACTAAAGGCCGAATATATCTTTGACAACAGCAAAGAACTGAGCACCAACATACTTTCGGGAATACGCTTCAAAGCATTTGCCGAGGCCTATATGCAATTCGACAAGAAAAAAAGCGACATGTTTGTAATTGGTGCCGACTTCCGCTACTACCAGCCAATACACCGCAACTTCATTATTGCCACCAGACTTGCCACAAGCGCATCGTTCGGAAATGCAAAACTGATATACTACCTCGGCGGCATCGACAACTGGATTAACGTAGTACCTTCGCAAACAATGTTCAACTCGAACATAAAGATTGACCCGAACATCAACTATGTTTATCAGGCCGTTGCAACAAACCTGCGTGGATTCAGCCAGAACATTCGCAACGGAACGAACTTTGCCGTCTCGAACACAGAATTGCGTTTCCCGATCATATCGTATTTCAGCAAGAAACCGATAAACAATGAATTCATAAAGAATTTCCAGCTAATTGGATTCTTTGATGTCGGAATGGCTTGGAGCGGTTGGAATCCGCTAGGCGGAAACAATGCCTACGAAAACGACTATCATGAAAACTATCCTGTAACTGTAATTATTAGGAACAACAACAATCCGCTTGTTGCTGGTTATGGTTTCGGAGTAAGAAGCAAACTGCTTGGGTATTTTATCAGGGCTGATGTCGCATGGGGAATCGACAACGGAAAAGTTCAGAAACCAATGTTCTACCTGTCGTTAAGCTTAGATTTTTAGTCCTGTTGGTTAAACTCTTTTATCCAGCCTTCAATCTCGGAAATTTGCCTTTTTAGCTCGTCGATTTTGTCTTCAATTACATCGGGAGCCCATTTGCTTGTAGCAAAGCCATTTCCACGTGAAATATAGATTTCATCATCAATATCGGCGCTGATTTCCTCATAGTTGTCGAGGAGTTGACGCCTGCTTGCCAAAAGTTCCTTCAAGTCGTTGAGGTCGGCCTCGAAAGAAAGCGTTTCATTATAGAAACAAAAATGTTTTTTCATAAGAAAAAAGGCGTGGAAAATCCACGCCTCAAATTTCATTATTTAGAAATATTTAACTTCTTCATCCTTGCCATCGAGCTTGCACATATCGGTAAGCAAAGCATTTGCCAACCGTGAAGCGCCGAGACGGAAATACTTGTTGTTAAGCCACTTGTCGCCAAGAACATCCTTTACTATTGTAAAGTACATAAGCGCATCGTCGGTAACCGACATACCGCCGGCAGGCTTCAATCCTATCATTTCGCCGGTAGCATCGTAGTAATCCTTAATAGCGCGGCACATTACATAAACAGCTTCAGGTGTAGCCGAAACAGACGTCTTGCCTGTAGAAGTCTTTATGAAATCGGCACCAGATTCCATAGCGAGAATACTTGCGATGTAAATATTGTCCGGAGTCTTGAGTTCACCGGTTTCGAGGATAACCTTCAACTTTGCATCACCAATTGCCTGACGGATGGTGTATATTTCATCGGAAACAACCTGATAGTATCCTTCGAGGAACTTTCCTACAGAAATAACAATGTCAATTTCATCGGCACCCTTTTCTACAGCCATCTCGCATTCGATAGACTTAACGGAAAGGAACGACTGAGAAGCTGGGAAGCAAGCGCCTACAGCGGCAATGTCGACATCCTCTATTTCAAGATTATCAAGAACGGTTGGAACCAATGCCGGATAAACACATATTGCAGCAACATTCTTATACTCTGGGAAATGTTCATTGAATCGATTTACCTTTTCTGTCATGTCGGCAATCTTTGTTTCCGTATCGCTGCCGTTCAAGCTGGTTAAGTCAACACAGTTGAGCAACTGGATAAGGTTCTTCTTGCTTTTCAATCTTTTCATTTTGCCGCGGTAGAATTCCACTTTTTCGGCAATTTCCTTTTCGGACGGTGCGCCTGGATAATTTCTATCTTCCATATTACTTAAGTTTTTGATTTTCAATATGTCTTGTTTTATCTCTTCTTGTTTTTTTCTCAAAGTTCGCCTTCATGGCGGATTCAAGGTCGATTCCGGTCTGGTTTGCAATACAAGTTAGCACCCAGAGCACATCAGCAATTTCGTCCTCCAGGTTAAGATTCTCGCCTGGCTTTGCCGACTGCTCGCCATACTTGCGCGCAACAACGCGAGCCATCTCGCCCACCTCCTCCGTAAGAACAATCATATTGGTCTTTACGTCGAAATAACGGACACCATATGTCTTTATCCAATCGTCAACCTGCTTCTGAAGTTCTGTAATTGTCATAAACGTATTTTAGGCAAAGATAAGGAAAATGTTTATAATTGTTTACTGGTTTCTATTAGTTTCTAGTTTTTTGACTGTTAAACCATAAGGAAATGAAAGCATAGCGACAAGGAAACTAGCAATAACTATTTCAGGCCACCCCTACGGAACTCATTGCAAACAATTGCCGCGGCCATAGAGATATTGAGCGACTCGACATGATTGTCGCAGAATGGCGGTATATAGAGTTTTCGAGAGACTACAGCCTCCACCTCTGGCGATATTCCATTACCCTCGTTCCCCATGACAACAAGTCCGTTTTGGGGCAGGTTGCATGCATAAATATTGTCTCCTCCGAGAAAAGTTCCGAAACAGTCGAGACCAGTGACAGAGCGATATTCGGCAATAAATTTCGGCAGCTCCACATAGAACACGTTTACGCGCAGGAACGCACCCATAGTTGCCTGAATTGTCTTCGGGTTATACAAGTCGGTACTTCCCTTTGAACAAATAATATTCTTGATTCCAAACCAGTCGCAGATACGAATAATTGTGCCGAAATTACCGGGATCCTGCACGGTATCAATAGCCATAGTTAGCGAATTGCCCAAATCGGCGGCACATAGTTCCCGCTGCGGAATTGCCACGGCAGCCATAATTGACGATGCTGTCTTGAAGTTGGACATTTTGGACATTGTCTTCTCGTCGGTTTCATATTTAAGTGTGTCCGAAACATTGAAACGAGCCAGACTTTCGGGCAAGCCGACAAGCATTCTCAGATCCAATCCGGCACGGATAGCCTCATCAATTATCTTGAAACCCTCGATAACAAACATTCCGTTAATATCGCGATACTTCTTAACCGATAGCGAATTTATTACGCTTGCCTTTGCCTTTGATAACTGCTGTGTCATTCTACCGAAATATATTTAGAAATTTTATCGTACTGCTCCTTGTTTAACGCTTTTTGCCTTAGCAGTTCGTCGGACGATTTTATCTTTCCGGCATACTCACGATAGTTAAGTATCGCCTCCGTCATATCCTTGTCGATATAAGGGTGCGAAATTAACGCCTTAAAGTCTGCCTTATTGATATTTATTGTCCGAACCGACTTGGTGTCTAATTCCAAACTTTGTGATATCGAAGAATATAAATCCTCTGTAATACCATAAACTTCACGCAACTGCTCAACAGCGACAAAGCCACCAAGTTTTTCGCGATATTCAATTATTCTCCTTGAATATGCCGCACCAATGCCACGTAATTGCTGCAAATCTTCCGCTGTCGCCGTATTCAGGTTTATTAAAATGTCGGCTTGTACCGATTCGTTCTGCGAAGAAATTTCGATGTAGGGCATCAAACTGGCAACAAAATCCTCGTCAAGACCATATATCTTGCTCAAGTCGGACGGTTGCTTAAACGAACCGCCCCTGCTACGATACTTGACAATATTCTCGGCCTGCCAAGTCTTGAAACCTAAACGCTCGAAATCTTCCTTTGTGGCAATATTCGGGTCAAAAACGAACAAGTCTGCGACCTTTTTCTCCGACTTGCCATATTTCCCACTATTTCTTGAATGACCATAATCGTCGTAATTTCGCTGAAAGGAAGTCTTTTCGATGACTACATAATCCTTTATTATTTCATATTCTTCAGGCTTTAGCGAATGCACACGCTGCAAGTCTTCGGACTTATAGAACTTGTAGCCTTTTTCACGATAATTCATAATTCCGTTTACCGATTTAGGCGAAAGTCCAAGACGAAGAAAATCCTCGCGCGATGCATTGTTGGGATCAAAAGCGAAAAGACTGGCATCGTCGAAATGCGTCTGCTGATAATACAAAAAGCTATCGATTTCTGTCTCAAATGACTGATAGTCGACACGCGTTTCTGCATTACGAGAAGAAACAATAGTTTTTGCCACAATCAAAGCCAACAAAACGCCAAACAAAACAAAAAGCCCGTTCTGCTCGCGCTTTGAAAAACTGAAATATTCCTTGAAGAATTTTTTCATCGTAATAAAATCTTTCAAAAGTAGTAAAATTAAAGATTCAAGAAATCGAAAATTTGAATAAACACAAAAAAAGAGGCGACCTCATCGCCTCTTCCCTCAAAATAAGTATTGTAATAAGTAAATGGTCTATTACCTTGATGGTGTGATTATCTTTCCAGTTCCATCGTTGTCGGCGCTGATGTCGTCGCACTCGATTCCAGAGATATCGATGCTGCCGACGCCTTCATTTTCCAGTCTTGCCGTTTTCGCAATTCCACTAATAGAAACTACGCCAACACCTTCGTTTTCAACATCTACAGACTCGACTCTGATTTCGCCAAAAGTAATAGTACCAACACCAGAATTCTCAATATGCAAACGGTTAGCATCGAGCTTCTTTATTTCAATGTGACCTACACCTTCGTTTTCGATTTTTAACTTCGTGCACGAAATGCTATCGCTTGTAATGTTTCCCAACCCTTCGTTCTTGATTTCATTGCAGTTTGGCGAATAAACAATGATTTCACAGTCGGCACCATCGGCATAGCCATAGTTGTATATTTCCAATTCGCCATCACGAACATCGACATTCACCTTGTTCATCACCCACTCTTCGCCAGTTACAACAACCTGCGACTTTTCGGACTGCACGAACTTTATGTTGAATGCGCCTTCGTTTACAATCTTGCAGAAAGATTCGACATCCCTCACATCGGTTACCATTCCATCTTCATGAGGTGTAACTCCGATGGTATTGTTGTCTCTTTTAACTGCAACAACCTCAAGCACAAGGATTATTACCAGTATTACGGCTAAGCCTGTAAATAGAATTATGTTTGTTCTCTTTTTCATATTACTTCTTGTTTATGAATTCGTTATAATAATCATTTAACTCACTGATGCTTATTCCAAGCAGATTCATCTCCTGAAATACTGCAGGCAAATCCCTATTGACAAACCGGTTTTTACGCATTTCCTTTATTTTCACAATTGCACTTTCAGATGCGAAATAACCAATTCCGCGCTTGTTGGCTATAATTTCAAGGTTTTGAAGATAGTCGTATGAACGCATAACGGTATTCGGATTTACCTCAAGTTGCACGCCCAACTCACGCACCGAAGGGATTCTGTCGTTTTCATGCCAGGTCCCGACAAGAATTTGCTCGCATACATAGTCGGAAATCTGCTGATATATTGCTTTAGATTCTGTGAAATTCATGCTATGCCTCCGTTTCCCTTAGTCTAATGAACGTTAAAATCCAGAAAAATATCATAACAGCAGACATAAATGCTGACAATATATATCCAAAATTGTCAACTATTAGCGCATTTGTTATTAATGAACTGCCGCCAGCCATTTCCAGCTTGAAAACAATACCCGTGAAAATCATAACGACAATGAAGAACGCGGACTCACAAAGCAATGTCTTAATAATTGCCTTACGCCTGAAATATACCGATCCGAACATCAATGCCGAATTGAACATCATAAACATAATAATTATTATTAACGCCAATTCGCCATCCATTGATGCACCACCTGGCAAAAATGCAATATGTTTAAGCGTAAGCCCGCAGTCAAACAAAAATGCACAAGTTATTGTGCTAGCAAGAATTCCGAGACAAGCAGCAGCAACAAGTAACAATGGATAGTAGAACTGGCTCAGACAGATATTGACGATAGTCTTTTCGCCGGCACTTGCAGGAATCAACAGATAGTTGATGCTCCTTTGCGGATTGCCGAGCATTCCATAAATCCTACCCGAATAAATAAGATAGAACACACAAAGAAGCGCAAACGAGATTGAAGAATTTTCGCAATCTAACGAAAACAACATTTCAACACCGAAAATTATTGACACTACGATAACATCCTTTTTCCAATTTTCACGGAAATAACGCTTGAAAAGTAAACCTATGCGTTTAAATGATATGTCTTTCATGATTGCTTAGTTTTTATTGTTCAACATATTTTCCATTTCCTCGGCGAACTGCGACTTGCCATTGAAATTCTTCTTGCTGTCATCGCCGAACAAGGCGTTTATTTTCTCGCTGTTCGACATTTCCGTGTTAGCAATAACGGCGCAGAACAAAAGCTCCATATCAAACTTATCATCGTCGAAATCGCCATCCTCACGAGGACATACAGCCACCTTGCCCATCACATTATCTTCGGCATACAAAATCTTGCCTTCACTCGAAAGCCTCTCGTAGTTGGCCGAATCCAAAACCTTGAACGACAGCTTTTCGCAAATGGAATTTATATCGCGGTTGAGAAGAATTCTTCCGTGATCGAGGACTATAACCGCATCGATAACATTCTGCAAATCACGAACCTGATGAGTCGATATTATCATCGTCTTCTCGTCGGTAACTGCCGATGCGACAACCTTGCGGAACGCACTTTTCGATGGGATATCCATTCCGTTGGTCGGCTCGTCCATTATCAGAAGCTTTGTGTTCGTGGCCAAGGCGAAACTAACAAGCACCTTTTTCTTCTGTCCGTGCGACAACTGAGTGAGTTTAGCTCCCTTGTCAACCAAGTCGAACTGCTCCATGTACCTGTCGAAATCGGCGCGACTGAAATTAGGATAAAACGGAGAGTATATCTCAAGAAACTCGCTTATTTTTATCGACGGCACGTCCATTTCCTCCGTCACAAAATAAATGTCCGAAAGCATTTCTGGCCTACGTCTTGCCGCTTCGTTACCAAACACATTTACCGTTCCCTTCTGGCAGAAACGTAAACCGGACATTATTTTCAACAAAGTGGTCTTGCCCATCCCATTCTTGCCGAGCAAACCATATATATGCCCCGCCTCAAGTGTCAAACTAAGATCCGAAAAGATTTTCCTTTGCGGAATATAGCCGAAATCAATGTTTTTTAATTCAATCATATTACTGTCGTTTTTACTGTTTTTATCTCTTGGTGTATTAGTAAAGTAATACACCGCAAAAGTATTACAACTTTTATTTTCAGGACCATAAAAAATTCCAAAATAATACCTACTACTATTATACAAATACATCTACTCAATATTTATAGACATACCACACGAAAAAACAGCCCCGCACAAACAAAAAAAAACGAACCTACAATATTATGTTGAGTTTTAAATTGATTAAAATCTTATTTTTGTACAAGCATATTAAAGTATCACAAGATGAGGAAATTATTACTATTAACAATTGGACTCGCCATTGGAGTCATCTGCCATGCGCAAACTTTAATTCCTGTTTCAATAAACGGCGACAAGAACGCCACAGAAATTATTGAAAACACAAACACAACATTAAGCTTTACAAGCAAGCTTTCAAATTTCAGCATTACACAAGTTGCAGAAAACGAAGAAATCTACTCAAGGATTCTTGCAGACGGCTACATTACAAACAACCAGACAGGCATGCCACAGCTGCCAGTAATTGTAAAGATGATTGAAGTTCCAATGGGAGCAGAAATCGTCTCGAAAGTTTCGGTTAATTCGGAACAAGTCGTAAACCTTAACGAAATTGGCAGCGCCTACAAGATTGTACCGTGCCAGCCCTCGGTTTTTAAGAATCAGAGGAAGGAAGACATTAAATTTGTCAAGGACAAAATCTACGAGGAAGGAGGATTCTTTTCGCCGGAAGTGCTGACTATCGAAGAAGCCGGCATAATGCGTGGCATCCGTCTTGCGAAAGTAATCGTAAATCCATTCGCATACGACATCGACGACAATGCGCTGACAATACGCAACGACATTTCAGTTGAACTTTCGTTCCGCAATGCCGACTCGCGCAGCACCGAAATCAAGAACAGCAAGTACTCGCCAGCATTTGCCGCAATGTACAGCAACATCTGGAACTACAAGCAGACACGCAACGCAGCAATGCACTATCCTATAAAATATGTTATTGTTTCGGACAGGATGTTTGAGGAAAGCCTACAGCCGTTCATTGCATGGAAGACCAAAAAGGGATTTGATGTTGATGTTAAATATACTGATGAAATTGGCAGAACCTGTGCTAGCATAAATGCATATCTAAAAGAACTTTACGATGCGTCTACGGAAGAAAATCCCGCCCCTTCGTACCTGCTGCTTGTTGGCGATACGGCACAGATTTCCGTTACATGGTCGAAACTTTCGCATAGTTCCGGATGGTTGGGCGACAGCAATGACCACTATACCGATGTATACAAAGTTTGCTTCGATGGTGCCAGCGACTATATCCCCGACATGTTCTTCGGTCGTTTCTCGGCACAGAATGTCGATCAACTTACCCCACAGATAGAAAAGACCCTTATGTTCGAGCAATATACATTCCAAGATCCGTCATATCTTGATAAGGCGGTATTAGTGGCCGGCTACGACAGCTCTATCCAATATGACGACATCAACGGCAACGGACAAATAAATTATGCCACCCAATATTATGTAAACGATGCACACAACGTAATTGCATCAACCTACCTTTCGCCCGAAAGCCACAACAGCGCCACAGCTATCAAATCGGAAATAAGCAATGGAGTTGGCTTTGTAAACTACTCCGCTCATTGCGACTACGACGGATGGCAAGATCCTGTTTTCAACCTTAGCGACATCCCTAACTTGCAGAACGACGGAGAATATTTCTTCAGCATTGGCAACTGCTGCCTTTCCAACAAGTTTGACAAGGACGTATGTTTTGGAGAATCACTGCTTCGCACACCGGGAAAAGGTGCTGTCTGCCACATCGGCGGTACCAACAGCACAATATGGGACGAAGACTTCTACTGGTCTGTGGGCGTAATGTCACCTATTAATGTCAACCCTACATACGAAGCTACAAGCCAGGCTACATACGACCACCTTTTCCACGAAAACGGAGAGACACCTAACACATCGGCAGGCGAAATGGTATTTGTCGGCAACTTTTCTGTCAACTCGTCAACATCAGACTACATACAATATTATTGGGAGATATACACCCTTATGGGCGACCCGTCACTAATGCCTTATGTCGGAACTCCTTTGCAACTAAATGCAGAATACCCCAATATTATCCCTATAGGAACTTCATCACTGACAGTTGCCACAGAAGATATTTCGTATGTTGCGCTTAGCAAAGACGGTGTTTTGCTTGACGCACAATATACTGGCAGCGGCAACACTGCAGAACTAAATTTCCCTGCACTTACCGAAAGCGGAGAACTTGACATTGTCATTACCCGCCAATTCCGCGCACCGATTATCCAAACTGTCTTGGTTGTTGAAGGTTTAAACGAAAACGATGCAACTCTGCAGTCTATAATTGCACCAGCGCCGGCAATGTCTGTTCAAGAAGCAACATTTGCCCCACAAGTTACAATCATGAACATAGGCACAGAAACTTTAACTTCGGCAACAGTTAGTTACACTATAAACGGCGGAACACCTGTAACAACAAACTGGACCGGCAATCTTGCACAGTATGCATCTGACAATGTAACTTTCGATGAAATAACACTCGAAACAGGAAACTATACATTTGAATTTACAGTTTCGCAGCCAAACGGAGAGCCCGATGCGGATCCGACAAACAACAGCAAGACACGCAACGTACTGGTATCATCAGGAAATGTAACAATAGTTTCTGTTGCCGAACCTAACGGTGAATACTGCGGATATCCACAATCTCAACCAACAATCATGGTTAAGAACAACAGTAATTTTACCGTTACAACAATAGTTGCATCATATACCTGCGGAGAACTTTCCGGCGAAAAGACTTTCGAAGTTAGCATTGGAGCAAACGGAACAGCTAACCTTACATTTGACCCAATAACAATACCAGAAGGAGAAGGAACCATATCGTTTATTGTGACAAGTGTCAATGGTGGTGAAAACGAAAACCAGACGCCCAAAACAGCCACCTTCAATATCAGATCGCACTACGGAGAAGGTTTCCGTTTAAGTTTGACAGCAGACTATTATGCAGAGCAAACAAGCTGGGACATAAAAGATGAAGAAAACAACATAATTTATAGCGGAACTGCAGGCGAATATACTGGAACTGCTGTAACTACCGACTTCTGCCTTGGAGCTGGTTGCTATACATTCAACCTTTATGATACCGGCGGCGACGGACTTAATGGACTGTTCGGCTTTTTAGGAACCGGCTCTGCTCAATTTATAAACCTAAACACTAACGAAACACTTCTTAATGTTGAAGCATCAGAAAGTTTCACAACAAAAACTTACAACTTCTGTATTGAAGGAACGACAGAAAATGCAATTGAAAATGCAACGAACCTATCTGTTTTCCCTAACCCATCAAACGGAATGCTTAACATTACTGCCGGCGAAAGCATCAACACCATTGAAATAATCAACGGAACTGGTGAAATTGTTCTTTCTCGCCGTGTTTCCGCCGACAATGCAAGCATTGACATGAGCGTACTCGCAAACGGAATTTATTTCGCTAGAATAAATTCAGAAAGCGGTGTTAAAGTTGTAAAGGTTATTTTGGAAAGATAATCGAAATAAGAAAATAAGAAAATAAGAAAATCGGAGCTGCTAATATTGGCTACGATTTTTTTATGCTTATAGTTTAAAATATGGAAGGAGATAACATTATAGGCAGAAGGGTTCGCTTTCTCGATAGGCAAGGAGAAGGTGTCATTAAGAATTACAATGGCAACATTTATATTGTAGAAGACGAATCTGGATTTGAGTATCCTATGCTCAGAAACGAATTTATTCTTTCGGACATTAGCACCGAGGAGGAAATCATCAAAATCGGGAAAAACATTAACAAACAGACAAGCCAAAAAGACTGTTCAAAGTTGAAAAAACAACCTAAGGCAAATACATCAAGAAACGAAAGAATTGTTGATCTGCATCAAAATGCACTCTTCCCCAACCTGCATGGATTGACTGATGTTGACATACATATACGACAAAAACAAGAGGTAATCAAGGTTCTTTCCGAAGAAATGAATCACCATGGAAAACGAATTGTCTTTATCCACGGCAAAGGCGAAGGTATTTTGCGAAACGAAATCATCAAGGAATTGGACCGACACAAAGCACATTGTTCATACAGCGATGCATCATTTAGAGATTACGGCTATCAAGGAGCAATACTTGTGATAATAAAATAAGTAGAATGCAAACCACAAAAAAATGCCGTCCATCTCTGAACGGCATTTTTCATTTATCATCAAACAATCAACTATTTGTTGATTTTTTCGTTGGCGATTGCCATAACTTCCTTTTCGATAGCGATAGCTCGATTTTCAATTACCTCGCCCTTCTTCAACATTTCAGCAACGAATGCCTTGTCGTCGTACGACTTGCAGTTGATCTTAACATTAAGGAAAGCCCCCTGAACGGCAGCACGAGCAGCCAAAGCGCCAACACCGGCATCACTGATGGAAGCTTCGAGACCATTCTTTGCCATTTCGAGCATTACATCCATGCTTTCGCAACTCAAGCGCATTGTTTTGAAAGGAATTTCGATTGCAAACTTGGTTGCATCCTGAATAGCCTGTTTACGGCGTGCCTTTTCTTCGTCGTTAGACTTCGGCAAACCAAAAGCATCCATAATCTTGTTAAAAGCATTGGTATCCTCATCGACCATCTTCAAAAGTTCATCGTGATAGTACTTGCCCTTTTCTGCCCAGTCGCTGTATGTCTTCCATGTGTCATCGTGACGATGCTTCAAAGCGGTAAGGTTGGCAACCATTGTTCCCAAGGCTGCACCCAAAGAACCCATATATGCTGAAATAGAACCTCCACCTGGAGCAGCAGATTCAGATGCTGTTGTATGACAGAATTTTACAAGGTCCATATCGATAAGTTTCGGCTTGTTGTCCTCTAGCATATATTCGATTACGTTCTTCTTAGGATCAAACGGCTTAACATCGTTCAAGCCAAGAGAGCGAACAGCAATCTTTATCAATTCCTCGTCGGAAACGCCAAGTGAACGACCTTGCTTCTGCAAGAAATATTTACCAGCATCCAGCAAGGCCTTTATTGGAGTAACACCAACCAATTCGGAACCAGTAACTCTAATTCCGCGAGCTGCCGCCTGTTCGCAAACAGTATCGAAAGCAACGTGCAAAGGAGTAACATTAATATCGGTCAAGTTCATGGAAATCTGTGCAATACCATATTCCTCGATGTACCAGCCGATAGCCTTAACAGACTTCAACAAACCAGGAACATATACCTTGTTTCCATTTTCATCCTTAACAACCTTACCGGTAACAGGATGACCTTCACGCTTTACACGACCGCGTTCACGAACATCATAAGCGATAGAATTTGCCTTGTTTACAGAAGTTGTATTAAGGTTTACATTAAAGGCAACCAAGAAGTTACGTGCACCAACTGCTGTTGCACCGGTATGAGCGACACTATCGTTCCAAGCACGAGGGCCGAAATCTGGATGCCATTCGTCAGTACCAATTCGCTTTGGCAATGCTTCGTATTCGCCCGAACGACAATTAGCCAAATTGCGACGTTTTGGTTCATAAGCAGCACTTTCATAGCAATATACTGGAATAGAAAGTTCTTCTCCAATGCGTTTTGCCAATTTATGTGCATATTCAACTGTTTCATCCATAGTAATATTAGAAACAGGAACCAATGGACAAACGTCTGTAGCACCGAAACGAGGATGCGCACCGTGATGCTTGCTCATGTCGATAAGCTCCGAAGCCTTCTTTACAGCAAGGAAAGCAGCCTGGCAGACAGGTTCCGGCTCGCCTACGAAAGTAACGACAGTACGATTTGTTGCTGCACCTGGATCAACATCTAGGAGCTTAATGCCTTCAACCGACTCAATAACATCTGTAATCTGCTTGATTACAGCCATATCGCGCCCTTCACTAAAATTAGGAACGCATTCTATTATCTGTTTCATTTATAACGTGTTTTTAAATTTGCTACAAAGGTAAAACTTATTTCTGACTTTAAGTTGCCGATTGAAATTTTATTTGTTCAGCAAGTGTTTTATCAAAACTGATTTTATTGCCTTTGGACTATATTTTATCCTAAAAAATAAGCACAACAAATCAATTCGTATATTACAAGCTTAATAAACATCTGTTTTTTTATATTTTATTAACTTTGAAACGCTTTTGACCAAATGTCAAAGCATGATTCTTATGAGAAAACTTATATTATTTGTTGCAGCATTGCTTGGTGCAGTTGTTGCTTTAGGTCAGACAAAATCTGATCTGGAATTCATTGAGCAAACACTTGAAAGCCGCGGTGAGATTGTACTACAGTTTCCGCATAACGGTAATCGTGATTTAGTTCATGAACTTGGACATATAATATCAATTGACAATGTAAACGACACCTTTGTGCAAGCATATGCCAATCGCAACGAATACGAGCAATTCAAGACATACGGAATTCAGTATGCCCCTGCTTACGAATACTATCGTCAGACGCGAGCCCTAAACATGGCAACCACAGTTGACCAGATGGCCAACTGGGACAGATACCCGACCTATCCTGTTTATCTGCAGATGATGCAGAACTATGCAAACACATATCCGGATTTGTGTCGTCTTGTCACAAACGGTCAATCGGTTAGTGGCAAAGACATTGTTACTCTAGTGATTTCCGACAATGTAAATGTCGACGAAGACGAGCCGGAATTCTGGTGGAGCAGTACTATGCATGGCGATGAAACCACTGGATGGTACTTTATGTTGCGTCTAATAGACTACTTGCTCACAAACTATGGCACAGACGAACAGGCAACTCGCCTTGTCAACAACATAGAAATCCACATTTCGCCAAACACAAATCCCGACGGCACATTTTACAGGTCGAATGATGGAACAAGCATGGCAAATGGACGTCGTTACAATCAGAATGGCGTCGACCTTAACAGAAACTTCCCTTTTATAAATGGAACTGCGAGCAACGGCAATCAGCCAGAAATCACAATGATGACTGCATACGCCGACGCACACAATTTCGTTATGGCCGCAAATGGACATGGTGGCAGCGAATGTCTGAACTATCCCTGGGACGAAGACGGATGGACACACGCACGACGCCCCAATGCTGACGACGACTGGTGGCTATATGTTTGCAACCAATATGCAAACACGGTTCATGCAATCAATTCAAGAATACTTACCGGCCCGTCGGACGTCTCGGGAGCAAATGGCATTACAAAGGGTAGCGAATGGTATTCTATCGACGGAGGCCGCCAGGACTACATGAACTATTACCACCATTGCAAGGAAATAACAATGGAGTGGTCGTCGACAAAAATGCTTGGCACCGAAAATCTGAACAACTACTGGAACTATCACCGCCAAGCAATTCTAGACTATACAGAACAAGTCCTTTTTGGATTCAATGGAATTGTAAGCGATGCTTGTACCGGGACTCCATTAGGCGGAGTTAATGTTTTTATCAATAATCACGACACAGATAATACCGATGTTTATACATCAAATGGAACAGGCGACTATCACCGCCCGATTTATGGAGGAACTTATAGTGTTACTTTTTCAAAAGATGGGTATAGGTCTCAAACAATCAATGTAACAACACAAACCGGAACCGCAACACGCCTTGATGTAAGTCTATATCCCGAATCTGCATTAAATCCAGATTTTGTCGCAGATAATACAATAGTTTTTGAAGGCGATGCTGTTAATTATACTAATACAACAAGCGGAAACTATACAACTCAAACATGGACATTCGAAGGAGGATCGCCATCAACAAGCACAAACGCAAGTCCAACAACAATTTACCAGTCTGCAGGAACTTACGACGTTACATTATCATTAGTTTCACAAGAAGGTTGCCTTGTTACGACTACAAAAGAAAATTATATTATTGTAAATGCACACGCCGCACCGACAGCTGATTTTGAAGCCGATCAAACATATATATCAGAAGGTTCTGCAATTTCGTTTACGGACTTATCTACCAATGTTCCTACATCATGGAGCTGGACTTTTGAAGGAGGAACTCCAGCAACATCTAACGAACAGAATCCTACTGTAACTTACAGCACTCCAGGAATATACCAAGTCTCGCTTACTGTAACAAACGAATATGGCAGTGACACGAAAACAAAGACTGAATATATCACAGTTACGTATCCTGAAATCATCATGAGCAACGAGACTATTTATGTCTGTGGTGCAACATACAAGGATCCGGGTGGTGATAACGATTACAGCAATAATTCCAGTTACACACAAACAATTTACCCTAGCACCGATAACGCATTAGTTAGATTGACATTCAACCAGTTTTCACTCGAGTCTTCATCGGGAACAAGATGTTATGACAAGTTCTACATTTATGACGGAACATCAGATTCGGATGCCGTACTTGTAGACGGTGTGTGCGGCTCAAACAATCCGGGCACGGTGACAGCGACAAATGCAGCAGGTGCCTTGACAATAAAGTTCACATCGGACTACAGCACCGTTGATTTAGGTTGGGAAGCAGAAATAAGCTGTTATATGCCGGGGCCTGTTGTAGCAGTTCAAAACTATACACCAACAACCACTCGTTTCAGAACTACAACCGACCTAAATGTTACATTCGTAAATATCGGAAGCGAAGCTTCTGGCGCAAGCACATCAGCAACACTTTCTACCGACGACGAATACATTACCCTTAACACAACGACAGCAGTTCTTGGCACAATGGCACGCAATGCAACCGTTAATGAAACATTCAACTTTACAGTTGAAGAAGACGTTCCAGATGGACACGTAGCCACAATTAATGCTGCAATAACAGACGGTTCTATTTCTTGGTACGACACGATAACTATTTCTATCGTAGGGCCTTCGTGCGAAGCTCCTACTGGACTTCAAGTAGCCCTAAACGGATCAGATGCAACAATTACTTGGGACACAGTGACAATTACTCCGATTACAATAAGCGATGATTTTGAAGATCATACTGCATTTACAATTAACTCGCCGGGAACTGTGGGCTGGACATATATCGATGGTGATGGAAAAACACCCGGAAGAATAAGCAATTATTCTTTTACTAACTCGCAGCGTGCAATGGCCTACATAGTTTTCAACCCTTCTCTAGTAACATCCACACAGGGGAACGGAAATCTCTCTAGCTCAATTACCGCACATTCTGGCGACCAGTTCCTTGCCGACTTCTATTCATCATCAGCAGCAAACAACGACTGGATAATCTCGCCCGAATTGAATTATAGCGAAGACTTCAATTTCTCGTTCTACTGCCGAGGAGGACACAAGTCGTACGACGAATCGTACGAAGTTTACTATTCGACGACAACCAACGAACAGTCGGCTTTTACAAATCTGCTTGAATCCGGAACGGCTAACGGTGGTTCCAATGTTTCCTGGGAACAAAAGACCTATACAGTTCCTGCGACAGCTAAATATGTTGCTATCCGCTGCACTTCAAACAACAAATATTATTTCTGTATCGATGACATAACAATCAGCGGAAACTATATTTACTCAACAACCGCTGTAAACATATACGACAACGGAACTCTTATTGCCTCTAATGTTACTTCTGGCACATATACGGCTAGCGACCTAACAGCCGGAGAACATTGCTTTAGCATTCGCGCTGTTTGTGACGACGACACGGAATCCTTGACATCTCAAAGCTGTGTAACAGTAACTGATAACCCTGCAAATTATACAATTAATGTAACAGCCAGCGATGGCGGTTCGGTAACTCCTAGCGGTACGCTGATAGTATTCGAAGGAGAGGACTTTACATTTACTGCAACCGCAAACGATTGCTACCAAATCGATTCGGCAACTGTCGATGAAATTCCAATTCTGTCAATAGATGGTCTGTTCACAATCTCAAATATTAGCGACGACCATAATGTAAATGTAACTTTCAGCCAGATTTCGTACAATGTTACAGCCAATGCGGGCGAAGGCGGAACAATCGCAGCTACAACAACCGCAGCATGCGGAGAAGACTTCACTTTCACAGTTGAAGCGAATGCTTGCTACCAGATTGAAAACGTAACCGTAAACGGAGTTTCAGTAAATCTCAGCGGAAATTCCTACACCATCAACAATGTTTCGTCCGACCAGGTTATAAATGCAACATTCTCGCAGATCTCATACAATGTTACAGCAAGTGCTGGCGAAGGCGGAACAATCGCAGCTGCAACAACCGCAGCATGCGGAGAAAACTTCACTTTCACAGTTGAAGCAAACGCTTGCTACCAGATTGAAAACGTAACCGTAAATGGAGTTTCCGTAAATCTCAGCGGAAATTCCAATACCATCAACAATGTTTCGTCCGACCAGGTTATAAATGCAACATTCTCGCAGATCTCATACAATGTTACAGCAAGTGCTGGCGAAGGCGGAACAATCGCAGCTGCAACAACCGCAACTTGCGGAGAAAATTTCACATTCACAGTTGAAGCGAGCGCTTGCCACCAGATTGAAAACGTAACCGTAAATGGAGTTTCCGTAAATCTCAACGGAAATTCATATACTGTTGAAAATGTAGCATCCGACCTTGCAATAGAAGCAGTTTTCAGCACTATAACATATACTATTACAGCAACAGCAGGTGATGGTGGTTCTATTACACCAGAAGGCGACGTAGAAGTTACCTGTGGCACCGATATAACATTCATCATTTCAGCAAATGACGGTTTTGCAATCAACGATGTTACTGTTGATGGAACAAGCATGGGAGCAATCGAATCATATACATTTGCAAATGTTACAGAAGACGGTCACACCATTATAGCCTCGTTCATCGAAAACACTCCAGAATGTTATTCCGTAACAAACCTGACTGCACACATCGAAAGCTATGGCGTTGTTCTTTCGTGGACGGCTGCCGAAAATAGCGTTTCATACGACATCTATCGCAACGGTGAAAGAATTGCAAGCCTGATGGACACGACAGCAATCGATCTTGATGGGCATGCCGGCGACACATACTACATTATAACCAATTGCGGAAATGGCACCTCAGACCCGTCCGAAAGCATAACGGCAACTGAAGAGGCAATATGCAACACTGTTACAGATTTTGACGTAACAATAGAATCGTATGGCATTGTTCTTTCGTGGACAGCTGCCGAAAATGCCGTTTCATACGACATCTATCGCAACGGTGAAAGAATTGCAAGCCAGATAGGCACAACAGCAATTGACCCAGAAGGACACGAAGGCGACACTTACTACATCATCTCCGACTGTGAATTTGGCACTTCCGACCCGACTGAAAGTATAACAGCTCAAATTACCGGCATTGCAGAAACAGCAACACAAACGACACTCTTCCCTAATCCAGCAAACAATATTCTCAACATTAGTTCTTCCGAAACTATTTCATGCATTGAGTTTGTTTCAATTACAGGACAAGTAATTTCCCGTATTGAAGTCAACGGAGAAACAGCAATCTGCAATATCGAGAACTTGGCCCAGGGAATGTATTTCGTTAGAATTTATGGAACAATAAATGCTTCCATTCCATTCTGCCAGAAAAAATTTGTAAAGGAATAAAAAATATTAAGCAACCTCTTTCTTGATTTATTCGAGAAAGAGGTTTTATTTTTTGTTCTATAGGAAACGAAACATCTGAAAACCCCGCCTACGGCGACACCGGCTCTTATATCAGATCCTTAAGTTCCTTTAGCACCTGCTGCTTTCCAGGTTCTCCGCCTTGTTTTGCAGTCTCAGTAAAGTAATGATGGCTTGTAATAAACTTATATTGCATCTTGTTCCATTGCTCAATAGAATCAATCTTTCCTCGTTCGAAAAGTTCCCTGAACAAATTCTGCGAAATTGGAATGAAATCCGGCCGTCCAAGATAGTCAAGATCGGCATCACACATAATCTGCTCGAGTAACGAATGTGGATTCTGCGGTACACAGGTAGCCATAATTATACCCTTAATAATATCAATTTGTTCTCTCGAGAACTTATAGCGGGCTAAAGTCTGGTGAGCCAATTTTGCTCCTATCGGCTCGTTTTTTTCGTAGCTTACCATGAAACCGCTATCATGGAACAGAGCAGCACAACGAAGCAACAAGATATCCTCCTCGGAAACATTTTCCTTCATGCCTATATCAGTAACACGATAAATGGTATCTGTTGTGTGCTTTAGATTATGATAATACAAGTTCTTTGGAAGGTCGCGCTGCATCTGCTCAAGAATCTCCTCCTGAATTAGCGAATAATTCAAGCCTTGCTTTCTGACATTGAACAAATGGTTTGGAGTAATGCCGTCGCCATTTTCAGATAAGTTTTCGAGAATCCCTTCTATGAAGTACATATCCATTTCGCCCTTTCCCTTAATCTCCATTTTACCACGGTTATGGCAAGAGAAGAACTTATTGACAAGTCGATATGTCTCTTCGGAAATGTTCACCTTCCCGACCTCACCATTCGACTCCATACGGCTTGCAATATTCACTGTATCGCCCCAAATATCGTACTCTAATTTCTGGGCGCCTACAACACCAGCAACAACAGGACCCGTATGAATTCCTATCCTCATATTCATCTTAAGGTCATGAGTCTCGTTCATTCGTTGCAAGGCCCTCTGCATTTCCATACCGGCAAGCACAACCTCAACAGCATTTGTTGCATCCTTGTTCGGCATTCCACCGGCACACATATACGCATCGCCTATTGTTTTTATCTTTTCGATATTGTATTCGGATATTATATTGTCGAACGACACGAACAATTCGTTTAGATATTTTATAAGCTCATCCGGATTTGTTTTGGCTGCAATTTTTGTAAAACCCTGTATATCAGAAAACAAAACCGTTACCATATCGTATTTTTTCGATTTTGCCATTCCATTTTTACGAATTTCGTCCACTGCATTCTGTGGCAGCAACTTTTTTACAAGATTCTCGGTCTGTTCCTTCTGCTGGATAAGTTCGTTTGTCCTTTGCTCAACAAGTTTCTCGAGCTGATATTTCTCGCGCGAATGGACAATATTCCTCCATGCGAAAACGAAGACAACTATAACTATAAATGCTAGCACATAAAGTATATATGCCAAGATTGTTCGATAATAAGGAGGTGTAACCTCAAAGCGGAACACATCAACGTTGCTTATCTGGCCAAAACCATTTCGCGAACGCACCATAAAAGTATACTCGGCTTCGGTAAGACTTGTATATTCCTTGTACGACTCCGTTGTCCATTCCGACCAGTCTTCGTCAAAGCCATCAAGCTTGAACTGATATTCCGTTTTTCCAAACGTATTGTACGCAAGACCTGCCACCTCAAACCTTATTTTCTTGTCGAGATATTTCATGGTGTGCATAACACTGGAACT
This sequence comes from uncultured Bacteroidales bacterium, assembly GCA_937899245.1. Lineage (GTDB taxonomy): Bacteria > Bacteroidota > Bacteroidia > Bacteroidales > ML635J-15 > Bact-19. Next base: position 203,127 of record CALDKB010000048.1, on the reverse strand, counting down.
TGCAAGATAATCTTGATCAAAAGTATATATTATTGAATCGTTGGCAATCGACACACTTCTAATCATACAAACAAACGCATCGTCCATTGGCATTGTATCCGTATTGGACATTTCGTACTTGAACAGCCCTTCCGTACTGCCAAACCACACGACATCGTTGTCTTCGGGATAAATGACCTCGATAACAGACTCCTTCATCTGGCCAAAAGGAGCCACCTTCCGGCGCAAACTGTCATTGGAGTCAAAATGCATGATGCCAATTTCTCGCTCATAAACATCAGCATACGAACATCCATACCAGATATTACTTTCATTATCCTCGCACACCGGCGAATAAACCGCATGCTTTCTGCCTGCGCTACCAAAACAGATTGTATCCCTCGAGAAAAGAGACGTATTCTTATTATAGTTGTACACTCCCATTGATGTCGAAAATATTGGACCCAAATCCTTCGTAGAAACTACATCGACCCAACCAAAATCCGGAGGGAAACCATCAACTTCATTAAAACCGATTATTGGCACATTGAAATCAACAGAATCTTCAAATCTGACCATATACAAGCCATCGCCATCGGTACCCATCCATATATTTTCATCGGCATCCTCTGCAATTGTCCTTATCTTATAAGGCATATTTTTCAGAGTACCATCTTTTACCACAACACCATCCTTAATCCTTACGAAAGTCATTCCATCTGCACCGCCAAGAACAATATACTCCCTGCCCTTTACGTTCAGAACTTTCATCACCATGAAAACTCCGTCAAGAGCTAAAACAGACCCACCATCATTAATTTTGAAAAGACCCTCGTGGGTAACGGCGTACAAATTATCCTGATATGTAAACAACTGCCAGCAGTTGCCATCTATTCCACGTATGCGCTGAAATCTTCTTAAATATCCCCGTTGAAAATCTGAGTTACGGTAGCAGAAGACGCCGAGTGTGGTCCCGACAAACAGACGTCCACCAAAACGGTTTATACACAAGACTGCACCGCTCAAGCCGTTAGAAACATCAAAAAATGAAAGATTCGAATTGGTTTCCAGTAAACTTATTCCGTTTTCGGTTGCAAGCCATACCTTGCTTTGGTTGTCTACGTACAAATCATTGATTGTATTGTTGCGCAGACCATTGGCAGAACTTACAACATACCTGAAATTACCGTTGCTATCAATCGACACTATTCCACCGTAATTCGTTCCGACAATCAAGTTTCCATCCCGAAACATCCGGATACACAAAAAGCCATTGTTTTTGATATATCTATCTACATCTGTGGGAAATGGCCTCAATCCTTCACTGCTATCATATTTGAAAAAGCAAGAACGTTCTGCATCCCAGACTATTATCTCGTTGTCCAATGTCCGGAGCATATCCACTACATTTAGCGAGTCGAAAGCCTTGCATAGCTCGTCGCTTACAAATCTTTTACCTTTCAGGCACTGCATTGGCATTCCTTTCCGCTGGACATATGCGGTTCCCTCAAAATCGATAAGGCGGAACCGCTCTTCGCTGATAATCTTTTGCAATTTTGAATCAGAATAAACCAACAGCTTGTCTTCTGAAGCGAAATACACAACATCGTCATAAGCCACCAACTTGACCGCCTGCCCAAAAGAAGAATCTACATCGTTCTTGATTTCTTCAACATCAATGCGGCCGTTTTTGTATTGTACTTTGCCAAATGTATTGTAGCCGCTATAATATATTTCATTCTTCCCATTTACAGCCAGCTTCGGACGTCCAGTCACCTTGACAATACTCCACCTTTCGTTGTCATACTCCATTATGCCATTGGCATTGCCAAAATACATTAGCGAGTTTTTATCCTGAATAATACTGAAATTCTGACTTTCCTGCCTATAGTCGGCCGGACCGAAATTCTTTATCTGCGGAATTCCATTTTCCAACAACTGCGAAAATGCCGGCTTCAATGCTAGAAGCAAAATGCATAACAGTGGAACTAATCGTTTCATATACAATAACCCTATTTAGGCAATTCAACAAAAAAACAGCTGCCCTTGCCAAGTTCCGACTCAACCCAAACCGAACCGCCGAGCATCTCCACATACGACTTAACAATAGACAATCCCACGCCTGAGCCATTGTCCATCATTTCCTTGCTTTGCCTTGTCTGGTAAAACCTTTCAAATATTTTTTTCTGCTCCTCCGGGCCTATACCAATGCCATTGTCGCGAACACTTATACAAACTTTATCGTCATTGACAACATAGTCATATTCGACATTGCCATCCTTTGTAAATTTAATGGCATTACTAATAAGGTTTGTAATTATCTGACGCAATTTTACAACATCAGTAACTATGTTGACATCGTCCTTGCCGGCAGAAAGGTTTACCAGCTTAACATTGTTAGTTTTGGCTATCCGTATTGAACACATTACATCGTATATTGTCGAAAACAAATTGTTCAGACTTACAAGTTCCTGTTTCACACGAACAGCACCAGCGTCCAGTTTCGTCATTTCAATAATATCGGCAAGAACATTTAGCAGCTGGTTCGACGAACTCAGAATTGTCTGCAAGTAGTCTCGCTTCTCTTCATCATCCTCTATTTCGAGAAGCAAGTCCGCAAAACCAATAATTCCGTTCAACGGTGTACGAATTTCATGCGAAAGATTACCAATCATTGCACTTTGAAGGCTCTTATTTTCCTCCGATTGCTTCAAGGCCTCGCGCAAATTTGCCATAACCTTTTCGCGCTCAGTGACATCGGCCATCGTCATAACAACATCATCCTCCATTGGGCTGAAAGTCGCCTCTATGTAATATAGATTGCCAAACAAAAGGACTTCCCTTTGCACCGTATATATTTCATCAATGTTACCATCAATGTAGTCCTGATGTATTCTTCCAACGCACTGGCGAATCAGATAGTCATACTCCTTGCCTGAGATACATTGCAAAACTACATTGATTGCCTCGTCTTCTGTTTTTGTATACTTGCTGAGTGGAGAATTCTTCCCAACATAAATATCATTTATTTCACCATCCTTGCCAAAGACTACAGTTACACCCGACATCGTTTTCAGGAAATGTTCCTTCTGCATCACTAGCCTGTCTGTCCGCCTTCTAAATTCCAGCATCTGGTTCTCGTATATCTTACGCTGTGTAATATCTAGCACAACAGCCTGATACATGTCGCCATCCAAAGCACATGAATACATTTCAACAACTTTAACGGTACCGTCTCCACACTGCAAATCACGCTCCGCACTCACGATACATCCGACATCTACACGCTGATAGTCAAATGGCCTGCTATTTACCGACTGCTCGGAAAAAAGTGACATGATATTCTTTCCCAGAATTTCGCTTGGCGGCAACTTTATCATCTCACAGAAACGGTCACTCACATCAATAATATCGCCGTGAACATCGCCGATAAGCACGCCACAAGGCGACTGCTCAACTATCGCCTTATATCGTGAAGAGTCCTCATTCGACATTAATGCAACACTTTTTCGTGGCGTAACATCCATAAAATAGCAATATGTATTTTCCTTGTCGACATCGAAAATGTGAACCTCGAACAAAACATGCTTGCGGTTGTGCACTATTTCATACTCAAAAACTTCCTCTTTGCGGTTTGATGCAGTAGTGACTATACGGCGTTTCCTTCGTCTGGTCTCCTTAAAAATATCAGAGAATTTTTTGTCGCGAATATCTCCTGCTATTTTCAACAACGAGTTTACAGTATTGTTTGCCTTTACTACCTCGTTGTTGTGCAACTGGATGATACCGCACAAAGAGTTGTCGAACAATGCAATATTGTTCTTGTATTCCGTATTTAAGAGTTGTCTTATCTGGAATTCTGCGATATTATTTTCTACAATAAGAGAAACAAAATTCTGCTTTTCTCCGTTAATAGGTACAAATTTGGCCCTTAATGTCACATTGCCCCACATTGTATTTACTGCGGCAAATTCCATTTCTATCGGTTTCTTATTGTTCAACAACGACTTGAACAACGACCTTAGGTCGGAAACGGCAAAAGCGCCAAGATCGAATATGGATTTTGTAAGATACACATCGTAGTCCCAACCCCAAAATCTGATCGCCGACTCATTTATATCACAGATATTGCAATCCAGAGTCAATAATATATACAATTCAGACAAGCTGTTGATTGTCTGGCCGTAAAGCAAATGGTTATATTCATTGCGCTTTTGTTCCTCCTCAACCGACTTAGGCACAACAAAGACTATATGTTTTTCGTCACCCTTGTTGTACAAACAAAGATATGCCTGCAAATCAATTGATGTTCCATCGCCAGCAACCAATACATAATGATCGTTTGAGGTTGAACTTCCCGTCTTGCACAACTCCGCTATTGCAGCCCTCAACTTTACCTCGGTTTCATGCGTTACAAAATCGAAAAGATATCTTATGGCAACATTATCAGGCTCGTCTTCCTTCAGAATGCGCCTCATGGCTGAATTTTCATACCATACCTTATAATTTGTATCGCATATCATGACGGCATCCATAATATTGTCGTACAATTGCTTAACTATATTTCTCTCCACAATGCCCGATTGTCTTGCCTGACCGGAGGTCTCTGTATAATTTATTAAACCCGTATAGTACAATTGATTTCCGGACTTGCACTTTATTATAGACTCACGCAAGCTCAACAGATTTCCATTTTTTGTCCTTAGAAACAAAGGCCTATCCATTACGTAGTCGCTCTTTGCAAATAAAGATATCAGGTCTGATTTAAGAAACGAGTATTCTCCAGCAGCTATAGCCGTCATCAATTCATCCGATGAAGAATATTCCAGCAATTCGGCCAGCTTTTGGTTGACTCTTATAATATTTGCATCATAGTCAAGCTGAAACTCAGGAATCAAAAAATCCAGATTCTCGCCTTGTTCCTCAACAATTCTGTTTCTCTCTACCTTATGAAGGATAATCTGTTTATTTTGTTCGTCAAGTTGCTGTCTGAAAATAATCTGTTCCTTGTTCATGTGAAAATAAATATATACGCAAATTTAAATATTATTTGTCACAATTGGAATTTTAGATTGACGATTTACGAATCTTAATTGGCACAAAGCTACCTAGACGTGACAAACATATTTATAACTGGATAATGATGCTTTCCTGCGATTTGTGGAAATGACAGCGCAAAATGGAATTTACAACAAAAAAGCCTTGCAAGTTATTCACTTACAAGGTTTTATCTTTCTGCATTGTCGGGGTGAGAAGACTCGAACTTCCGGCCTCTACGTCCCGAACGTAGCGCGCTACCAACTGCGCCACACCCCGTCGCTAAAAGCGATGCAAAAATAAGATTTATTTTTGACAACGACAGTATTTTTTGGATTTTATTTTTTAGTTACACGACAGCCTGTTTTTACAATTTAACCCGGGTTAATTACAACAAATGTGCACCCAAACAAAAAAAGCCCATCTTCGTAAAGATGAGCTTTTATATTTCAGTTGCTATTTCTTTATCCCTTAAGTGCTTCGGCACCGCTGGTGATTTCGGAAAGTTCGTTGGTAATGGCAGCCTGACGAGCCTTGTTGTACATAAGCGTGAGAGTCTTGATAAGTTCCGTAGCATTATCGGTTGCCTGATGCATTGCTGTCATTCTAGCCCCCTGCTCTGCTGCAAAACTGTCCAAAACCGACTTGAAGAACTGAATCTTCATTGATTTCGGTATCATGTCCTCAACTATGCAGTCAACAGATGGCTCAAAGATATAGTCGGAATGCTTTTGGTTTTCATCGCCTTCGATTGTAAACGGAAGGAATGCTTCCACCTTCTGCTCCTGCGATGCTGCATTCTTGAAGCTGTTGTAGATAAGGTCAACCTTATCGTATTTGCCAGCAACGAAATCCTCCATGATTGGATCTGCAATTTCCATTGCTGTAGCGTAGTTCAGCTTTTCGAATATTTCCTCGCTCTGAGCCACAACCTCAAGACCCTGCTTAGTAACGAAATCTATGGCTTTTTTGCCAAGGCATATGAATTTGACATTTCCTTTAGCAAGCTGCTGAGGATATGCCTCCCTTACATAAGCCATTGCCTTCTTGCAGATGTTGGAGTTAAAACCTCCGCACAGACCTCTGTTCGAAGCCATAAGTACTACAAGCACGTTTTCGACCTTACGGACCTCGCCGTACTTGCTTGCATGGTTCTTGTCGAGACTTGCACTGACTTCTGCCAGCACGTCTCTCATCTTGTCGGCGTATGGTCTAATCTGCAACACTCTGTCCTGTGCCTTCTTCAACTTTGCAGCCGCAACCATCTTCATTGCAGAAGTTATCTGCTTTGTTGACTTTACAGAAGCGATTCTATTTCGTATATCTTTAAGTCCTGCCATACTTTAGAATTATTTTTCGTATTTCTTGGTTAAATCTTTTGCAACTTCGGTAAGTACATTGATAATCTCATCGGAATATTCGCCCTTAGCAAGTCTGTCCATAATGTCCTTGCGACTTGTGTTGAGGAATTCAATGTATTCCTTTTCGAATTCACGTACCTTGTTGATAGGAACGTTTCTCATCAAGCCCTTAGTACCGCAATAGATGATTGCTGCCTGTTCCTGAACCTTTACAGGTGCATGTTCCGGCTGCTTGAGGATTTCAACGTTCTTACGTCCCTTATCGATTACAGAAAGAGTAACTGCGTCAAGGTCAGAACCGAACTTAGCAAATGCTTCGAGTTCGCGGAACTGTGCCTGGTCGGTTCTCAAAGTACCTGCAATCTTCTTCATACACTTTATCTGAGCCTTACCACCGACGCGAGATACAGAAATACCTGCGTTGATAGCTGGACGGATACCAGCGTTGAACAAGTTCGATTCAAGGAAAATCTGACCGTCGGTAATTGAAATTACATTTGTTGGAATGTAAGCAGAAACGTCGCCGGCCTGAGTTTCGATGATTGGAAGTGCAGTCAAAGAACCACCGCCTCTTACCTTACCCTTAAGGCATTCTGGCAAATCGTTCATCTTAGCAGCGATTTCGTCCGACTGGATGATCTTTGCAGCTCTTTCAAGCAATCTTGAGTGAAGATAGAACACATCACCCGGATAAGCTTCACGTCCTGGTGGACGACGGAGCAACAAGGAAACTTCACGGTACGATACTGCCTGTTTCGACAAGTCATCATAAATAATCAAGGCATGACGTCCTGTATCTCTGAAGTATTCACCGATTGCAGCGCCGGCAAATGGAGCATAGTACTGCATTGCTGCCGAGTCTGATGCCGTAGATGTAACGATGATGGTATATTCCATAGCACCGTAGCGTTCCAAGGTCTTGGCAACATTTGCAACTGTTGAACCCTTCTGTCCGATTGCAACGTAGATACAATAAACAGGATCACCCTTTTCAAAGTTTTCCTTCTGATTAATGATAGTATCGATTGCGATAGCCGTCTTACCTGTCTGACGGTCACCGATAATCAACTCACGCTGTCCTCTACCGATTGGAATCATTGAGTCGATTGCCTTGATACCTGTCTGCAACGGTTGGTCAACCGGCTGACGGAAAATAACACCAGGTGCTACGCGTTCAAGAGGCATTTCAAACAATTCGCCCTGTATAGGTCCTTTGCCGTCGAGTGGGTCACCGATAGTATTTACTACACGGCCCAACATCTGCTCGCCAACCATTATTGATGCAATACGGCGTAATCTCTTAACCACATTGCCTTCCTTAATTTCGTCGCAAGGTCCTAATACTACGGCTCCTACATTATCCTCCTCAAGGTTTAATACGATACCCTTAGTGCCATTCTCGAATTCGACAAGTTCATTCGACTGAACATTATCCAATCCATAGATTCTAGCAATGCCATCTCCTACTTCAATAACAGTTCCGACCTCTTCCAAGTTTGTCTTGGTTGCGATGCCTTCCAACTGCTGCTTCAAGATCTGAGATACTTCGGATGGTTTAATATCTGCCATAAGTCGTATGATTAATTAATGTTATTCTAATATATTGATCTCTGAAGTGATTGTTTAATTTCCTTCAACTGGGTCTTTACACTCAAGTCGAGCTGCTGATTTTCGATGCGTACTACCACACCGCCAATCATTTGATCGTCAACAACATTCTTCAGCTCTATGTTCGACTGGTAAACTTCCCTGATTCTTGCTTCGATTTCCTTGCGGGTAGCTTCGTTGAGAGGTTCTACGGTTGTTATTACAACTTCCTTGTAATTATTCTCCCTGCGGTACGAAGTCTCAAAGTTTCTAAGGATATCGACAACATACATTTCTCTGTTCTTGTCAACCAGGAACTTCAAGAAGTTAAGCGACAACTCCTCTATTTTTCCGCCGAAGGAATTTACGAACAAGTTGGTCTTGTCTTCCTTCTTGACGATAGGACTTGCCATTACAGCCTTGAATTCCGGTAGAATTGCCAATGTCTCGCGAACCAGACGGAAATCATTGTACATCTTATCGAGTACGCCCTTTTCCTTTGCCAGTTCGAAAGCCGCCTTAGCGTATCTTACTGAAATCTTGCTTTGATTCATAACTAGTTAAATTTTATTTCCTTTACCAAATCGTTTACAAGGGCTTCCTGCTCAGGAGTTGTACCAATCTGCTTGCGAACAACCTTTTCTGCAACTGCGATCGACAAGTCGAGAACCTGATTCTTGAGGTCGGCCATTGCTGCCACCATCATAGCGTCTCTCTTCTGCTCTGCTTCGGCCATAACCTTTGCGGCTTCCTTTGCAGCTTCGGTCTTTGCCTGTGCTACGATTTGTTCTTTAATTTCACGCGCTTCCTTAAGCATCTTGTCTCTTTCCTCACGTGCCTCAGCCATTATCTTTTCATTGTTGGCCTGAAGACTCTTCATTTCCTCACGTGCGATTTCGGCCTGATTCAATGCATCCTCGATGCTCTGGCTTCTCTTCTGAATTGCCTTGTTGATCGGTTTCCATACAATCTTGCCTAATACTATCAGCAATGTCAAGAAAATAATCGTGGTCCAAAAAACTAATCCTATTCCGGGCGTTACTAAATCCATAACTTATATAATTTTAATTTAACGTTTTTCTGTTTTTAACAGATCCTCCAACCAATCGTTGGAGAATCTGTTTGCTTTAGCACTGAATTAAGCAATCAAAGCAACTACAACACCGAACAATGCAACACCTTCTACCAATGCTGCTGCGATGATCATTGCAGTCTGTACTTTACCTGCTGCTTCTGGCTGTCTTGCGATAGCGTCCATTGCTGAGCTACCAATTTTACCAATGCCTAAACCGGCACCCAATACTGCCAAACCGGCTCCGATAGATGCGATTGTTGTAATTCCCATAGTTAAAAAATATTAAAATTAAACATAAAAAATTCGTTACTACTATTCGTGGTCATGCTCCGTTACTGCCAAGCTGATGAACACTGCCGACAACATTGTGAAGATGTATGCCTGCAGGAATGCAACAAGCATTTCCAAGCAGTCCATGAACAAGACAAAAATCACAGACACCGGAGCAACAGCAAGAGTCTGGAAGATGAATATCAACGATACCAAGCTCAATATGATGATATGTCCGGCCGATATGTTTGCGAAAAGACGGATGGTCAACGCAACCGGCTTTACTATTATACCTATTAATTCTACTACTGCCAGAATTGGCTTTACAAATACCGGAACTCCCGGCATCCAGAATGTGTGGTGCCAATAGTCCTTGTTTCCGTTGAAGTTTATCATGAAGAAGGTAAACAAAGCCAAAACCATTGTTACGGCGATGTTACCTGTTACGTTTGCATTACCGGGGAAGAATGGGATCAAACCGAGAATGTTGTTGAAAAGAATGAAGAAGAACACTGTCATAAGGTAAGGCAGGAACTTGTCCGTCTTCTTTCCAAGGTTCGGGTAGATAACATCGTTTCTTACATATAGGAATACTGGCTCAAGGAATGCCTGCATACCTTTCGGACGGCCAGGATTCTTCTTGTACGCCTTTGCAAATGCGATGAACACCCATAATAATATAATAGATACAAGCATCATTGATGCCACGTTCTTGGTAATCGAGAAATCAAGAGGTTTTTCGTTTGCGATTTCTGCTTCTGCATTTGCCTCAAGGTATTCGAGACCTTCGTGAAGTTCCATTGGTGTCTCAACGTCGTTGATAACAAATGTCAAGCCGCCTTCGGCATTTGCAAGATAGATCTTGTCGTTTGCAAGGATATAAGTGTTGTCACCTTTGGTTACTGCATCGTGGCCATGATTGAAAGCACCAGACATAAAGAAATCAAGATGTCCATTGGCGAAAACAATCACAGGCAACGGAACTGCCACCGGATGTTCAACTTCGTTTCCATTTTCGTCTTCAGAAGTATAATCAAGGATATGCCATACGTGCGAGTCCTTAATATGGCCCATGATCAAACTCGTAACATCAAACTGTTCCTCTTCAGCCGGTGTTTGTTCCTCTACTGCGGCTACGTCTTCTGCAACTACCGACTGCTGTTCATTTGAAACCGCCTCCTGTTTTGCCGAATCCTGAGGTTCAGATGCCTCTTCCTGAGCTCTGGCAGACACTGCAAAAGTCAGCAATACACAAAGACTTAACAAAAAACAAAAATATTTCTTCATATTCCAATTATGAATTTTATTGTAAGACCCCAAATTTACATTTTCTTTTTTGAAAACTGCAACTTTTTTTAAAGTTTTTGAAAAGATTTTTTTAGTGTCTTAATATTCAATGTGTTATATGTAACAAAGTCGCACCACTGGTGCGACAATTTGAATTACATATTCTGCACGTTGGTTGCCAAGCACATTACGGTTGATGCGATCTCCTATGTGCCAGTACATCATCGTAAGTTTGATATTGACGATAGCCGCACACACGCCCACGCGACTGCTTGACAATCTAGTTATTCTGCTAAAATAACATCCAATATAACTTGTTATGACTATTCATTATCAATGAATAATAATATTTCCCTGTATATTTTCTATATATACAGATTTTTCTCCTTGGTGTATTTCTTTGGTTGCTGGTGCAGTCTGCGTTGCGCTTGTACTAGAGACTGCAGAGGTAGAGCCTATCATAGCTATATCAGAATTTTCTTCAATAGCTTTTTTAATTATTCTAACTAGTTTTTCTGCATTGTTTGAAGTTATTTCCTCGATGCTTCCTGTCATAATCTCTGATATGTATTCCCATACATCATCCAATTCTGTAATGATCTCATTAATAATTGACAATTCGTTTGTAAGCACCTTGATTTGACCTGGTTCCGTGTTAATCTGCTTTGCTTTGCGAGTTTTCTCTTTTTGCCAATAATCCTTCACCTTCCTAAGACCATCTGCATTACGCGCAATATCATCTATCTCCACAATGGCAGTTACCCTACGCCGCATATCCCCGTTTTTGACAATTCCTTTCAACTCATACATACACTGAATTGAATGCAAATACTCCGGGGTAATAACAACAATAACATGCTTTGATTGTCCAATTTCGTCTTCATATTCTCTAATACTATCACGAATCTCAACATCGTGTTTGTCAATTGACACAGGGATGCCGGCATTCTTCAAACCGTTATAGATTTCTTCTATTGCTTCAGCATGGCGTGCCAAATGTTTATACGATACATGGACTTTGTCTTGACTATTTAATCTCTTTGGCATATTTATACTTTTTATTATTGTTTGTTTTCCATAAAACCTATTTGAAGTGAGAACCACAACAAAAGCACTTTTTTGTTCATAAAGGGCATTGTTCAGTAAAGCAATGTCTTCTTCTGCAATTACAGAACGACCGGTAATGCTTAAGATTATTATTCTAAGATTTTTGGAGTCAAGACAAGTAAAACACCGAAAAAGTATTTGGCTTACAATAGAATCTTTATGAACAAGTGAACCACACATGAGTGAATCCGTGAGTTTATTAATCAAATCATCATTTAAATAATGAGTAATTGACAATACTAAAGCCTCATTGAACGGCTGTTCCTCAGATGAACAAAACAATCTAAGTCTTATGACATTTTTCATTTCTTTTATAACTTCATTCAATTCATTATCTGCCAAGGATGTTTCAACCAAGAAAACACCTTTGTTGTAGATGTTTTGCCGCAACCATCTAAGCCACTCCTCGACGCGATTTATCAAAACTCTATTCATTGTCGAGTTTTTGGATGAAGTTATTAATCATATACCAGTTTTCCTGCCTTTGCATTATTTTATCCAACAAATCCATAGCCATATTAAGCAAAGGCTTATTCTCTTCATCATCAAAGGATTTAATGCCATTATATGATTGAATAATGATGTCCGTTATTACATTCCAGTCATTATATTCTAAGGGATGTTTCTTTTCTATCATTTTTTTCAACCACGATAATGATTGGACTGGATTAATAAGCGCAAAAGATGCCAAAAAGTTATAAAAACTATGGACTCTCCATGTGCTCATTTTAGAATTAACAAATGTTTCGGCTAACAGCGTTTGGTTTTCAACCGAAACTTTCTCTAAATTAAGGAAAACATTATCGCAACTATTCGCCATTTCTTCGGAGTAATACTTGTCTTGCATAAAATTGCACAAATACATAGTTGCCTCTTTGTCCATTCCGTCATCTAATCTACATAGAAAATGAATGAGAGAGATACGAGCTTTTTCTGTTCGTTCACACATAGTATTAAGCAATTCTTTGGCTTTAGATTTATGTGTGTGAGACCAAGCCAACCATAATATAACCACTTGTTGTTCGTGGCATTCTTCTATCTCTAAAGCTTTTTCAAAAAAAGGAACAAGGTCGTCAAAGGCATAATTAACATAATATACTAATGGATTGCAATTATGAATCGGCATTGACAAAAGAGATGGTTTATAGTCTTTAGTCATTGATAAGAATAACCTTAAACTACGATTCTTGTCCAAATTATTAAGCAATGCAAAATTCAAAAGAATAGCTGCTTTTGTAAATTCAGAGGCAGAATCTGTAATAGATTCTAAAGTAGAAAATATTTCTTCTGCATATTCTTTGTATTTGCTGCATTTTACAAGTTTATATCCAGCATTGCCCCTAGGCAAATTAATACCTCGATTATAAGTATCAAAACTTGTTTCTCCTTGATAAGACATATCCTCATATGCTTCTTTAGTCGCTTTGCATATAAAATCAAACACTTTAGGGTGCAATTTATCAGATTCCATAAAGCCGTCAAGAGCAAATAAGAATGATATTAAACTATAATTCCGATGCTTCTTATTTATATTGTCTCCTATTTCGTTTATAATGTTAACAAAAAGTCTTTCTGCAAGGTCTATTCTACCAACCTCAAGCAACCCTTTCATACCATATATAGGATATGAAAGAGGAATACTTGTATCATGAACTATATCCATCAATAATTTAAACTTATCATCTGGGGCTTCTTTTGTGACGTCAAGCAACAACATCTGTTGCCCAGATAAAGATGGCGCATTCCAATCGCTTATGGAGTCGTTATTATATACACGCATGGAATTTTTCCATGTTTCATCATTCATACGTTTAGCAATGTCTCTTCCAATTGATGGAGATCCTATTCTCGAAGAAGATTTATATGGAGGTTCGTTCTTCAGTGCTTGCTGACTTGGAAACTTACGTTTAATACGAAGAAACTCTTGATATACGCCCCAATAATAAATTTTGAGTTCATCAATAGGTAGAAGATTAAGTAATGTGCCCTTCCTATAACCAATCCATAATAATGGGATATTAAATTCAAGACGCTGATTTAAAGGTAGTTTGTGAATTTCTTTCTTCTCGTTTTCATCACTAATATTGGCTATATATTTTATGATTGTATCTTTCTGATTCCTGTTAAATAACGGATATGACACACGCAATAATTCAGCTGCTTGATATTCTACCCAAGAAGGTGCATTAACTAACAACTTCCGCTTAATAAGATTTGTGTAAATTTTATTAATGTAATGATCGGGATTAAAATAAAAACCGTTTAAAGCTATATAGACAAGACCATCATAAACCTCATTTGCCAAATTGTCCAGCAAATCTTCATAATAATTAACGCCTCTAGATATGTCTGATTCTATTTTGTCTAGTATTTTATTGATTATTTTAATAACAAAATTATGATATATTGGTGTATTTTTATTCCTTTCATAACATGTAAGTTTTATTGATAGTTTTATATCATAAGTGTCAACCAATATTGCGTCTTTGTCTAAAATCAATTTCAGTAAGTCAAGATAATAATCAACAATAAGATCAGGATGCGTCTTTTCTAATTCATCAAAGATGCTTTCTTCTAGATAATTAAACTTTATATCGGAAAATTGTTCCCCATTTTTGCATTGCAATTCGATGTTTGTACGCAACTCTTCCATTACAAAATTTGGTTTAGTACAAACAAGATTTTTTAAAATATTAATATTTTGCAATGAGCCACGGCTTGTTGTGATGCGTTTGTATATTTGTATAAGTTTATCCCCGGGATTTTTTAAATAAGAATATTCTAACATATTAGCAATTCGCTGTATGTCATCATTCTGTTTATAGTCTAATATTTCATTTGCAAAATCAAGTACGGAATCTAAATCGAGCCCTGAAATTCGATTTCCGATACTTACTATTTTATTTTTTAGAATATCTGGAAGTTCTTTCCAGTCATAATGTTTTTTTATAATATTCCAGACACATTCAAACCAATGCTTGTTATGAATAGCGTCTATTAGTATATGAATTTGGTTATTGTCTTTTATTAGTTTATGCTCTATCAAATGCACTTCTTCTTGTATTGGTTTTTCAAAGAAAGCCATAGAAGACAAAACCAATGACCGAAGATGAAACCTATAAACATGCTCATTATTCTCATCAAGATCAAATAACAAATGAGTTATTGTTTTTTTGTACTCAGAGGAATCTGAAGACCGCATAAACGCAATAATACTTTTTACTGCGGATCTGATAAATAGACCTTGATGTTTGCCTTTTAGTTCTTCCAAAAGATTTCTATTTGTTTCGGCAAATCGACGAGCAAAGACATAGTCGAACATTGTCTGGTGAAAGAATTGCAATTGCCCGTTTGGTGTCAAAGTCAGTATTTCACAATGTTGCAAATAATGTATTTCTCTTGCGAAATCAGTTTCTACTGATACATATCGCACCGACAGTTCTTGACGTTCATACATACGATTGACCAACACATCCAACAATGCAATAACACTCTCCTTACTTATATTCTCATTGACATTATCAATTATATATAATCTCCAAAGTTGATCATACAAGTCTTCTTCTGTCAAAGGGTATCTTAGTTGTGCAGTTTTGAAAACCTTTAAAAACAAGTGAAGATGAAGAGGATTACCTAAAAAGAGAAGAACATCATTATCAATCAATTTATCATAACCATGTTGTTTTAATACTTGCTTAACAATATCAGGAGAAAACTCTTTTAACTCCCATTTGTTTTTTATTTTTAGTTGTTCTAATGTAGGATCATATTCAAGATCATAAGGCCTACTGGAAATGACAACACGGACTTTTTTTATAAATTGAATGCGTTGGATAAGCTTTAATAAAGAGCGAAGGGGCGTGCGGTTAGTTGATAAGGATAGAGATAAAGCATCTATTTGGTCAATCAACAATACAACTCTTTTTGAAGAAACTGCCATGTTTTCAATCACATCCTCAATAGGTTGTGGCAAATGAAGTTGTTGGCTTAATGTATCGGTATCAGTGAATTCAATTTGGTCAGACTTTAATCCAAGAACTCGATACCCTTCTATGCATTTGAGTCGTTGCAGTAGATTATGCATCACAACAGACTTCCCAATTCCAGCCTTTCCATACAATACACCCACTCGATTTGGATTTTTTGAATCCGCATCATGTCCAATCCAATCTAATATAGTATCAACTTCTTTTCTCTCAATAGGAGGATTTATGGTTGGTAGATACATACAAAGTTCAAACGATCCCTTTTCAAAGGCGAATTCGGGATTAGTAACATAAGAATCACTAATGTATATATTACCATCTTGTTTTTCTATATAAATACTATTATCGCCCAAATAGGTATCATATTTAACACTTATGGAACCTGCTTGGATTTGTGTCGAATTATCCCCTGCGGTTTGAGATTGTCTATTTATTTCCATTGTTTATAATTTGACCTATTTGACTTTGAGTCGAATTATCTCCAGCCTTCTGTTTTTGGCGAATCTTGCTATTTTTCCCAATGTTATAACCAGCAACACCACCTATGATAAAACTAACAATACCAATAAGTATAGATGTCCCTATACCACTAAAAATCCATTTTATTGACTCCATATTACTTGTTTTTAGTTGTTTCTGCAAACAGATTTATTTCAAACTGTTTCCTTATAATTGATATATCGTCTCATCCCCGCAAACATTCCGAATCTTCATGCGAAGCGGCTTTTTGTCGCATTTAATAGTAGTGTCCCAAAAGTCTTGGGTCTTCACACCGTTGCGGATGACATAGCCAAGTTTGTCTATCTTGATTTCCGCGTCGCTATGCCACGGGGAATGCTTGTCGGAATTTGTGCAGTCAAGGCTGACCCATTCGATAGTTTCTAAGCCTTCGTCGCTGATTTCGATGGGCTTGAAGGTTATCGATTTGCCTTTGGACATAGCTTGCAAGGCTTGTTGCTCGCCCTTGAAATTTACCTCATCAATTTTGCGCTTTACGCGGTCGCTGTGGAAAGTCTTCAGTTCAACCTTCCAGCCGCCTATCAAGTCGTCGTGTGTTTCGCTTACTTCCCATTCGGCCTCATCTTCCACCACCACTTCGTCCAACACCTGCTTCAGGTCGCGAAGTTCTATCTCAATGGTAGTCTGGTCGTTTTGCTCCTTGATGAACTGCTCAATTTCTGCACGGTCGGTAATGTCAATGTAATAGACGATGACCCGCTTGGTATCTTCTGGCAAGTCGGGCAAAGCCTCGCGGATGATGCGGTTCATCAGTGGCTTGTCCAAAAGACGGGTACTGCTGTCCATCAGGTTAGGCAGATAGACTGGCATCATGCCGTATTTGGTGTCCACAATGCTGCCTTCCCAAAACTTGTCCAAGGCATCCTCGTTGCGCAAGCCTTTGATAAGGCTCTTCAACTTGTCCATCGTCTGCACAGGATTGCGGTAAAGTGACACACCATCCTTGATTTCAAGTACCTCAAACTCGGCCTTGTCTGCAAGCAAACGGTCTCTCGTGGTTTGGATGCTGTTGATGCCAATGTCGCAATGGATGAAATTGCGGCCCAACTTGTTGGCAACGGCTGCTGTTACACCACTACCGCCAAAAAAATCCGCAACCAACATTCCTTCGTTGCTGCTGGCTTTAATGATGCGTTCCAAAAGAGCTTCTGGTTTTTGAGTGGAATAGTCAACACGCTCAGGATCATTACCTCTAAGGAATTGTATGTCGTTCCATACATCATTTAAAGCACCTCCCTTTGCAACATATTCATCCAAATATGTTTTAACAGGTTCTTTACCATCAGCTTGACTTCTTGTCTCCCAAAACCATTCTCTACCATCGTCATCTTTATATATTTTTCTTCTCAATGCGATTATTCTATCTTCACGAGTCCATTCCTTCTTAATAGGGTTGAGTTTTGCATCTTCACTTTTACCATAAAGTAAAATAGTATCGTGCTTGGATTGAAATTTAGTTTCAGACAAACGCTCTCTTCCTGGATAAGACCATATTATTTGATTTCTAAAATTATCTTCTCCAAATATTTCGTCCATTAAGATCTTTACGTAATGAACAATGTGCCAATCCAAATGCACATAGATGCAGGCCTCGTCGCTCATTACGCTTTTGATGGCCATTAGGTTTTCGTACATCCAATTCAGGTAGCGTTCCTTGTCCCACACATCGCCATACATTTTCTCTTCAAAGGCTTTGAATTCGTCTATGTCAAGCTCTTCCTCTGCCTTTGTTATCGCTTCAGCAATTTTGGGATTACGGCGTATATAAACTTTCTTGGCATAGTCGGCACCACTGGCAAAAGGCGGGTCGATATACACTAAGTCAACCTGTATGCCTTTGTCTTTCAGATATGCACAGGTAGAAAGACATTCACCACGAATCACCATATTGTGGTTGGGGTTGTCGCCAATCTGCTCCTGCTGTTCCATCTCATAAAGCGGCATACCACGCTGTATGCGTTCCACCACTTGGTCGTTGTCGCGATAACGAAGCACGCGCTTGGTACGGACAAAGTTGTCCAAAATGGCTTGTCCTTCAAGTGTATTGGGATAATAAGAGATATATTTGATAGCCATAACTATATGTATTTACAAATTAAAAAAATCTTTCATTGCCTTTAGTGTCTTTTGCCTACGTTGTTCCGCGTCCAATGTATCTTCCAAGTAAAGGAAATCAAACCGCTGATAGCCAAACTTCTCATTGTTTTTCTTTACAAACTCAGTTTCCATAAACTTGCGCTTGTCTGCAAACTTGGCCGCGAAGCCCTCTCCTTTGGTCTCAATAATGATTACCTTGTCGATTTCATTCTCTTTATTTCGACTAAGCAGCAAAAAATCAGGAACATACCTACCAATATAATGCCATTGGCTACCCACTTTGTTGTAACAATTGATTTTGAACTCCGTCAAAGTGTCGTCGCCATTGAAATAGATTTCCAACTTTTTATCCTTAATCAGTGGCAAAATCTCACCAGAGAAATAGTCTTTTTCCAAACTGCTATCGAAACGGTAAGGCAAGTAATGATAGGTTTGACTCCGTTCTGGATGAGGGTCTTGCTGGGGCATTAGTTTTGAAACATCCTGCCCCAAGGCTTTCAGTTGCTCAAGCAGTTTCTTGACTTCTTCGGTAATCTCGGTTTTAGGCGGATTGTCGTCCCATTCCTTGATTTTATGCACTTCTTCCTGATTGGGATAATAACGTCCATCGTCATCCACAGGCGAAGTCAGTTTTTCAATCTGCAACAGACTTGCCCTACATGGCAACACTTCTTCTGTAACCTTGAAATCGCGAATAGGCGCAAACGCCTGACGAATAAGCGAACGGATACGTTGGTGGTCAAACTTCTTGTTCTCAATGACATCTCCGTCTTTTTCTGTTGTAATCTGTTTGAAAATAGCGAGCAATTTCTTTTCGCATGTTTTCAAATTAGCGACATTCAAGATTCCAAAGCTCTCTTTGGCAATCTGGTGCAACCACCATCCGAAAGAGATATGCGTTTCTTCAGTGTTTTCCTGTTCGTAAGTGGCAATCAACTTGCCTTCCATGTTTTGCTGGTGAATCAATGCTATGTTGGACTGCGCCAAAACCTTGTCCTCTTGCAATCGCATAGCAGGATTGTTGCCTTCATCCACAATTAGCGTTTCATAACTAATTTTCAGTTGGTAGAAATCAATCGGCGGCACTTTCATCCGTTCCATTCGCGAATGACGCTCAATTTGCGAATGCTCTTCCTTCGTCTTATGGCTAAACTCTTGCAAGGTAATGTTTTGCTGTTGTTTCAACTGCCTATTTAAAGTATCTGCATTGAACTTATTCATCCAAATCAATGCTGTTTCCAACTCGTTCTTCATCACTTGACGGAGGCATCGGCAACTTGTTTGCAGAACCATATTGGTCGGACAAACGCCCTTTTGAGGAAGAATCACCCCCGTAAGGCTCTTGCAGTCCCAACCTTCCTTCCCTATTTGGACAAGTAGTACAATTCTGTGTTTTGAGATGGAAGTATCTAGCGAAGCAAAAGCAGTTTCAGCGCCTTCGGGTTTCGGATATTGCTTGTTGCCATCATGATATTTTAAGATGGCATCTGTCGGATTCAATCCATACGAGGCAGCAATCTCTGCAACGATAGGATAGATGGTTTCCTCCAATGTCTCAATTTGTCCACAATAAATGGCCAATTTAGCACAAGTCCCATTGGCATAAACTGTATTTTGGTATTTGTCAAGAAACTCCTTGACACCATTTGTGACGATAGCCGCTGTTTCATTGTCAGCGTATTTCACATCCGGCACTTTTAGGAAATTCCCAATACCTTCTATCAGCGGATAATAATAAACCACATTGGAAAGATCGGTATTTCTTATGGAAAACTCCTTCGCAAGAGTAACGCTCTCGGCTCTTTCCAAATAAGGCGTTCCTGAAAATCCGAGAACGGAATTGAAAGTATGACTTTCCGTCCACTCGTTCACCACCTGCCTCAATTTGATTTCGCCATCAGCAGCGTGATGCACCTCGTCAATGTAAATTGCCAAATTGGGAAGTATGCCGATAATAGCTCTCAATTCATTGGCCTGCTTGATACGCTTCAATTCGTCTTCTTTGAACAAAGAAGAGTCTTTGTCGGGGTCATAACGGTCAAGGATGACTTTTTCGGCATTGGTGATAGCAACCAACCCCATCAAGTCGTCCAACGGTTGATGATTGTTGATTTTTTGGGCATTGGGGTTTTTGATGCGATTACTTTTGTTGGCTGTTTTCTGTTCGTCCAGTACCTCAAATTTTATCAACCTTTTCAATTGTGTAGCTGTCGGTTCGGGAATAATCCAAGAAGGATCAAATTCCTTAATGTGTTTCAAACTTGGCACAATGGAAGACTTCAAGCCAGAGGGAGCCATCACCATGAAATTATGCGCGAAAGCAGGATTATCTGGTTCGTTTTGTGAGAAATACAAGTCAAGATAGATAAATGCAGCCATCAGATAAGTCTTGCCTGCACCCATAGGTAAACTGAACAAGTAATCTGTATAACTTACATCATAGAAAATATTCTTGAATATAGTTTCATAGTCAATCTTATCGGCATTTCTTTTGATAAATGTTTCCAATTCTGGAGCCAATTGTCTTCCTGTTTTGTCCTGAAGGAGAGAATATTGGAACAACGCAACTGCCGCCTTATTAGTGTTAAACACTTCTCTGGCAGTTTCGGTCAATTCTACTTGACCAATATTTGTATCATTGAAAACACCGTCAACAAAAAGTCTCCACAATGGTTGGTTTTTGCAGACAATTTTCAAAAAGAGGTAAGTTTTTATAGCCTCCAATTGGGCATCACGCATCATCCCCCGATGCTCAATGTATTGAATTAGCTCACTTACCGAACAATCTTTTGAGCCAAGCCATTCGTTGCGTTTCTTTTCTATCAGTTTGTAAAACATTTCTCTTTAAAACGAGTTAGACTTTTAGTAACATGTGCAAAAATACTTAATATTTTTTCAGTACAAGTGATTGTTAATATCTTTTTTCAATACAAATGAAATGCTAATCCTCAATAATCCGTTTGCTTTACTAAACATATTAAACAACAAAAAAAGTCGGAACTTTCGTCCCGACTTTCGGATTATAAATTCTGTCGTTTTTACTTGATAACGCCTAATTCCCTGCCGACCTAATACCAAAAACTAATATAAACTATATCCTCTTCAGCCACAATTCCATGAACCTATCATATACCGAATAGCCTTTTTCGGTATGGAAAACAAGTTCCTTGTTGATTAGCTGGGCGAGTGCCTTGTTTATGCTGCTTGTACCTTTAAGATTATATTTCCTTATGAACGAATTTGAATTTATTGCGGGTACAATATGCTCCTTTGCTATCGCAACCAGCAACTGAGCCTGGTTTAATGTCAGAAAGTCGTAAATGCGCTTGTAGCCGTCGGTTTCGGCTTCGACAATCTTCATCACACATTCGTTTATGTCCGATTCGGTAACCTTTTCCGGCGCCAGTTCGAACAGTTTGTTGAGGATGTACTGCACATACCAAGTATGCCCTTCAACCATATTGTATATTTTTTCGAATGTGTTTTTATCTAAAGTTATCCCTATGGTTTTCATCCATTTGCAAGAAAACTCAAAATATGTTTCCATCGGGATTGGCTTTAGGTTCATCTTTTCTGTGCTCCGATAGAAAGGACGGGCTGCCGAACTGAAAATGTCGTCCATAAGGTGCTGCTTGCTTCCCGAAAAAATGAAATGCAAGTTCGGACAGAATTGTATGTAGGAACGGAGCAGGGCCTCGGTTTCCGTTTCGGGATATTCGGAAATCTGCTGAAACTCGTCAATGGCAATTATACATTCCTTGTCCGATTCCTTTATGTATGAAAATATTTCGCCGAGTGTGTTCTGCGTGTCCTGTTCCTTGAAGTCGAGCGAAGCTTGCGGTAATCCGCTTGCAATGTCGGTTGAAAAGACTACGCGGCAACTTTTGAATATGTTTGCTATGGCTGAAGCGGTTTTCTGGGGAATGCTATCGAGTTTGCCGATTACTGTTTTACCAAGCAGAGATACAAAGTCGCCTAGTGATTTAGTGGCAAAAATATCCATATAGAGGCATACGGCATTCTTGTTCTCCTTGCCTATCTGGTAGAAAGTATCTTTGATTAACCCGGTTTTTCCCATCCTGCGCGGACTCATCAGAGTAATGTTCCTTCCGTTTCTTAATGCCGAAATCAGTTCTTTCCTTTCGGTGTCACGACCGCAGAAATATTCGTGTCCTGCATATCCTAAAAGGAGAAATGGATTGTATAATTTATTCATATTCAATAACTTGTTTAAATTACACTTTTAGTGCAGCACCAAAAGTGCTACAAATATAATGATAAAATGATTATCCGCAAAATATGTTTATTATTATTGTCCTCTAAAAGTTTAATAAATCAACACAAAAGCATTCCGCTCCAGCCGCGGAGGCTTTTACTTTTTTGTTGGCAAAAAAGTAAACAAAAAACCATGTCCGCTGAGTCTGCTTCGCTAAAAATCGGCTGCACTACGCTAAAAGTCAGAAACTTGTCTGCGTTTCACTCCGACTTCAAACAGACTGACTTTTTACGCTCCGTTTCTCCGATTTTCTTAACGCTTACCAGCCAAGGCGGCAATCAAGGTATCGCCAAAGGCGATGGATAAAAAAACAAAAAAGTCGGAACTTTCGCCCCGACTTTCCTATTATAAATTTTGTCGTTTTTTACTTGATAACGCCGAGTTCCTTGCCGACCTTGGTGAATGCTGCTATGCACTTGTCGAGGTGGGCGATTTCGTGTGCTGCCGAAATCTGAACGCGGATACGAGCCTGACCCTTCGGAACTACAGGATAGTAGAAGCCAGTTACATAGATGCCTTCTTCCTGAAGTTTTGCAGCCATATCCTGCGAAAGCTTTGCGTCGTATAGCATTACTGCGCAAATTGCAGATTCTGTCGGCTTGATGTCGAAGCCTGCAGCCTTCATCTTTGCTACAAAGTAGTCGGTATTGCTGTGAAGCTTATCCTGAAGTTCGTTTGTGCTCGACATAATGTCAACCATCTTGCAGCCAGCAGCAGCAACCATTGGCGGAATTGAGTTAGAGAACAAATATGGACGAGAACGCTGGCGAAGCATTTCAATGATTTCTCTCTTACCAGTTGTGAAACCACCAACTGCACCACCAAATGCCTTGCCCAAAGTACCGGTCAAGATTTCAACCTTGCCACGAAGATTGTATCTTTCGGTAACGCCACGACCAGTCTTTCCGACAACACCTGCCGAATGAGATTCGTCAACCATTACCATTGCGTTGTACTTGTTTGCAAGTTCGTAAATCTTGTCAAGTGGACAAACATTTCCGTCCATTGAGAATACACCGTCGGTAGCGATCAAGCGGAAACGGCACTTCTGTGCTTCCTTGAGTTTTTCTTCAAGGTCAGCCATATCGGCATTTGCATATCTGAAACGCTGAGCCTTGCACAAACGTACACCATCAATAATAGAAGCGTGGTTCAAAGAGTCGGAGATGATTGCATCTTCTTCGCCTAACAATGGCTCGAAAACACCACCGTTTGCATCGAAGCAAGCAGCGTAAAGAATAGTATCTTCAGTGCCAAAGAATTCAGCGATCTTCTTTTCCAACGCCTTGTGCAAATCAGAACAACCGCAAATGAATCTTACAGATGCCATACCGTATCCGTGAGTGTCCATTGCTTCCTTTGCTGCTGCGATAAGCTGTGGATTGTTTGCAAGACCTAGATAGTTGTTAGCACAGAAATTCAACACCTTTGTGCCATCCTGCAATGTGATTTCACCGCCCTGTGGAGATGCGATGATTCTTTCGTTCTTATACAAACCGGCTTCTCTGATTCCGGCTATTTCCTTCTGTAAGTAAGCTTGAAAATCGTTGTACATTTTATCTATTTTTAAAATTGTTATTCCAATTGATTTGCAAATGTAAAAAATAATGTATTAGGTTGAACAACTAATTCGAGGTTTCTTACTTTTTAATTTGCGGCACAAAAAAAAGGCCATCGCCAGATGACCTTTTATGTCGCTATCATGAAAACTATTTAAGTTTACCTAATCTTGCCGTTACTTTTACGGTTGTTTTCGAGTAAATGTCAGTTCCCAATACCGGCTTCTTTGCCTCCTTTGAATACTGTGGATATACAACTACATCGTATCCAGGATGCTCTTGCATAAGCTTATACAATGCCTTGCTTACGGTCTTATCTTCAACAAACGAACCAATAATAGGAACTCCAGCAGAATTTAAATAACCAGTTTCTGATTTCTTGAACCATCTTGACCAGTCGATACCTAAAACTCTTATTGTCGTTGCTTCAGCAGTAAATTGTTCCGAAATATCAATGTCGTGCGAGGTGTACTCAAACCTAATGTTAGGTTCCTTCATCATACTGCTGTATGGATGACAGCTAGAAAAGCAAAAGCAAACAACTGCTGCCATTGCAAACAACAATAAAAATCTTTTCATATTAAAAATATTAGATTAGTATTGAATTTTGCTTCAGATTTACAACCATATTAACACATAGACGAAACTGCCATTTGTTAAAGTTTTGTTAAACACATAACAATTATTCAATATGTATCAGTACAAAACGCCTAAATGCAAAAAGCCCCAAGGTGCCACATACAATAGTTTTAAGATTACATAACGACAAACAAAAAAGGCTTCAATACTGAGGCTTTATTTTTTATCTGCTGTTCTTTGCTTCAACCGACAAGGTAGCATGAGGCACTGCTCTAAGTCTTTCCTTCGGGATCAGTTTGCCTGTCTTACGGCAAATGCCATAAGTGCCAATCTCGATTCTGAACAATGCTGCCTGCAAGTTCTGTATGAACTTGAACTGACGCTGTGCTATTCGACCGATTTCCTCTTTCGACAAAACATTCTGACCCTCTTCAAGGACCTTGAACGTTGGCGACGTATCATCAATGTCGTTCATATCTTCTTTGTTCAACATACTCTTGTACAAGTCGAAATCGGCTTGTGCCCTTTCCAATTTCTTAAGAATTATCTCCTTGAATTCCTCAAGTTCTTCCTTAGAATATCTGGTTTTTTCTTCTGCATTTACTTCTGCATTTACATTTTCTTCCATACCTCTTAATTCTTTAAAACTCTTAACAACCTTTATTTTTACGATTTTTTTTCAGTTTTGTTTTATTATTTCTTCAATTTTTTCTTGCGACTGCTCCTTTAATTGTCTTGCAATAAGGTATACCTCCATGAACAAGTAAAAGAAATAAACTACAAAGAACTGTATAACATACGGGATTCTATAGTCTGCATCACATTTTATAATAGGAATTAGGAACACGACGGCAAGAGCCATTTTCACAAGACTTCCGGCCATGAAAACATAGCCAAACAAACCCTGCATCTTTTGCTTCATCTTTCGGAAAAGAAGTTTAAGCACAAACATCACTACGATTGTCAACACCAGCATGAAAACATGCGCCTCGTATATTTTGGGAGCATAACAGACCTCAAAAGCTCGTCCCAATAAAAAGTGTACTCCGAAAAGCACCAGTCCGAAAACGAACAATACCACTATACTTCTTATTAAATCAGACTCACCTTTCATCTTCATGCAGCCTTTTACTTTTCCTTAAGTCCTTTAATAACTATATATATCGATGCGAAAACTGCGAAAAGCGACAAAGCCACTGTCCACCATGGCTTTTGTGTCCCGAAATACTCGTCAAGTTTCAGTCCGCCAAAAGCTCCGGCAAAAATCACAATCCCCATCTCGAAGGCAAGCGACGTGTAGCGCACAAACTTATTCATGCCGCTAATGTTATCCTTGTCTTTTCGCTCGCTTTCCATTAGTTTTCCTCTGGCGACGCCTGTGCTGTACTCATATTGCACGTCCCGGTAAATACTGCGTCTGGCTCTATGGCTAGCTTGGCTGTCTTTATTTCGCCATCTACCGTTGCCGTCGACCTGAGCATCAGAAGATTTTCAACTGAAATTTTCCCTTTAACACTGCCGGCAACTTCACAATCCTTGCACTTTATTTCGCCTATTATCCTTCCTGTTGTTCCTATCACCAGCTTAGACTGGGTCGTCAAATTTCCTTCTAGTACTCCGTCAACACGGACATCTCCAGACGAAATTATATTTCCAACTATTGAGGTTCCATTACCCAATATGTTCAAATTGTTGCTGTTTTCCTCGTACTTTGCCATATTCCTATTTTTTTGATTTTCAAAATTATTTTATCGCTTGCAATTTTACAAATTTACATAAGATATTTTAACAATTCAATAGATAAATTTTACAAATTAGCACCAAATACATGATTATCAACACAATAACAAACAAGCATTTTTATACGGCAAAAATTAAGTCGCCGCCAATTATTATTAAATTTGCCACAAATTTTTACTCAATGAAAATAAGGACAATCTTTCTGCTTATAATCGCAGCAACAATTAGCTTCAGCTCATGCACACTTCAGGAAATTAGCGTCGGCAAGCCGCAGGACGTTAAAGTCGACAACATCAGCCTAAATGGAATCAAGATTAGCGGAAAAATTCCTGTCAACAATCCTAATAATTTGGGGTTCAACATCAACAAGGCGAAACTCGACATCTACCTTAACGGCATTTCAATCGGAAGCCTAAACAAGCACGAGCGCATTCATATCAAGCCTAACTCGAACGATGCATATACAATCAACTACGAAGCATCATTCAAGGAGATTGTAAAGGACCCTTTGGCCCTGAAAAGCGCCATTCTGCAAGGAAGCCCAACTTTGAAGCTCAGCGGATATGTCAAGGCGTCGAAGTTCATAATATCTAAAAAAATAAAGGTTGAACATCAGGAGAATATAAGCAAACTAAAACTTTTTTAATACCTTTGCAAAAAATCATTTCGAATGAGAACTATCATCATATTATTAGTAGCTGTTTTTTGCTCGCTGTCCATGCTTGGACAGGAAATTACTGCTAGGGAAATAAAATATTTCAACGATTCGACATACAACGGCAAAGTGCAAATTTCGCAGAGCTCGTCCATAAAGCGATTCATGGGAATAAGTTCGGGACTGAATGCCAAACGCGAAGGTTTTCCGGGATACCGGGTTAAGGTTTTTGCCCAGAACAAGCAGAATTCCCGCTCGCAGGCATATTCCATTAAAACCGAATGCAGCAACGAAAAGAATGAAGCATACGTTACTTTCATCGAGCCGAACTTCGAAGTTCATGTCGGCGACTTCATGACAAGATTTGAGGCTTTGGCACTTATGAAGGAACTTATTGCCAAGTATCCAGAAGCATACGTCATCAAGACCAACATAAAATACCCAAAGCACTAATGTTTACAGACGAGATATCAAGGCTTGAAAATCTGGCCCACGAAATACGCAACGATATTATCAATTCGCTTTGCGAAGCAGGTTCTGGACATATCGGCGGTTCGTTGGACCTGGCCGACATATTCGCCGTGCTGTATTTCCATGTAATGAAGCACGACCCGAAGAACCCGAATATGCCCGAACGCGACAAATTAATCCTTTCAATTGGACATACCGCACCTGTTTTGTACGCCACGCTTGCAAATGCCGGATATTTTCCAAAGGAAGAACTTATGACTCTCCGCAAAATTGGCGGCCGCCTACAGGGACATCCATCACTAGCATCCGGACTACCAGGCGTGGAATCGGCATCGGGTTCGCTGGGACAAGGACTTTCTGTTTGCATTGGTATGGCTCTTGCCGACAAAGTGGATGGAACCGACAGAAAGATTTTCTGCGTCTGTGGCGATGGTGAAATTCAGGAAGGTCAGGTTTGGGAAGCAGCAATGAGCGCAGCACACCACAAGCTTAGCAACATTATTGCTATTGTCGACCGCAACCGCCTGCAGATTGACGGGCCTAACGAAAAAGTCATGGGACTTGAACCTCTGCACGAAAAATGGACATCTTTCGGCTGGGATGTTTACGAATGTGATGGCAACAATATTGCAGAACTAATAAAGACTTTCGAAAGTATGGCCGGCGACAAGCCGAAAGTCCTCATCGCCAACACAACCATGGGCAAGGGAGTTCCAGAAATCGAAGGCGACTACAAGTGGCACGGCAAAGCGCCAAATAAGGAAGAAAGAGATAGATTTATAAAGATTTGAGGATTCGAAAATTCGAGAATTATACAACAAAAAAGTTTCCCTCTTTTTTCAGACCCTGAATCAAGTTCAGGATGACGGAAGAGGGAAACTTTTATTATATGCAATTTTTATTCTTGCCTATAGCTTTGGGCCAGCATCAACCAACTTCTTGCCAGCTTCGTTGCTTGTGAACTTAACGAAGTTCTTGATGAAGCGCTGAGCAAGGTCGCGTGCCTTTGCATCCCATTCGCTTGCCTGTGCGTAAGTGTCGCGTGGATCAAGGATCTTGGTGTCAACACCTGGCAATTCGGTTGGAACCTCCAAGTCGAAATACGGAATCTTCTTTGTTGGAGCAGAAAGAATAGAACCATTGAGGATAGCATCGATGATTCCACGAGTATCTCTAATCGAAATACGCTTACCTGTTCCATTCCAGCCGGTATTTACCAAATATGCCTTGGCATTGCTCTTTTCCATGCGCTTTACCAATTCCTCAGCATACTTTGTAGGGTGCAATTCGAGGAATGCCTGTCCGAAACATGCGCTGAAAGTTGGAGTTGGTTCTGTAATACCACGTTCTGTACCTGCCAATTTAGCAGTAAAACCGCTCAAGAAATAGTACTTGCACTGTTCTGGTGTAAGAATTGAAACTGGAGGAAGCACTCCGAATGCATCAGCAGAAAGGAAAATTACATTTTCAGCTGCTGGAGCTGCGCTTACCGGACGAACAATCTTTTCGATATGGTCGATCGGATAGCTTACGCGGGTATTTTCAGTAACGCTCTTGTCGGCGAAATTGATCTTTCCATTTTCGTCAACTGTTACATTCTCGAGAAGTGCGTTGCGACGGATTGCATTGTAGATGTCCGGTTCACTGTCCTTGTCAAGGTTGATAACCTTAGCATAGCAACCGCCTTCGAAGTTGAATACGCCATCGTCATCCCAGCCGTGTTCGTCGTCGCCGATAAGCAAACGCTTAGGATCGGTAGAAAGGGTGGTCTTTCCAGTTCCGCTCAAACCGAAAAAGATTGCAGTGTGCTTGCCCTGCATGTCGGTATTTGCCGAACAGTGCATAGCAGCAATACCGTGAAGCGGCAAGTAGTAGTTCATCATCGAGAACATACCCTTCTTCATTTCACCGCCATACCAAGTATTAAGAATTACCTGTTCGCGACTGGTGATGTTGAAAACGACAGCAGTTTCGCTGTTAAGTCCGAGTTCCCTGTAGTTTTCAACCTTAGCCTTTGAAGCAGTGTAAACAGTGAATGTAGGCTCGAAAGTCTTCAATTCTTCTTCTGTCGGCTTAATGAACATATTGCGTACGAAATGTGCTTGCCATGCAACTTCCATGATAAAACGAACATTCATGCGAGTATCCTTGTTTGCACCGCAGAAAGCATCAACTACGAACAATTCCTTGTCGCAAAGCTGTTTTTTAGCAAGTTGCTTAACGGTTTCCCAAGTCGACTGCGAACAAACGTGATTGTCGTTCTTATATTCATCGGTTGTCCACCATACTGTGTCCTTTGAATTTTCGTCCATTACGATGAACTTATCCTTAGGCGAACGGCCTGTGTAGATGCCTGTCATTACGTTTACTGCATCTAGTTCTGTAAGCTGACCTTTGTCGTATCCTTCGAGCGACTTGTCCATTTCGAGTTCAAACAATTCCTCGTATGAAGGATTATAATGAAGCTTTTTTACTCCTGTAATGCCAATCTTGGCAAGGTCTTTCAAAATTTTTTCGTTCATATTATGAAATAAAATTTAAATTGTTTTCGATTTATTCTACTACGGTCTCGTCGGTGAACTTTATGTCGAAGAAACCTTCCGAAACCGACTGTACCGCATTGTTGTTATCCCTATAGTTGAAGAAAAATGTTCCTTTTATGACTTTGCTCAGGCTGTTGTTTTCTGTAATAGTAACAGCTCCTGCCGTAGCTGGGAAAGAGTAGAAACCCGACTGGAATACACCTGAGACATCGGCACCGAAATAATGAACTCCGGCAGTGATATCTGGAGGCATCTGCAAGGTAATACCCTGCCAAGCATCGTTTCTGTCGCAGTCGCCCTTTACAACCATGGCCGTATCTGTCTTTGTAGCCGAAATGTCCTTTGCGTTCCATTCCTGTCCGTTGTATGTGAATTTAAAGACATTTGTATAGTCATCCTCGGTAAGATTGTAGTGAGTAAAAGGCACATTTGTAAACTTTCCTTCAGTTACCGACCTTTCGGAACCGTCGGCCTTGAAGGCCTTGAAATAGAATTCACCACCGAGGGTCATTGTTTCCTCGTTAAGCGATGAAAGTCTTACGAAACCACTGCCCGACTCGGTTGTAAGGGTTGAAAAACGATCGGTGCCCGAAACAAGATTAGGAATAAACTCGGCATAACTTCCATTTGTCGACGAGAACGTGTATTCGCCAAGCTGCGCATCGTTCAGCGTAATAATTATCGTCTGTCCGTTGGCCGAAGTTCCATTAATTTTTATCTTATGGTCGCTAACTATTGCCGTTGGTTCGGCGCTACGCCAGTTTGAACCGTTTACGAGGGCGTACATCGACACATAGTTGGTCTTTCCACTACTTGTACCGCCACACGACGACAGCAGGGCGACAAAGCCCAAAGCCAAGATTAGCAAAGAGAAAATTTTTCGACTCATAATTTTAAGTTTTTTCGCAAAAGGCAAAGATAAAAAAATTTTCAATTGACATTTATGTTTTAAAACAAAATAGTCTTTCCGACAAAAAAAAATATTTTAAGAAATAATATTTGTCATAACCGAAATATTATATATCTTTGCAACCGCGTTTTTGGTAAACGAAAACCCACGACTGGAGAGGTGGGTGAGTGGCTGAAACCACCAGTTTGCTAAACTGACGTACTGAGTAATTGGTACCGGGGGTTCGAATCCCCCTCTCTCCGCCAGAACGCTGTGAATCAAATGATTTGCAGCGTTTTTTTTGTTCTCATTATCTAACCAGCCAAAATCTTCAACGTAAATAGCAGATATACAAAAAAAATATCCTTCGTCTCAAGATGAAGAGACGAAGGATATTTTGTATTTGTCTGTTAACTTGCCGCTACAATACAGCAATCAGGTTCTTTATTCTCTTCAAGGTTTCTTCCTTGCCGATAACTTCAATCATATCGAAAACGCTCGGGCCCTTGCCTTCGCCAACGATTGCCAGACGGAAAGGCGACATTACCTTGCCGAAGCCCCATTCGTTGCCTTCAATCCAAGTCTTTACTGCCTCTTCGGTAGTGTGCGGGTCGAAGCTTTCGCATTTTTCCAAAATTGAAACTAAAGTAGTCATAACTTCGGCAGTGTCTTCCTTGCATGCTTTTTTCTTGAATTTCTCGTCAAACTGGGTCGGAGTCTCGAAGAAGAAGCGTGTTTCATCCCACATTTCGTGGATGAACGAAATTCTTTCCTTCATAAGTTCACAAATGCGAACGATGTCATACTTTGAATAGTCGATTCCGCGTGCGTCAAGGTCCTTGCGGAAAAGTTCGGCAACATCTTTGGCTGATTTCTTCAGGATATACTGGTGGTTGAACCATTTTGTCTTGTCGGGATCAAAACGGCTTCCGCTCTTTCCTACGCGCTCGATTGTGAATTCCTTAATAAGTTCGTCCATAGAGAAAATTTCCTGGTCGGTTCCCGGATTCCAGCCCAAAAGAGCAAGCATATTGATGAATGCCTCAGGGAAATAGCCGTCTTCCTTATAACCCTTGCACATTTCGCCGTTGTTGTTGAACTGCATAGGGAACACAGGGAAACCAAGCTGATCGCCGTCCCTCTTGCTTAACTTACCCTTTCCGCTTGGCTTAAGAATTAACGGAAGGTGAGCAAATTTTGGATGTTCCCAGCCAAAAGCTTCGTACAACAATATGTGCAACGGCAACGATGGCAACCATTCCTCACCACGAATAACGTGAGTGATCTCCATCAGATGGTCGTCGACGATATTTGCAAGGTGATATGTTGGCAAACCGTCGGTCTTCATCAGCACCTTGTCGTCCATTTCCTTGGTATTGAAGGTGATGTCGCCACGGATTTCGTCGTGAGTTTCGAGAATACGATTTTCCGGAACCTTGAAACGAAGTACGTATGGAGTTCCGTTCTTTATCAATTCGTCAACTTCTTCCTTGCTCAACGACAAGCTATTGCGCAAACTGCCGCGAGTGGAGAAATTGTAAATGAAAGTCTTACCTTCCTTTTCTGCAGCAGCGCGGAGTTCGTTTAGTTCTTCTGGAGTATCGAAAGCCATATAAACGCTTCCGTTGTCGATTAGCTGCTGTGCGTATTTTGCATAAATGTCCTTGCGATCGCTCTGACGGTATGGGCCGAATTTTCCACCTTCGCGGATACCCTCATCGAACTTCATTCCGCACCATTCGAGCGAATTCATAATATATTCTTCGGCACCTTCCACGTAGCGTGTCTGGTCGGTATCCTCGATTCTCAAGATCATTTCGCCACCATTGTGCTTGGCGAACAAATAGTTGTACAAAGCGGTTCTAACACCACCAATATGAAGCGGTCCTGTTGGACTCGGTGCAAATCTTACTCTTACCATAATATTATTTTTTTACGGGTGCAAAGATAAGGAAGTTGTTTGATATTGTTTGATATTGTTTGATATTGTTTGAAACAGGTTCTTGTGCGTGTTACAATTGCTTTATGTTTTCACCATCAACCCTTTACCGTTCTACTGCCACTCAAACTTTGCCTTCGGCTTCATCTTGAACGCATTTTTCTTCATTCTGTCGTCCATCTTTTCCTTTATCGAAGCTTCAGGAACTTCCTGTCCACGAAGATACAAATCCAATGCGGCATAAGTAAAGCCAAGTTTTTCCTCGTCGGAGCATGAATGTGGCAAACCGTCGTCCGGAGTCTTCCAAACCCATTCCTTCGGAACTCCAAGAGCATCACCTATATGGCGAACCTCGGTAACCGTAAGATTAGCAAGCGGTTCTACATCAGAAGCGCCATCGCCATGAACTGTAAAATATCCACATACATCTTCTGAAAGATTGCAAGTGCCTACAACTCGCCCGTTGTTCGACTGACTTATTGCATACAAGGTCAACATTCTTGCTCTTGGCGGGATATTTTGCTCCGCCTGTTTCGAGAATTCAGGTTTTACCTCGCAGCCATTGTCAATAAACATTGCATTCTTGATGCCTGTCGTAATATTTGTTATTGGAGCAACAATATATCTTATTCCAAGGAAAGCACAAATTCTGTCGGCATCGTTTTCTCCCTGCTCACCATCGGGCATCGAAACGCCGATAACACGGTCCTTGCCAAGCGCTTCTACACATAGAGCAGCCACAATTGTCGAGTCCTTGCCACCGCTCATTCCTACTACTGCATTGCATCCATTACCATTTTCAGCAAACCAGTCGCGCAACCACGCAACCAGACGATTTTTCACGTCCTCAGCATTAAAAGTATATTTTCCCATTTTTGTACCTTATAATAATTTATAATCGTCGCCATAATTGACGACAAACAATGCAAAAGTAATATTTATTTGAGAAATAGAAATAGATTCGCATGCCACTCAAGGAGCAACACATAAAAAAAAGCCGCCAGATTTCTCCAGCGACCTCCTGATATAATTACTCTACCCTCATGCCTACCTTATAACCGTAACGGTTCCTTTCTTTGTCTGTGAATTGCCGTACTTGTCGGTTGTCTTTATTGTCCAGTAGTACAAGCCGGCGTCAACATCTGCTCCAGAATTATTCATCTTGCCGTTCCACTGCAAATCAGGATCAGTTGAAGTAAAAACCGTCTCCCCCTTGGCATTGGTGATTCCAAAACTAAACGACTTGAAATCCATCTCCTCGCCAATTGGTCCAAATGTTGAGTTTACACCTCCTTCGTCTGGCGTAAATGCATTGGGGACATAAAACAAGTGAGCAATCGTCACATTCAATGTCTTGGTCTTTTCCGTCTTGCAACCGTTATTGTCGGTCAGCACAAGTTTTATCGGATAATTGCCATTCCTTGTAAATTCACGTTCCACGACCTTGCTTGTGTACGACTTGCCATCTATTTCCCATGAGTACGATATGTTCATTGTTCTGTCGGTGTAAAATTTATATGTATTCTCGTCGTTTTTCCATGTGAAGTCAAATTCAGGACCATTGTTTACGACAATTTGCTTTAGCGCTACAGTTTTTTCAAGCTTACCTCCATAATAAACAGAAGCCGTCGGTGTGAAACTGCCTTTCTTAGGATACTCGTATGCGACACTTGTTCCCCTTGCTTGCTTTCCGTTACCAAAATTCCAAACGATTTCGGTATTGGCATCAGTATTTACGGCGGTAAACTTCACCATAGCAGGCGCACAATATGAATCGCACGAATAGCTGAATGCAGGTTCGGGTTTTCGCGTGTTAGCTGTTGTAGTTGGCTGTTGATTGTCCTGCGAAGACTTCTGTTGTGGCTGTTCCTCAACGATATTGTTGTTTGCTTCTTCCTTGGAAGAAATTTGCTGAGGCTGTTCAACCGATGTCACAACATTGTCGGCCTGTTGCAAAGAAGTTGGTGTTACATTTTCATTTTCTGACATAACAGTTGTTTGGTCCTGAACTTCAGCAATTTCCGAAACATTGGAATTTTGAACTGTTTCAATTGTATTTTTCTGACCATCAGAAGGCTCTTCAATTGTCTTCGCTTCATTCTTAGGAATTAGAACCACTGCTGCGACGATTCCAGCCACAACAATAGCACCTACAGCTCCAGCAATTATCTTCTTGCCGAAGCGTTGCATCACTGTCTGCTTTGGCAGGCGCTTTTCGAGCTGCGACCATCCTTCCGGATTATACTCGCCCTCATAGTTCGACAATATTTTCCTAATATTATTCATAATTATTACCGTATTTCTCAATAAACATTTGTTTCAATTTCAACTTTGCCTTTGCGAGATTCGACCTCGACGTTCCTTCCGTAATGCCCAGTTTCTCAGCTATCTGCTTATGTGGAATGTCTTCTACTACAAACATATTAAAGACCATTCTGTATGCTGGCGGCAATTCTTGCAAAAGTTCCACAATTCTCTGCGCATTCTTGTCATCTTCTGCTATCTTCTCAAGCACCTTGTCGCCATCATCGATATCGGCTATGGGTGTTTCGTCAATATCCAAAAACTGATATTTTAAAGTTTTTCGCATCACATCAAGCAAATTGTTTACGATTGTCGTCTTTATCCAACCTACCAGCGACCCTGAATCCTTATACTTACCAATATTTTCAAACACCTTTATGTATCCGTCCTGCACAAAATCCATTGCCTCTTCGTAATCTGACGAGTAACGCAAACAAGCTCCAACCATTTTATTAAATGTCTGGACATAAAGCATCTGCTGATAGCGCCTGTCATTTTTCTTACAGCCGCTAACGATTACCCTAGCATCGTCGGTCTTGTTAATATCCAGATTTTTATCTCGCATACAACATACTAACGAAAACATTTCAAAAAGGTTGCCTCACAGAAACAACTTTTTTACAAAAATAATTTATTTTTTAACAGTCAATTATGTCTGATGGCAACATGGACTAGAAGAAGCCATGAAATTATTAGCGCCGAACGGATTTTCAAACAATTCTGACTGGGCTTATTCGGCAGTCGTGCAAGGAACGCCAAAAGTACGAGTCGGCAGGTTTTCTCTTTGAAAAACTAAATCTTAATTATCTTTTCTCAACTTTCTTCACTATCTTTGCCATGTTTTTAATTTGCTCAAAAAAATGAAATTTAGATTAACTGCTATCATTATCCTTGCTTTTGCTACAGCCCTATTGGTTTCGTGCAAGGACAAGCAAACCGAACAACCTCAAAAACAAACACTTATGAAATACCGCGACCTTGGAAACACAGGCTTGAAGGTCAGTGAAATAGGTATCGGCTGCGGATGTTTCGAAAAAGAAGATACTGCATTTGCACGCGAATATATGAAGGTTGCCCTCGACAGCGGCATCAACTACATCGACATCTACGATGCGAATCCAATCGTACGAAGCAACATAGGCTACGCACTTCGTGGCCGCCGCGACGAAATGATTATACAGGGACATATCGGTTCGGCTTGGGAAAACGGAAAATACAAACGTACACGCAATGTTGAGGAGGCAAAAGCATCGTTTGAAGATTTGCTTGCTCGCCTCGAAACCGACCATATTGAAGTCGGAATGATGCACATCACCGATTCACCAGAAGATTGGGACTCGATTGTCGACAGCCCATTCCTCGAATATGTAAAGCAACTCAAGGCAGAAGGCAAAATCAAGCATATCGGTCTCAGCAGCCACAATCCCGAAGTTGCACTTAAAGCTGTTGAAAGCGGAATTATCGAAGTGCTTATGTTCAGTTTGAATCCGGCTTTCGATCTTCTTCAGACCGGCGCAAATGCATGGGATCCCGAAAGCTATAAGAACATGCTTACCGAAATCGACCCTGTTAGGGTTAAGCTTTACTCGCTTTGCAAGGAAAAAGGTGTCGGCATTTCCGTTATGAAGGTATTTGCCGGAGGACGTCTTCTTGATGCAGAGCAGTCGCCAATAGGAATTGCTCTTACTCCTTGTCAATGCTTAAGCTATGCTTTGTCGAAGGATGGTGTTGCTGTTGCTCTTTCGGGCGCGGACGACATCGACGAACTCAACCAGTCGCTACATTACCTTGTTGCAACCGGCGAAGAAAAAGATTTTGAGACTCCGCTCGCAAGCATCAAGAAGCAATGTACAGGCAACTGCACATACTGCAACCATTGCTCGCCTTGTCCGGTAGGAATCGAAATCGCCAAGGTTACCGAACTGCTCGACCAGGCAAAGAAATACGACAACGTTCCAACCGAGATTCTCGAACAGTACAAAGCCCTTCCACACAAAGCTGGTGAATGTATCGAATGTGGCTCATGCGAAACCCGCTGCCCGTTCGGAGTATCAATCCGCGAAAACATGAAGGAGGCAAAAAAGATATTCGGAGAATAATAGGCTGACGCCGTTTATCGCTACGCTATTTCAAAACTAGAAACACATAAACTAAGAAACCTAGAAACAACAAAAATATGACCAACAATTCAAAAACTAACTACGGAGCCCTCTCGATACTCATCATAGTATTTTTCTTTTGGGGCTTCATGGCAGCCGGAAACAGTATTTTCATTCCGTTCTGCAAGCATTATTTTAGTCTCGACCAGTTCCAGAGCCAGCTTATCGACTTTGCTTTCTACCTAGCATACTATGTCGGAGCTCTCATTCTGTTCGCGTATTCAGTAGCCAAGCGCAACGACTTCATATCACGTTTCGGCTACAAGAAATCTATAGTCTACGGACTACTGTTCTCAACACTTGGAGCCGTAGCAATGATTATTGCCGTTGGTGCTAATAGCTTTGCCGGAATGCTCATAGGATTGTTCGTTGTAGCTCTCGGCTTCTCTCTTCAGCAAACTGCCGGCAACCCGTTTGCCATCACACTCGGACCTCCAGCAACTGGTGCTTCAAGAATCAACCTTTGTGGAGGATTAAATTCCTTCGGTACGGCAATAG
The DNA here is from genome assembly GCA_937899245.1 of uncultured Bacteroidales bacterium. Taxonomy (GTDB): domain Bacteria; phylum Bacteroidota; class Bacteroidia; order Bacteroidales; family ML635J-15; genus Bact-19. Next base: position 165,210 of record CALDKB010000048.1, on the reverse strand, counting down.
GTCCTATTATCGTGGCATTGCTACTTTTCGGCACTACAGCAGCCGTTAGCGATGAAGAGATAGCCAACCTCGAAATTAGCAAGGCACAAATTCTATATGCCGGTGTTGGTGTTCTTTTCCTTATTGCCGCTGCTATTTTCTTCTTCTCGAAGAAATTGCCTAACGAAACCTCCGACGAAAAGACCGAAAAGACCGGCAAGGCTCTTACTGCATTGATAATAATGACGGTTTTGCTTGTCGCTATGTTCATCCCTGTATTCCTAAGCTACAAGGACAACTTTGCAACTATGGAAAACGTGGAAATTTTCCGCGTTCTGTTCCTTCTTGCAGCTCTCGTTACCGTATTCGCAACCTTGCTAGTCGTAAAGGCAAAATCTGGCAAGAATCCCGAAGGATGGGGTGCCATGAAATACCCGCAGCTTGTATTTGGAATGCTCGCAATATTCGTATATGTAGGCGTTGAAGTTTCCACTGTCAGCAATTTCGGCGAACTTTTGCAAAAGCCCGACTTCGGCAATTTTGCAGCCAACGAGGTTGCACCTTTCATCTCGATGTACTGGGGCAGCTTGATGATTGGACGCTGGACTGGTGCCGTTGCCGCTTTCGACTTCAAATCTACAACCAAGAAAATCCTGACAATCGTCGTTCCGCTAGTTGCCTTTGGCGTTGTTTTGGGCGTTAACGCAATTTCGCAGTACAGCATTGTTGTTCTGTTGCCATACGTCGCACTTATTGCAATACAGGTTGCTGCCTTCTTTTTCACCAAAAACAAGCCTGCTCGTACATTGTTTGTATTCGCAGTACTTGCAATATGCATGATGCTTGTAGGCATTTGCACCGAAGGAATGATTTCGGTTTACGCATTTATGAGTGGTGGACTTTTCTGCTCAATCATGTGGTCGTCGATTTTCAACCTTGCACTTGCCGGACTTGGCAAATACACGACACAGGGTTCTGCCTTCCTCGTAATGATGATTCTCGGTGGCGCTGTTATTCCGCCAATTCAGGGCAAGTTGGCCGACTATATGCAGACATTGTCAACAAGCGAAGGTTTCGGCATTCACTACTCATATGTAATTCCAGTTCTTTGCTTTGCGTTCATCGCATTCTTTGCAATGTATGTAAAACGAATCCTAAAGAAACAAGGCATCGACTACGATAGCGAAGTAAAGTAAAGTCAACTTTACACACCACAGAAATCCCCATTTCCATCATTGCTTACTCTTTTGGAATTGGGGATTTCTTGTATTACAAATTATTGGAGATTGAATCATAAGGTCCAACAAATACAAATCCTACCATCTTATAGTGGTTATATAAAATTTAGTTGTTAAGAAATTTTTGCTTTAAGAAAAAAATATTATAACTATATAAAATAACACACAAATATTATAAAAATATTTATACACAATATAATATACATATATTTACATATATAACATAAAAAAAACAATACCTTTGTCTAAATTTTATTTTTAAAACTTTGATTATATGAGAATTTTATCATTGAGCATTTTAATGCTATTATTAGGAGTGTTTAGCCTATCATCGTGCAGTAAGATTTCTGAAGAAGGCTATGATTATTATCAAAACAGGGATACCGAAGATCTTGTAAAAATGGCAAGTTATGACGTATGGTTAGAATTATATGGGGAGAATTCTACACTCAACGAGAAATGTTGCGTGAAGGATAAAGAGAAAAGTTTTCCTGGTAGATATAAGGGCATATCAGATGGTGGTGGTGTAGTATGTGATGGCAATTATCCTAAAGAAGTTTGTTTTACCGTTATAATCAAAAATGACAAAGAATACAAAATGGCATATGATAAATATTCAACCGAAATCATTGAAATTGATTAAATTTTATGAACATGAATAGATTGTATTGTTTTCTCATATTGGCAATTATTTCCTGTTTTACTTTTATATCGTGTTCTGAAAATCATACTGATTTAAAAGAATTGCGTATAATTGAAACAGAAGATGCCGTCTTAAAGTATCCTAGTGGTTTGTCGCTTATGAACGACAGTATGCTGATGATTGACGACCACGATGGAGTTTTTTCGCTTAATATAAATACTGGTGAGTTAATCCTAATGGACGAAAACGAGAAGTATATGGATGAGTGCTATACCGCTATTGACAAATACAACTATTTTGATGACAGAATAGCTCCACGAGACTCGTATTGCATTGTATCTCCACATATATTAAGCATCGACAAAAATAACGCAGATATAAAGCTTGTTAATGTTACAACTTTTGAGAAAAAGGATTCTGTTAGCCAAATAGCACGACCTGCAATCTTCGTTACTAGCGAAAAGGGCATCAAACTTCTGTTAGAAAAAAAAGATTCAACAGTTAAATTGTCTGCAGCCGTTCCAATAGGAGAAATTTGTGCATACATTTCCGACACATTGGTTATTGCTCCCAGAATTTCGTACTTCCCCAAAAATACAACACCCGACACAGTGCCGCTATTGTCGGTATTCTCAACCGACAACGAAGGGGACTTGTGTTTAGAAAAACTATTGTATTTCAAGTATGAACCTAAAAATAACATATGTAACAACGATGATGAATACGATGACTGTGCGTGCCTATCATCGTACTCATTCTACACAGACAATGGAAAGATATTTTTCGCCAACGGGGTAAATATTTACGAATATTCCAATGGAGAAGTATTCAAGTTTGCAAGCCCGGCAAAGAATAGGATAGTTTCTTTCAGATTCGACGACGACACTTTATACACCATAGAGGAGGACTCTGACAAAATTTATACAGCCAATGCATATTCGTTAAGTACGCAGAAGCCAATAGATTGCAGATACTGCATTCCTGCTGGACTAGATGTCCATACAATTGATTTTATTGGCAAAAAGTTATATGTTTTGTATCTTGAAAAAGAAAGTTTTTATTTATTAACAATTAATTAGTTTTAATATGAGATTTTTTTGTTTTTTTGTTATTTTAGCTAGTATCGCTTGCTCGTTGGGATCTTGCGAGAAAAATGATTATTCCGAGGCGTCTATTTTGCAGAAATCGTTAGTTATGCATGGCGATAAAGACATTATTCAAATTCCAGGAAGAAGAAAGGAGATAGATCGTGAAAAACACACCGTTATATGTGATATGAATTATCCGAATGAACTTTGCATCAACATAGTAACAATACTACCAATACGTAAGTGCGTTAATAGTCTTGCTAATTCTATTACTATAAATGCCCCTACAACTAGAAATACGAAAGATATAGAATTTGTCGTTAATGGATTGACTATAGATACACTAGGATCAAAAATTATTGTAAGATGGGAATAAGAATAGCATTGATAATATTTACTGCCATATTTATGGCTTCATGTAAATCCGGTGCAGATAATGGATATGTAATGTACATAAACTCGAGAGACTGCATTAATTGTACCGACGGTATTATATATAAAATTTCCAATCCAGAATTCAACAAGAAATTGCGAGACAACAATGTGACTGTGGTTTTTCCGGACATGCGTGAAGTTGAAAAAAGGAAAACCCTCAAAGATTATTCCATCGACGGAATGAATGTCATATTCAGCAACGATAAAATGGAATACTACAAGAAACTTTCTGGCACGGATATTTCAGCAATGTTGAAGATAAAGTCTGGCGAAGTAGAAGAAGTTACAGAATTAAGGGAGCTAAACCATTGGGAGTATGAATTCAATATGGAATAATATTCTTATTGCTTCACTAAAAAACGGCAAACACATACGAGTCTGCCGTTTTTTGTTTCCACACATCAAAAAAATCAGAAAACTCTCCTTCCCAATTGTAATTTACATTACTTTTGCACGTTTTATCACACTAACATAAATCTCCGCAAGATGGAAGAGAAAAAGGACACACTGAATTTTATCGAGCAAATCATCGAAGACGATTTGTCTTCAGGAAAAGTATCAAGCACTTACACGCGTTTTCCACCAGAGCCTAACGGCTATCTGCACATTGGTCACGCAAAGTCTATCTGCTTGAACTTCGGCATCAAGAACCAGTACAAAGGTAAATGCAACCTTCGTTTCGACGACACTAACCCGTCGAAGGAAGATGTCGAATATGTAAACTCAATAATCGCCGACATCAAGTGGCTGGGATTCGAATACGACAAGCTGCAATACACGTCCGACTATTTCGACCAGCTTTACGAATGGGCTAAGATGCTTATCCGCGAAGGCAAGGCTTACGTCGATGAACAGACTCCCGACCAAATTGCCGAACAGCGCACAAACCCAACTATCCCGGGTATCGAAAGTCCATTCCGCAATCGTCCGGCAGAGGAAAGTTTGAAACGCCTAGAGGAAATGAACGCCGGAATTCACGAGGAAGGTTCAATGGTTTTGCGTGCCAAGGTTGACATGTGCTCGCCAAACATGCACATGCGCGACCCGATTATGTACCGTATCATCCGCCGCCCTCACGACCGCACAGGCAACAAGTGGAACATTTATCCAATGTATGACTACGCTCACGGACAAAGCGACTACATCGAAGGTATCACCCACTCCATCTGCACATTGGAATTTGAAGTTCACCGTCCTTTGTACGATTGGTTCCTCGACCAGATTGACAAGACCGGCAAACGCCCTCAGCAGATTGAATTCGCACGTTTGAACCTTACCTATACTGTTATGAGCAAGAGAAAGCTTCTCGAACTCGTAACTAACAAGTATGTTAGCGGATGGGACGATCCACGAATGCCAACCATCAGCGGTTTGCGCCGCCGTGGATACACTCCGGAATCTATCCGCAACTTTGCAGAAAAAATCGGAGTTGCAAAACGCGAAAACCTTATTGACGTAAGTCTCCTCGAATACTGCATCCGCGAAGACCTCAACAAGCGCGACTACAGAATATTGGCAGTCCTCGACCCTATCAAGGTTATCATAACAAACTATCCCGAAGGTCAGACTGAACTTCTCGAAGCACAGAACAATCCAGAAGACGAAAACGCAGGGACACGTAATCTTACATTCGGACGCGAAATATATATCGAACGCGAAGACTTTATGGAAGACGCGCCAAGCAAGTTCTTCCGCCTGAAACCAGGTGGCGAAGTTCGCCTGAGATACGCATATTTCATCAAGTGCAACGAAGTTATCAAGGACGCCGACGGCAATGTAACCGAACTTCACTGTACTTACGACCCAGAAAGCAAGGGCGGAAAATCACCGGACGGACGCAAGGTAAAGGGCACTATCCACTGGGTAAACTGCAATACCTGCGTTGACGCAGAAGTTCGTCTATACGACCGACTTTTCACAAAGGAAGATCCAGACGACCTTGCAGAAGGCGAAACTTACCTGACATATTTGAACCCAGATTCCCTCAAGGTTGTAAATGCCAAGGTTGAAGAATACATCAAGGAAACAAAGGAGACCAGCTTCCAGTTCGAACGCAAGGGCTACTTCTGCTTCGACAAGGATTCAACTCCGGAAAAACCCGTATTCAACCGCACCGTAACACTTAAGGATTCGTGGGCTAAGATAGCAGACAAATAAATTCACCAAATCACCGATTGAACCTCATAGTCCATTTAGACATACGATTCGGTCGGTGATTTTTCTTTATAACATACCAATTATGACAGAAAACAGAATAGCACTCTTCCCTGGTTCTTTCGACCCGATTACCGTCGGACACGAATCTATCATCCGCCGCGCATTACCAATGTTTGACAAAATTATCGTTGGCGTTGGCTGTAATTCCGAAAAATCGTCAATGCTCACTGCCGACAAACGCGTAGAGCTTATCAAAAAGGTATTCGCCAACGAGCCAAAAGTTGAAGTACTCACCTATTCTGGACTAACTGTCGATTTCTGCAAAAAGCACAATATCCATTTTCTGCTCAGGGGGCTTCGCACCTCTGCCGATTTTGAATTTGAACGTACTATCGGACATGCCAACCAGCAACTCGACAAGAGCATTGAAACCGTTTTTATGCTAACATTACCCGAACACACATTTATTTCATCAAGCATAGTCCGCGAAATTGCCCGCTACAATGGCGACATCTCTGCATTCCTGCCAAAGGCAATTTCCGCAAGTGATTTTAAATAATCACAACAATAAGTCCACACACAAAGCTTTCTTAATTCTTCCGCCCGACGATGTCAAAGACATTGATAATGCCTTGATTTAACTCTATTCTTTGCATTTCGCGCATACACATTTTATCAACGAAAAAAATATCTTTTTTTATAATTTAATTCAATTTAAAGAGTTATTTTTGCACCCTAAAAATATAAATACTTTTTATTGGATATACTATGGCAAAGAAAGAGACTGCAAATCAAGAAGAAGGATTGAAAAATGTAGAATCCGCATTGAATCGTACAGAAGGCTGGTTTGAAAGCCATCAGAAGCTTATCATTATAATTTTTGCTGCAATCATCGTTATTGCATTGGGTATCATTGCTTACTTGAAGTTTGTTCAGGAACCGAAGAACAACGAAGCACAAACAGAAATGTACAAGGCAGAATTTGCTTTTGCAGAAGAAAATTTTGAACTTGCACTTAATGGTATCGATGGCGAATACAGCGGTTTTGCAGACATCGTTGAAGACTACGGCAGAACTCCAGCCGGAAACGCAGCTCGCTATTATGCAGGTATCTGCTGCATGAGACTTGGTGAATTCGAAGACGCTATCACTTACCTTAACGGTTTCGACAGCGACGACCCAATGCTTGGCGCTATGGCAATAGCTCTTATCGGTGACGCAAACATGGAACTCGGCGACACAGAAAAGGCTGTTAAGAATTACGTAAGTGCTGCCGACAAGGCCAACAACGACTACCTCACTCCTATTTTCCTAACAAAGGCTGGTAACACATACGAACTTCTTGGAAACTATCAGGAAGCTTTGAACGTTTACAATAAAGTTCAGGAAAATTACTATTCTACTCTTGATAGGAACGAAAAGACTAACATCGAAAAGTATATCAAGCGTGCTGAAATGAAATTGAATAAATAACGACATCAATCATTCATAAATACATAGGGGTCTTCAGACCCCTTTTTTATAAATACTGAATTATGGCAAGCGAATTAAAAAACCTTTCAATATACACCGAAACAGGTATTGCAGAACAGAGAAAAGAAAATCCATTTAAAATCGGTATCGCCGTATCGGAATGGAACCAGCAGATAACTTCAAATCTTGCAGAAGGTGCAATTGAAACATTGAAGAAATACGGCTACAAGGACGAGGATATTGTTTTGCGAAGCGTTCCTGGTAGCTTTGAACTTCCTCTTGGTGCAATTTACTTGATTGAAAACAAAAAGTGCGACGCTGTAATTTGCCTCGGCTGTGTTATTCAAGGCGACACAAAACACTTCGACTACGTATGCTCAGGTGTTACTCAAGGCATTATGGACGTAAATACGAAATATAAGATTCCTGTGGCCTTTGGTCTATTGACAACAAACAACCAGCAGCAGGCAATCGACCGCTCGGGTGGACGTCTTGGCAACAAAGGTGTAGAAGCTGCCGCTGCTGCCTTGAAAATGCTATCCCTTAGAATCGAAAAATAATGAAATCACTGCTTTTCTCATTGTTGGTTTGTTTGATGCTTTGTTCGTGCATCGCAGAAAGCAAATGGGAAAGAGCAACAATAAAATACAAGGACGGAACCGAAAAAGAGGCATACGTATATGCTTCTAAACTTTCGTATTACAATTTTATAAGAGCAAAATTTTCAATGGATGAGAAAAGGACTATATATCCTCCAGATTCCATCAAATCAACTTTCAACGACAATTTTGCATACAACTCACTTTACTTTGATGAAGAAAGATTTGGAATGGAATCATACGGATTCATCAAGAAACTAGCTGGTAACGAACTATATGTTGGTGTAACCAAGTTCAAGATGAAAACATGCGCATGCAAGACTTCCGGAGGCTATTTCAAGGGTTATTTTGTCGTACATGGCGACAATTACATAAAAATTAAAACGACAGCTAAAAACCGCATATTAAACCTTGTGGAAATAAATGATTTCATTGAAAGCGACAAGATTGACATAGAAATTCCGCAACAGGTACAATACGTCGACGACCTTATTCTGTTTTTCAACAATATTAGCCAATAAAAAAGGGCGACACAAGCCGCCCTTAATAATTTATATACTCTGTAATTACAAGTTGCTACGAATTGCCTCAGCCAACTTTACAAATTCTTCTTCCGTCATTTTTACATGAGGATTCGATAAATTCATATCGCTTTCCTTAGTTATAGGAATAAGATGAACGTGTGTATGAGGAACTTCCAAACCTAAAACCATTAGGCCTACTCTTTCGCATTCAACAGTTTTCTCCAATGCCTTAGCAATTTTCTTCGAGAAAAGAAGTATTTCAGAAAGGACTTCATCGGAATTGTCGAAAATATAGTTTACCTCGTCCTTTGGAACCACAAGTGTATGGCCCTTCTTCATAGGATTTATGTCAAGGAATGCGAAGAACTTATCATTCTCGGCAATCTTATAGCAAGGGATTTCACCCTTAATAATCATTGAGAAAATTGTTGCCATGTCAGTTAGATTGAAATATTGATAATTTCAAAAGAAACAATGCCACTAGGAACCTGAATATCAACGATATCGCCAACCTTTTTTCCTAATAGGCCCTTTGCGATCGGGGTAGAAACAGAAATTTTCTTTGCTTTCAAATCAGCTTCAGACTCAGAAACAATAGTATATTCCATTTCCAGATTATTCTTAACGTTTCTTAGCTTTACCTTATTAAGAATCTGAACTGCATTAGTATTAATCTGTGAAGGGTCAATTATACGCGCATTACGGATAGTCTCTTGCAACTTGCTTATCTTCATCTCCAACAAGCCCTGAGCCTCCTTAGCGGCATCATACTCGGCATTTTCCGATAGGTCACCCTTATCTCTAGCTTCTGCAATCTGCTTAGATATGTTTGGTCGTTCAATATTAACCATTCTATCTAATTCTTCTTTCAGTTTTCTAAGACCTTCTTCGGTCAAATATGAAATATCAGACATATTATTGATAATTAAAATGTTATACATAAAAAAGAAATCCCTTTTGTTACAGGGGATTTCCGATGCAAATGTAATAAAATTTTGCTTTGGAAAATAAAATAATTGGAAAGCCCATATATCATTATGGGCTTTCCAATAAGTATTTGCTAAATATCTTACATTGTAACCCTTAAGCCAAATGTATGAACACCACCAAGGATATTTGTAAATCTGTATGAATAGTCAACAGCGATTACAGGACGTGTACTGCAAGATGTAGTATTCATGCCGTACTTTGTTCCTTCTTCCTTTTTCTTTAGAGGAGCCTGCAGAGAAATACCTGCGCAAGGTCCAGAGAAGAATGTTGTGCAATCAGCAACAGAATACAAGCCCTTTTCATAAATATAACCAGCGCGAAGGAATAAATACTCCATGAAAGAATATTCGAGACCGATATGGAACTGGTCATTTGTGAATGAGTTAGAAGTGAAGTTCAAAGCAATTGCAAGATTATGATTTGAAGAAACTTCTTCGTCTTCGTCAACCTTAGCTGCGAGTTTGATATGATACGAGAAACCGATCTTAATTAAAGAAGGTAGCTCGAATTCCTGACTTCTGTTTTCAACGCTCATGCTAGTACCTGTAGGAGATACGCCTACGAAAGACATACCATCGCCCGAATACTTCATTGTAGTACCAACGTTCTTCATAGTGATACCGAAATGAAGATTATCACGCTTTCTATTACCTGCCTTATCCTTACCGAAACCAGTAATATATTGGATACCTGCATCAAGAGCAAAACCTGAAGCCTTCAAGTTATCAATGTGTTCATTGATAAGCTTTACTGTGATACCACCGAAGATACTATTAGAGAATTCGCGTGCATACGACAATCCGATTACTGTATAACCTGGTTTGTATGTACCGAAACCACCTTCCGGCATATTTTCAGTAGTCTTTTCAATCTCTCCCCAGTTGAAAGCAGTAACAGTTACACCCAAGGCGCCGTTTTCGCCAACTCTTGTTGCAAGAGCAGCAGAGTTAATCTGAAGACCAGAACCAACAAGGTATTGAGAGTTATTAAATCCAACCTCCAACTTCTTGGTAAAAGCCAAACCAGCAACGTTCAAATGCATACTTTCGTATCCAGTAACGCAAGCAATGTTAGCTTCGCCCCAGCCGGTACTTCTTGCCCATGGGTTAATCAACAACTGTGAAGCTCCCGCCGAACCAGCTCTTTGCCAGTTTCCAGCAAATAAATCTGTACTAACAAGTCCTAATACTGTGATTAGTAATATTGATATTAAATGAATCCTTTTCATACCGAGCTAATAATTTTAGAAGTTATTTAAATCTGTTGGACGAAGAGCTCCGAACCATTTGACTACCTTTTCACCAATTCCTGGTGCTTTAATATGGATTAGATATACACCGCTTGAAATTACGATGTTTGCTGAGTTTGTCAAATCCCATTCAATATAGGTTGATTCTGTATCCTTATTGAATCTTCTAACCATTGTACCGTTGATGTTGTATATTGAGATAGTACAACTCTTTGGCAAATTGGTTATTCTTACAATATTATCCAACTGATTTGACTCAAAGTAAGACGAACCATAGTATGGATTAGGAACTACCCTTATGAGGTCAAGTGCATTTTCTGCTGTTTCAGGATCATCATGGATAGTCTTAATGTCTGAAGTTGTGAAGCTAAAGAACGGTGCATTTTGATTTTCTGGTTCATCAATTGCAAATTCTTTCTTAGCAACGTGATATGGAGTTGCAACTCTAATCTTAACTGTTACATCTGTTGCAAGGAAATCGAAGTGATCGTTCTGCATTGGGATAGCACACCAAGAAACACTCTTGTAAACATTTCTCAAGTACTTTGTTGCATGAGAATCTTCGTACTTCAACAACTGGCTGTACAAGTAAGCACATGAGTCATATCTTGGAGCATTAGAACCTGTAACATCACCATCGTTAGATGATTCACGTTCATTACCCATAATGTAGATGTAATGCTTACCACCAAGTATAGGATTATAATGATTATCCATTACGTTTGAAGTCGGGTTCCAAATCATATCGCAACCATTTTCACCAGTCATCCATGAATCTTCACCGAACATGATGTTCAAACGTTCACCAGTTGTAAGGTCGATTGCATAGCCTGGGAACCAACCCAAACCGTGAGTACCGTCATTAAGTGGTTTACCGTCCTTATCAACCGAAGGACTCTGTCTCAAACCAAACTTAACACCACCACCGAAAGCATTATAGTTGACCTTAGTATCTTCGTCATCGAAACCATACTGGTCGGTTGACCATTCGTTTTCGTTCATTTCAACAACGCAGCAACGTGTCCATTTATCCTTATCAGAAGTAATAACGATATCTACAGAAGTCAACGGCTGCTTGTCATTCAATGAAATGTACGAGTGAGCTGCCTTTGGCATCAAACCATTTCTAGTATTATTTACATAATAAGCTGCACCCCACTTGCCGTTGCAAATCTTTTCAAAGTTCTGAGCATCATCACCGGCAAAATCCTGCAATGCGTCATCGTACTGACCTGCTTCATGATCCGGATAGCGGAAAGTACCAGTTCTAATCCAGTTAGCCCACTTTAGGTACTGAACTTCCTGGTATGCATCATCATCAGCGAAGAACGTCAACCAAGGTTTAGAATCATCAGCAAAATTAATGCTTGAAGAGATAACACCGTTATTCAACGAATTGTTCGACTTGTCACCAGCATGGAACTCCTGAGATATTGAAATTGAGAAGCCCCAATTCATGAACAACTGTTCGTTAGAGTAACCAAGGTTAACAGATACATCAGAATGAACTGTATCGCCTAGTGAATTGTAAACAACGTATGGGAATGGGAGGAATGATTCTGTCAAATAACCAGCAGTACCGATTGTACCGTTTGCATTTGCATTAATCTTGTTACCTGCCTTTGATACGTCAAACTTTACATAATATGTATCATCTACGATGTTAAGTGGGTCAATAATCTTAACATTGATAGGGCCTTTACCGTTTTCGTAAGTTCTTACGTTAGCTTTCCAAGGATAGCCAGACATAATTTCTTCAATTGTTTCGGCCTTAAGTTCAAGTTCGTTGTTACCGTTACCATAACCTTCTAGCATAGAGATTTCTGGTCCGTAACCATATTCACCCTGAATAACTGTACCGCCAACACTTGTCAAGTGTGGAGTTGCAGTATAGATCTTAATGTTATTTCTACCAGCAAGGTATGGGGTCTTCTGACCATTGAAAGTCATCTGGTCATTCTGATCATACTTCATTGATGGGTTGTAAGAATAAGCTATTACACTGTAGTAGTATTCTCTGTTGTTAACGAGACGAGAGTCGCCTGTTGCGAAGAAGTCTTTTTCAACAACAAATGTATGTGTAATACCATTGTTAGCACCATTAACTTCCATTACTGGAACATTTGCCTCAAGGTCATCAGACCATGTGTAGTTGACAAGTTTAGAAACGCCATCCTTAATATCGCACTGGAATACCTGACGGGTCTTATTACCATCGTATCTATCGCTCATAGAAACTGACTTGTCTTTGTACTGGAATACTTGGTAACCTTGGAAGTAGTAGTTCTGATCGCAAGGAGAAACTGTTGTATCACCACAAGCCCATGATGGATCCTTTTCAACATAAGCTTCAAGGTAGTTGTTTGAACTTGTCTTATTGTACATGTGGAAGATGAGTTTTCTATCAAGTTCAACGATGTTCAATTCTGGAGCATCTGGACCATCAAGAACGCGGAAGCAGTTTTCGAAAAGAATCTGTGCCTTATCATCAGCAACCTTAACAGCTTCAACAGAAGCGTAAGCACCGCCTGAAGTTGCACGTGCCCAAACTGCACCGATAGTAATATCGTTAACCTGACCAGGAGTCAATGTAAATGGACCGGCTGCCTGAATCAAACGTCTATCATCTGGGTCGTTCGATTCAGTTTCTTCCGTCCAGTTTTCTCTAACGATACCATCCTGTCCCCAACCACAAATATCTGTTGTACCAGGGAACATGAAGTTAGTTGGCTGAGATGCATCAGCACCCAATGCTGTTGAATAACCATCACCGCCATATAGAAGTGGAGTATTATCTTTCCAGTAACCTGTCATGTAGTTGTAATATTCTACAGCTGTCTGAGGGTCGGTCTTATTTTCATTACCACCAGTTGTATTGTTGAAGTAAATGAAACGTCTCATACCCCAACGTTCATTATCGATTGTACCATCACCGAAGTTCAAACCATTAATGTTACCATTTTTGAAATCGCCTTCGTTACAGTCTAGAGTAAGTTTACCATTTACTAATTTATAGCTGGTCGAGTTATCCATACCATCAGGATCCTGGTAAGGACCTTCGAAGAAGTCGATACCGATTGCAGGTGGCTGAGAACCGTAACCGTGAGTACCATTGTAATCCTGGTCTTCTTCATCACCATTGTAGAAGAAACCTAAACCACGCTGAACATCACATCCTGTATAGTCATCGTAACCATTACCTAAGTCACCATCAACGAATACACCGAAATATGTATTATACAAGGTATATGTTGAACGGTTGATAATTCTGTAGTTGTAGAATGTCATATCATTCAAGGCGTCGTTTGTCTGGAAAGCAAAAGCCTGAGCTCTGAATTCGAAACCAATAGCAGCGCCTCCGGTTTCTGTGTGGATATTACCCTTATCATTGTAAACCCACCACATTGAGTAGTCACCGAACAGACGGGCAGCCTGACCACGTGGTCTCAAACAATCAGGGTCCTCGGTAATACCTTCAGTTGCAAACTCGAAATATGGGAAATCACCTCTTGAATAATCATAGAAACCATCACCATCCATATCATAGAAAGGAGCTAGATTATAGTCATAACCGCCTTCTGGTCCGTGAGCAGGCCATTCGCGAATGATTTCTGGAACTACATATTCAGCATCTGGAGTACACCCTGGATCTGAATTACAATTATACCAGTCTCTAAAGTCCTTTACATCCTGTTTCGAGATACAGAAATGTCTATCGTAAAGACGACAAATTTCAGAAGATACAGATGCAATCTCAGCGCCTGAAGTAATTAGAGGACCAGGCCAGTAGTCGATACCAACCTGACGATAACGTTGTGCTGCAAGCTTCAACTGTCCATTAGCATCCTTACCACCTACCCAAATAGCAGAGCAGTACAATGAATGAACGCCACCGCCAGCAGGAACTTCATACTTTGCTTTACCTTGCAAGTCCCACCACATATCACCACCGGTGTGAACTCGAGCAACAACATTGTTCAAACTCAAATCGGTAGAAGTTCTTGCCGATTCACATCCGCCAGTTGCCTTTGCTACAGGGGTAACATTTACAGTTCCCTGCCACTTGTCAGCAAATGCGTAACTTGAACAAAGACCAAGTATTACTACAAATACTATTTTATTTAAACTTTTCATATCGTGATATTTGTATTTTCTTATAAATTATTAGAACGAGAAACTAACACCTAATCTTACTGTTGTTGGCAACATGTAGTAACCAGGAGAGTTGATATACATTGCGTAGAAGTTTCTGTATGCTACCTCATCTGTTTGAGTTGCAATCAATGTCTGGTAGTCTGCATAGTTCAAATAACCATCATCACCGGCATTACCAGTATATGAGTAAACATACATAGGAGTCTTAGAGTTCAAGAGGTTTGTAACATCAAGAGAAATTCTCAAGTTACCATATCTTTCCTTAGAACCATCATCCTTTGCCTTAGCTAATCTAATTCTGATATCTCTTGAAACGCTCATGTCGACCTTAGTTCTCCAAGGCTTAGTAGCACCGTTCAAAGATCCTAAGATAACACCATTGCTAGGTTCTGTTCTCTTTGTATAAGGAGTACCCGAACCAGTAACAACTGTAAGGTTAACACCGGTATTTGCAAGAATGTGCTTTCCATTGATCTTTGGTCCGTTGTAAGGAGTTCCATCTGCCTTACCACCGAAACGGTAGTCAAGTACAACCTGGAAGTTATGACGCTGGTCAACCGACAATGGAAGGATTGTTCTCAAGTTCGGGTTATCAGACTTAACGATTGAAGCACCCGAATCGTAGCTTGAACCTGTACCCTTTGCCCACTGCAATGTGTAGTTTGCTCTCAAGGAAATATTACCGGTTCTTCTCAAATCGTATGCAAGTGTGAAACCTCTAACAGTACCGAAGTCGATGTTACCCAAAGTATAGTAAGTTACCGGGTAAGCACCATAAACAGAAACGGTCTGCAACTTATCACGCATTTCACGGTAGAATGCAGAAAGTTTCAAAGATGAAGTATTTCCTAATTTCTGCTGGAAACCTAATTCGTAGTCGATTGTCTTTTCTGTCTTAAGGTCTGGGTTATTCAATGTGCTTGTACCCAATTGTCTAATGTACATATATTCGATTGGGCTAAGCTGGTCGTAAGTCTGTGGACGCTGTGAAAGAATGTCGTAGTGAGCAAAGAACAAAGCGTCTTCTGAAATTGGGAATGAAAATGCGATACGAGGCATTACAACAACCTGTGGTTCGTAATCCTTGAATGCAGAAGCATTAAGTTCTTCGTCAGGATTTTGAAGATAAGGAGAAATACCGTTGGCACCCTGAATTGAGTTAGGGTTGTCAATTTCCAAACCGTTGGCATCATACCATGTGCTACCAATACGGTAACCGGTAATCTCGGTTGGATTATTCATATCGTTAACATAAACAACTGCGTCATCAGTAATGTTACCAGGATGCTTGGTAGAACCGATAAGGGCAACTTCCTTATCACCTACTGTATAAGCATTGTGCAATGTATACTGATCCTTTAGAACGCTCTGGTTTGCATCGTAGCGGTCAACACGAAGACCGATATTGAAGATAAGGTCCTTGAAAGCGAACTTATCCTGAATATAACCGGCCATATATGTTGGCTCGAAAGGAGCAATTGGTCTATCAAGGAAACCATCACCATCAGCATCCTTTGTGAAGAAGTCCTCGAAAGTCGGCTTATAGCTTAATTTGTTTCCTGCATAGTCGTAACCATAGTAAGAAACGTAGCTGGAACCCTGATTAAACAATTCGTCTGCACTGAACCAGTTCAAATCGAAAGTGCTAGGATCGTATGAATCTACATTAATCCAATCTGTACCATCAACAGCAAGTCCTAAAGCTTCACGGAGATGCTTGTCGAATCTCTTCTGAGTAGAAGCATTGTAAATTCTCGGGTAATCAATTGTATCTCTAAAATTACCATTATCATCTCTATAGATGATTGGGTTGGTCTTATCAATTTCTTCAATGTGGCTGTTAACCAAGCTTCTTGCCAATCCCCACAAGCTGAAAGCAGAAACTCCGAAATAAGAGTCGCTTCTCTGCTCGAATTCGAAACCGATGCTAAGTTCGTGTCCGCCCAAGTCGGCTGCAGCGTTAGCCGAAACTCTCAACTGAGTTGCATCTGACTTTGAATATGAACCAGACGGAACACCAGGAACCTGCCACATACCATAGATAGAAGCAGGACCATCACCATTAAGCAAACCGCCGTACATCTGAATATACTGGGTGTACATAGTTGGGTAATATTCTCCCATGTAATCGTAGAACTGGGTTGTATAGTTTCCTAAAGCAGGGTTAAGGTCGCCAGCCTCGAAGCTATTAACCTGATAGTAGAAAGTTTCCATGCAGTTACCAGAAAGACCAGAAACAGTATCCACACCAGGAGAATAGAACTTGTTAGGAGTGATATCGAATTTTCCAACATAACCATAATCGAAGAAGTTGTCCCAGTGATTTACATCACCTGATTCAGAATGAACCTTTGTATAGTCGACCTGAATAGTATAGTATGGATTGCGAAGGAAAGCCTTCTTTTCGCCGTCTTCGCTCTCATTTTCTCTAAACTTCTGTGTCAAACGTCCATAAGCACGGTAGCTACCATATTTCTGGCGTCCGTTGTTTTCTGAATTGAACAATGAATTAGCCCTAGAATAAACACTTGCGTCAGCAAGATAAATATTAGTTCCCAAAGTGATATCGAGGTCTCTGATAGGAGCGATATCAAGTTTTGCAGCAATATTCAAGCTCTTGTTTGTAGCATTTGTTCTTCTTCTCTGGTTGTAGAAAGAATCTTTGTGCAAGTACAAAGTGTTCTGGTAAACTACTGCACCATTTTCAGATTCAACAAGGCGAAGAGGATTCTTGGTCATTTCTTCAACAACGTCATCGTTAGCTCTCCACTCGCCGACTGCTGACGGGCTACCATCGAGGATGTATGAACCTTCTGCCGACACCATGAAGCCCATGATTGTTCTCTTGCGGTTTGTTCCTTTTTCTGTTTTCGACCAGATAGGACCCGACAATGTCAAACCTGCCAAGTTATATCCGTAGCCTTCAACAGAGCAAAGGATTTCGGCGCCGCCCCAGAATTCAGAAGCAGGGCCCTTAGTTGTCAAGCTGATGATACCACCAGTAGCATCACCATACTGAGCAGGAACACCACCGGTGATTACAGATACCTGTTCGATAGCAGACTTAGGAACGCTACTAGAACCACGCACCTTAACACCATCGACGTAGTAAACGACATCCTCAGAACGAGAACCTCTAATACTACCTACCGAACCGTCTTCTGAATAAACACCGCCGACAGTTGCTGCAACAGCATCAGCCGAACGTGCACTCATTCGGGAAATATCTTCTGATGTCATTGTTCCACCCGATTGGGTCTGGTCCTTTTGAATCAAAGGCACCTTGTATTCAATGACTTCAACTTCAGCAAGCATTTCAGCTTCTGGTTTCAACTTAAAGTTCTGGAAGGTAATCTGACCTGCAGTAACCTGCACACCAGCTATCTTAACCGTACCAAAACCGATATATGATGCCGAAACATCATACTTGCCGGCCTTAATAGGCTTAATACTGAACCTTCCGTCGAAATCCGTCATACCACCCGTTACAACATTTCCATTCTCTTCAATAGAAACATTCGCAAATGGAATTGGATCATTGGTTGACGCATCGATAACGGTACCGTTCAAAGTTCCCGACTGAGCGAACAACCCAACACTCGCTAAGAGTGCCAAAATCAATAATTGTATTCTTCGTAACATAATAAAATTTTACTTACTTAATACTTACTTCTCCCCGAATAAAATGGGGCTTCAAAATTACTACACTTAATTTTTATTAACAACTTTTTTGCATTTTTTTTCCGCAAAATTAACACTTGCAACACAATATGGTCAAAACCAATATGTTATTACCGCTTGTTATTTTTGTTTGCAATCCGTTTTGATTTCTTCATCCGTTTATAAACTTTTTTCTTATTGGCGATATCCTTTCCTGCCCCGCTAACTTTCTTATGATAATTTTTCAATGCCTTATTATATTCCCTTTCAGTCGTTTTAGCCTTTCTTGCATCTTCATGGGCCTTCTGTTTCTCAAGCTTCATGACCAACCGCTCTTCGGCCGACGGTCTATTATGCTGCTTTTCAACCCTTCTCGACTTGATGTTTCTTTCAACACTATATGACTGCGCTTTTTTTGCTGGGACTGTATCGACTTATCACGTTCCTTGCTCTCCTTTAGGTTCATTCGTTTCAACCGTTTCCTGCGCCTGTCCTTAGCCCTACGGTTCTGCTCAAGACGTTTCTCCTCCTGTCTATCAACTTGTTCGCTTTGCTTGTCTTTTTTTTCAGTATAAACAACCTGTGAATTAACATAATTGGGGATAAAAATTATCAACACCAATAACATTGGAATAACAATTTTACTTATTTTTGCCATCGTTATATAAGAATATAATATACCTATTAATAATATAAAAAACACATCATGAAAGTGCTGCCAAAAATAATAATTATTTCGATTGTTGCCCTTTTATTGAACATTATTCCAGCATGCGACGATCAGGAATACGTGCCTTATGTATACGTCAACATACAGCTATATCCCGACATGCCTGCACATAGTGCATTGAAAACACCAGGGAATTACATTTATGTAGACGGTGGCTACAAGGGAATCGTTGTTGCCTGCACATACCCAGATGAATTTGTCGCATACGACCGTGCTTGTCCTCACCATCCACGCACAAAAGATGCTATCCTAAGCGTAGACTCAACCGGACTTTTCCTTGAATGTCCTCTTTGCGGTTCAAAGTTCAACATTAACGACGGATCTCTTGCCGGTGGCCCATCTAAATACACGCCATTAGAATATACTACTGATTATCAAGGAAGTGTATTGTATATATACAATTCCTACTATTAGAATTTAAAGCGAGGCAAAAGAATAGCCATCGCCAAGATATTTTTCAATAAACAGCGGCAGCACCTTCAATGTGTTTGTCGCTGATTTTTTATTATCATGAAAAACAATAACAGAACCTGCTCTCACCGACTTGTCTAGGATTTTCATCACATCTTCGGGCGACAAGTCCTGCCTATAATCATACGACATCACATCCCAAAAGACAAAATCGTACTTGCGTTTCAATTTCCTATAATGACTAAAACCTATTCTTCCGTATGGCGGACGAAATAACCGAAGACTAGAAATAATGGATTCCTTCTCAACATCAGCAAGCCATTCGGAGGACGCAGTCTTTAGAATATCATGATGAGAATACGAATGATATCCAACAGAATGTCCATAATCTTGAATCTGTTTTAGCAACTCAGGATTATCATCGGCATTTTTCCCACAACAAAAGAATGTTGCCTTTACTGAATACCTATTTAATATATGTAATATCTGCTCTGTATTTCCAGGTGTTGGACCATCGTCGAATGTTACATACAAGGTCTTGCCACAATTCTTCACTCTACGTATACCTTTTAGAAAAGGATTTGGAAAACGCGAAAGAATTGAGCAAAAGCGTATCATACAACAAATTAATCTTTTAATTCAATTTGGTATGGGCAATGGTCGGACATCTGGACTTCCGGGAAAATCTTTGCCGATTGTAATCTCGATGCCAATGGTTCTGAAACCATCTGATAATCAATACGCCAACCTAAATTCTTTGCCTTAGCGCCACTACGATAACTCCACCAAGTATATTGGTTTGGCTCGTTGCAGAAAACACGCAAAGAATCGACAAATCCACTTTCAAGGAAGCCAGTTATCCACTCGCGCTCCTCAGGCAAAAAACCGGAAACGCCTTTTTTGTTCTGTGGATTACTGATATCGATTTCCTTATGGCATATATTATAATCGCCGGCAAGAATAATATTGGGGCGTTCCTTTTTTAGCTCATTGATGAAAACCTGAACAGCGTCAAGATATTTCATCTTAACATCCTGCCTTGCGTCGCCCATAGTTCCCGAAGGGAAATAAGAGTCGATTACTGTAACATCGCCCAAATCAACGCGAAGCAAACGACCTTCGGCATCAAAATCCCGAATACCAATACCTGCCTTCACAAAATCGGGCTCCTGTTTTGTAAAAATAGCCACACCGCTATAACCCTTTTTTTCTGCCGAAAAAATATAGGAATAATAACCCAAATCCTTGAATTTCAATATGTCAATCTGATCGGGCTGAGCTTTTGTTTCCTGCACGCACAAGACATCTGGTGATTGTAATTCAATCCATTCATACAAACCCTTAGAGATTGCCGAACGTATCCCGTTGAGGTTAAATGTCATTATTTTCATAAGCAAACATGTTGATATGCAAAGGTAAGAATTTATTTATTCAGCAACAAAACTCATATTTTTTTTGTTTTATATATCTTTGCTAAAAATTTTTTTTGATGGGAAAAACGAAATATACTTTTTCTGTTATTGTATTGCTGTTATTTACAAGCATTGCATTTGGACAGAAGTTCACTATAAGCGGATACGTTCAGGACTCGGCAAGTGGCGAAAAACTTTTCGGGGCCAACGTTTACGACACACGTTCGCATCTTGGTGTAGCCACTAACGAATATGGCTTTTTCAGCCTAACACTACCGCAGGACAGCATAAGTCTTGTCGTATCGTACATCGGCTACGGTGCGTATTCATACAACTTTTACATAGACCACGACATAAAGATGAACGTAATGCTTAACACATCCAACATGTTGAGCGAAGTTGTCATCAGCGAGAGCAAGTCGAGACAGACTGTCAACGACGTACAGATGAGCATTGTACGACTGCCAGTGGAACAGCTGAAAACCTTGCCGGTATTTATGGGCGAAGCCGACGTGATGAAAACCCTGCAACTTATGCCTGGAGTTCAGTCGGGAAACGAAGGCACAAGCGGCATATACGTTCGTGGTGGCGGACCCGACCAGAATCTTATCCTGCTCGATGGAGTTCCCGTATACAATGCCAATCACCTCTTCGGCTTTTTCTCTGTGTTCAATCCAGATGCCATTTCGAGCATAAACCTAATAAAAGGCGGATTTCCAGCACAATACAGCGGACGGCTTTCATCGGTAATCGACATTAGGCTAAAGGAAGGCAACGACAAAAAGTATGACGGAGAATTCTCAATAGGGACAATAGCAGCAAAATTTATGGTTGAAGGCCCTATTTGGAAAGACCATACATCGTTTATTGTCAGCGGACGACGCACATACATTGATGTACTTGCAGCTCCCATCATAGCACTGATAAACAAGACAGCCGGAGGAAACGAAAAAATGAAGGCAGGCTACTATTTCTACGATGCCAACCTGAAGATCAACCACAAGTTCAGCGACAAGGACAGACTTTTCCTTAGCGGATATTTCGGCCGCGACAAGGCATACATAAAAAACGAAGAAGAATATCTTTATTACGACACACTATACAACAACCAGGACGACATGGGACTTTTCTGGGGAAACATCACAACGTCGTTGCGCTGGAATCATGTATACAATCAAAAACTATTCTCAAACCTAACACTGATTTACTCGAACTACAAGTTCGACACCTACATGGAATACGAGCAACTTGCCGACCACATTGCGACCGACAAGTATAAATTCGACTATTTCTCGGGCATAAACGACTATGGCGCAAAGATGGACTTCAACTACTATCCGGCTTCAAAGCACGAACTAAAACTGGGAGTCGCCGGCACCTATCACATATTTAAGCCCGGAGTTTCAGCAATTCAGCAATCGGTAGGCAACATCAACATCGACAACGAAATAGGAGCCAAGGACATCTACGGAACCGAAATCAACGCATACGCAAGCGACAACATTACCATTACAGGACGATTGAAAGCAGACGTTGGCGTCAATTATTCTGGGTTTATCGTAAAGAAAAAATACTACCAGTCGGTGGAGCCAAGAATTTCGGCACGTTTTCTTTTCACAGAAAACCTGTCAATGAAGGCTGCTGTCACAAGAATGACACAGTTTGTACACCTTCTTACCAACAGTACAATCGGACTGCCAACCGACCTATGGCTTCCTGCTACCGACACCATTCAACCGCAAAGATGCTGGCAAGGCGCACTTGGATTTGCATATAACTTGCACGACAAGTGGGACTTCAGCATTGAAGGATTCTACAAGGACATGAAAGGCCTTATCGAATACAAGGAAGGCGCCAGTTTCTTGAGTTTCACAGACAACTGGGAATCAAAAATAGAAATGGGACATGGATGGTCGTATGGAGTAGAACTACTTGCACGCAAGACAACAGGAAAAATCACAGGTTGGATCGGATACACATTGTCTTGGGCTTGGAGAAAATTCGACAACTTGAATTTCGGTGAAAAATTCCCGTACAAGTACGATCGCCGACACGATATAGCAATTGCCCTGATCTACAACAAAAGCGAAAACTTCGACTTTGGTATGACATGGGTATTTGGAACAGGAAACGCCGTAACTCTTGCCTACGGACGCTACTATGGACTTTACGGAAACGAAGTTGAGGAATACGGAGGCCGTAATTCTTATCGGGCACCTGCATACCATAGGCTTGACTTCAACTTTAACTTCAAGAAACAAAATAAGTTGGGACAAAGAATTTGGAGCTTAGGCGTTTACAATGCATACTGCCGACAGAATCCGTTCTACCTGTACTTCGGATACAACAACAGCGGGAACCGATGCCTGAAACAAGTAAGCCTATTCCCAATAATGCCATCCATTAAATTCTCACAAACATTCTAACAATGGAAAAAATACTGTTCGCCATAATATTACTTTCGGTTTTCTTTGTTTCGTGCGAGAAGGAACTTGATTTCCCATTCGAATACAAGGAGCCGAAACTTGTTCTCAACTGCGTACTTTCCTCTAACGAGGAAATCGATTTTACAGTAAGCCGAAGCATGCACGTACTTGACACTAAGGACATTGTAATGATTTCAGATGCCGACATCATAATCTACGAAGACGATAGACCGCTACAGGCAATTCCGACACTTACAGGCGAAGGCACATACCACGTTGCATATACGCCAAAAGTCGGACACACATACAAGTTTGTAATTTCAAAGGATAATTTCAAGACCATTGAAGCCGAAACCACAATGCTTGCACCACCAACAATCAATAGTTTGGAAGGTCACATAGCAGCCGACAAGTATGGCTTTCCTGGTGACGACAAGGATATAAGCCTAAGTTTTACAGATAAATCCAATGAGGAAAACTTCTATTTGGTAAAAGTTGATGAAATCTATCCCGACGAAATCTCCGAAATGCTTGATATTTACTATGCCTATGATAAATCATATATCGCTTTGTCAACATCGGACAATACTGTATCGTCTTCATACTCGAGCATCCTTTTCTTTAGCGACGAACTTATTGACGGTTGCAATTACAATCTAAAGTTTGTGGCAAGCAACTATTTAGACACCGAAATATTCTATATAATTGATGGCATCAGAAGAGGTTACTATTATGTTGATTCTATAGCGGCAGACTCTACTGCATACGATGAATATTACGAACAATACGAATTGAAAATTGCAGTACGTTTCTCATCAATAAGCAAGGACTACTATCAGTATCTATCATCACTTGACAAGTACGACGAAAACGACGGAAATCCGTTTGCAGAACCAACGCTGATAAAAACCAACATTAAAAATGGACTAGGAATTTTCGGAGCTTGCTCCGAAACGGTAGACACACTATCGGTTATCGTAAAGAATCCATATCTTGACATCGAGGAAAAAATTCGCTGATGCAAGAACGAATAAACCTCGCTTCATATAGTTGAAGTATCGTTATTGTGAACGATTTAACTATATGACTTCTACTAGCAAATAACTTATATAACGGCTTAAAGATTATATGAAAGCTGAAGATTATTCTTTATTTTTCATATAGCAGAATCATGATTTTTGTGTAAATTTGCGAACGCAAACGAAACAACATCACAATGACAGAAAAAATTATAATCCTTGATTTCGGTTCACAGACCACTCAGCTTATCGGACGTCGCGTTCGTGAGCTCAACACATTCTGTGAAATCATGCCGTACAATAAATTTCCGAAAGACGACCCAAATATCATAGGAGTTATCCTCTCTGGCTCACCACTTAGCGTTTATGCCGACGATGCCTTCCATATCGACTTCAATGAGATTAGAGGCAAATACCCTATTCTCGGAATTTGCTACGGGGCACAACTGATGGCCCACACTTTTGGTGGCAAAGTAGAATCGGAAGGCACACGCGAATATGGTCGTGCAAACCTCGAATTTATGGAAGAAGGCAATCCTCTGCTCAAGGATTTTGCTCCAAAAAGCCAAGTATGGATGTCACATGGTGATACAATCACGAAACTGCCTGAAGGATTCCGCGTTATCGCATCCACTCCGACAGTAAAATATGCCGCATTTGCAGCCAATGATGAAAAAATTTGGGGCGTTCAATACCACCCTGAAGTTTTCCATTCCATTGACGGTACGCAGTTGCTCAAGAACTTTGTTGTTGACATCTGTGGAAGCAAACAAGACTGGTCGTCGGAGCATTTTGTAGAACAAACCGTAAAGGAGCTTCGCAAACAAATTGGCAACGACAAAGTTATCCTTGGCCTATCAGGCGGTGTTGACAGTTCTGTTGCTGCCGTATTGCTAAACATGGCCATAGGCAAAAACCTAACATGCATCTTTGTAAACAACGGACTGCTCCGCAAGAATGAATTTTCCGATGTAATGCGCGACTACGAATGCTTGGGACTTAACGTCATCGGCGTTGATGCTTCCGAAAAATTCTACAGCGAGCTGGCAGGCGTTCGCGAGCCGGAAAAGAAACGTAAGATCATCGGCAAGGGCTTCATTGATGTTTTTGAGTCAGAAGCTCGTAAGATAGAAGGCGCAAAATGGCTTGCACAAGGCACAATTTACCCCGACCGCATCGAATCGCTAAACATTACCGGCAAGGTCATCAAGTCGCATCACAATGTCGGTGGACTACCCGAGAAGATGGGATTAAAACTTTGTGAACCACTACGTTGGCTTTTCAAGGATGAAGTACGCCGTGTAGGTCGCTCCATGGGTATGCCCGAACACCTAATTACCCGTCATCCATTCCCGGGTCCTGGGCTGGCAGTTCGTATCCTTGGCGACATAACTCCAGAAAAAGTTCGCATTCTTCAGGATGCCGACGATATTTTCATAAGAGGTCTCCGCGAATGGAAGACAAAACTCAGCGGTGAAGAAGCCCGCCGTGTACTACAAGCTGGTGTTCCTGCAAACATGACTAACGGAGAAATTGAAGTTTCACTCTACGACCAGATATGGCAAGCCGGAGCAATACTTCTTTCCGACATCCGCAGCGTAGGTGTCATGGGCGACGAACGCACATACGAAAACCCTGTGGCTTTGCGCGCTGTTACATCTGCCGATGCAATGACAGCCGACTGGGCAAAGCTTCCATACGAATTCCTCGCCGACGTTAGCAACAAAATTATCCGCAACGTCAAAGGTGTCAACCGCGTATGCTACGACATAAGCTCAAAACCACCTGCAACAATCGAGTGGGAATAATAATTGCAAACAAAACAACTTTATGACACAAGACGAAAACATATCATACGCCAACGCTCTCGAAGAACTTGAAAAGATTCTTGCCGACATCGAAAGCAACGAACTAGACCTCGACACTTTGAGCGAAAAGGTAAAACGCGCCGCATTTCTAACCAAACTTTGCAAGACAAAGCTCAGAAGTACAACGGAAGAAATAGACAAGATTCTTGAAGACTGGCAAAAGGAATAATGAAAAAGGCATTATCAATATTATTCATCCTAGCATTCTCGGCCATTTCATACGGACAGGTAAAGATAGCACTGGGCAAATACAACGGCGGAGGCGATTGGTACGGTAACCCCACATCATTGCCTAACCTGATTGAGTTCTGCAACGAAAACATAGGCACCAACATCGACAAGGAACCAGCAACTGTAGAATTTGGCAGTGCCGACTTATTCAACTATCCCTTCGTTCATATAACAGGGCACGGAAACATTGTTCTTAGCGACTTTGAAGCCGAAAACCTTCGGAATTACCTTATTGGAGGCGGTTTTCTGCACATCGACGACAACTACGGACTGAACGAATTCGTGAGGGTGCAGATGAAAAAAGTTTTTCCAGAACTCGACTTTGTCGAACTGCCGTATACGCACGAAATCTATCATCAGAAATACGACTTTCCAAACGGACTACCTAAAATACACGAGCACGACAACAAACCGCCACAAGGATTCGGTATTATCTATCAAGGACGCCTTGTTGTCTTCTTCTCTTACGAATGCGACCTCGGCGACGGTTGGGAATCTCAGTCCGTACACCACGACTCAGATGAAATTCGCACAAAAGCCCTGAAGATGGGAGCAAACATCATCAATTATGTTTTTGAAAACTAACAAAACAAACATGAAAAAAATTATTCTTTCCATCGCATTATTTTCTGCACTTTGCTGCAATGCTCAACCATACTCAAAAGAAACTGTAAAGGTCATCACCGACAGTTTCATTGCCACACTTTTGTATGAAGAAGACATAAAGGCAACTCTTAGATTCTTCGACAAGGCATATGTTGCTGAAGAACATGATGATTTTCTTGAAGGACGAACAGAACAATTTGTTAGCGAATTTCTAGCTGGAAGTTTTAAGAAAGGATACTATTTCGTTAATCCCAAACTCAACGAAATCTTGACAATTAAAGTCAAGAAGTGCGTCTACAATATTAAAAAGGGAGAAATCTACTCAATAGTAGAAATCACCTTGGACACTGGCGTTAGATACAAGGTTAAACTTGACATGACCATATCAGAAACTGGAACTTTGGGATTTATCGGTGCTGTTGGATAGAAATAAAAGAATAACAATATGAAGAACATTACAAAAATATTATTTATCGCATTGCTAACCGCATTTTTCAGCGGCAATCTTTCTGCACAAGAACTCCGCAACAGCAGTTTCACGATGATTGGCAAGATCGACAGCGACGGAACTGTTCGTAATGCCAGCTACAGCATGATTGGGAAAATTGAAAACGACGGAACAATCCGAAATTCGAGCTACACAATGATTGGCAAAATTGACAGCGACGGAACAATCCGCAATTCAAGCTTCAGCATGATTGGAAAAGTTGAAAGCGATGGAACCGTACGAAATTCAAGCTATTCTATGATTGGCAAGATTGACAATGACGGAACCGTACGAAACTCAAGCTATTCCTCAATCGGTCATGCAAAAGGAGTCAAAAAGGAATGGGCGGCTGTATACTATTTCTTTGGACTATTTTAAGCTAACGCTGTTTGATGTCTGCGCCGTTTGAAAGATTGACGCTTCGCTGTTTGAGGCTGTTACTTTTAAGCAACATCAAACTATATCAAACAACTTTATTACCTTTGCAAACTCATAATCATTTGACAAAAACACATTAAATAATGGAAGAAATAATCACAAAACTACCTTATAAGGTAGCCGACATGTCCCTCGCAGAATGGGGACGCAAGGAAATTGAAATGGCAGAAAAGGAAATGCCAGGTCTTATGAGCATCCGTCGTAAATATGCAGCCGAAAAGCCGCTTAAGGGCGCTAGAGTTTCCGGCTCTTTGCACATGACAATCCAGACTGCAGTTCTTATCGAAACATTGGTTGAACTAGGTGCCGACGTACGTTGGGCAAGCTGCAACATCTTCTCAACTCAAGATCACGCAGCAGCAGCAATCGCAAAGGCAGGCGTACCTGTTTTTGCTTGGAAGGGCGAATCTCTCGAAGAATACTGGTGGTGCACATTGCAGGCACTTTCGTTCCCTGGTGGCCTTGGTCCAAACTTGATTGTTGACGATGGTGGCGATGCAACCTTGTTGGTTCACAAAGGTTTTGCCGCAGAAAACGACGCTAAGACCTTAGATTTTGTTCCATCTTGCCACGAAGAAAAGGCAATTCAGGAAACATTGAAAGCAATGCTTGCTGCAGACAACCAGAAATGGCACCGCACAATTGCCGACCTCAAGGGTGTTTCTGAAGAAACTACAACTGGCGTTCACCGTCTGTACCAGATGATGAATAAGGGCGAACTTCTTATTCCTGCAATCAACGTAAACGATTCTGTTACAAAATCTAAATTCGATAACCTTTATGGTTGCCGCGAATCTTTGGCAGATGGTATCAAACGTGCTACCGACGTTATGATTGCCGGCAAGACTGTCGTTGTTCTTGGTTACGGTGATGTTGGTAAAGGTTGTGCTCGTTCAATGCACACTTACGGAGCAAGAGTTCTCATTACCGAAATCGATCCGATTTGTGCTCTTCAGGCTGCAATGGAAGGCTACGAGGTAACAACTATGGAAGAAGCTGTTAAGGAAGGTAACATTTTTGTTACAACTACCGGCAACTGCGACGTAGTTACTCTCGAACACATGAAGCAGATGAAGGACCAGGCAATTGTTTGCAACATCGGTCACTTCGACAACGAAATCCAGGTTAACAGACTCGAAACTTGCCAGGGCGTTGTAAGAACCAACATCAAGCCACAGGTTGACAAATATACTTTCCCAACTGGAAATTCAATCTTCCTACTTGCCGAAGGTCGTCTAGTAAACCTTGGTTGTGCAACTGGTCACTCTTCATTTGTAATGAGCAACTCATTCTCAAATCAGACTTTGGCACAGCTCGACCTCTGGAAGAAGGGCTACAAGGTTGGCGTTTACCGCTTGCCAAAATACTTGGACGAAGAAGTAGCACGTCTTCACCTCGACCAACTTGGCGTTAAGCTCACAAAGCTCACCCAGAAGCAAGCCGACTACATCGGTGTTCCGGTTGAAGGCCCATTCAAAGCTGATCATTATAGATACTAAAATCACATAAAATCATTTTAATTTTTTATAAAATTAAAGTAAACATCATAGCGGACCCCAACCTGTCCGCTATTTTTTTACCAAAAAATGAAATTTTGAACATATTATCCGCAACGATGAAGAATATTGCAACATTGCAATATATATATAAACGAAAATCCAATGAATTGGAACACACGGGATTGAGACAAATACCTGTTAACACATTATGTTACAACTTAACACTTTTCCGCACTTTGTTCGGCATAAACGGCTGTCATCACAGCCACTTTTCAAGTTCCTTCATGTCGGATTCGGAGGTCGACCAGCTGGTTGCGAAACGGACTACGGTATGATTTTCGTCATACTTTTCCCAGAAACTTACGCTTACATGTTTGCCAAGCTCTTCCAACTGCTTGTTTTCGAGAATAATAAACTGCTGGTTGGTAGGCGATTCCATAAAAAAGCGATAGCCCTTGGCTTTTAGCAACAACTTTAATCTTTCGGCCATTTCGATGGCGTGACGGCTTATTTCCATATATAGGTTGTCGGTGAAAAGCGTGTCGAACTGTACTCCGAGCAGACGTCCCTTTGCCAGCAATGCCCCACGCTGCTTAATCTGCGTAGTGAAATGCCGCGGAGCGTTTCCGTGGGTAAAGACAACAGCTTCGCCGCATAGTGCACCGACTTTCGTACCACCAATGTAGAAGACGTCGCAGAGAGATGCCACATCGCGGATGGTAACATCGGCAGAGAGACTTGCAAGTCCGTAGCCGAGGCGAGCACCATCGAGAAAAAGAGGAATGTTGTGCTTGCGGCACATAGCCGAGATTGCCGAAAGTTCCTGCTTGCTGTAGAGCGTGCCGTATTCGGTAGGATGCGAGATATAGACCATCCCAGGAAAGACCATATGCTCGTGGTTTCCGTCGGCGTAGAAGGTGGTAATGTAGCTGTCGATGTCGGAAGCCTTAAGTTTGCCATTTTCACCAGGAAGCGCGAGAACTTTGTGTCCGGTAAATTCTATTGCACCGCCCTCGTGGACACTGATATGTCCCGAAGTTGCAGCAATAACGCCTTCATAATCGTTAAGCATACTGCTGATTACCACTTGGTTAGTTTGCGTTCCACCGACAAGAAAACGAACTTCTGCTTTTGGCTGGCCGCAAATAGTCTTAATCTTTTCGGCTGCACTAAGGCAGTATTTGTCGCATCCGTAACCCTCTGCGGGTTCCATGTTTGTTTCCACCAATCGTTCAAGCACTTTTGGATGAGCGCCAGCAATATAATCGCTTTCAAATGATACCATTTCTTGATGTTTTTTTACGTAACAAAAGTAAGTGTTATTTTGGAAAATTAGATTTAGGATTTGAGAATTAGACGATTTATTAAAATTCCTCTGTTGCTTTTCATTCGCATCCTTTGTTCACAAAAATTATTATCTTTGCCTTTGTGTTAATTTTCAAATTATCAAATTTTCAAATCATCAAATAAATTAAAATTATGAGACTTCTTTTAATCAGCAACTCCACAAATGCAGGTGAAGCATATTTGGACTATCCGAAACACAATATCCACAACTTTTTGGGAGAAAAACCAGTTAAATGCTTGTTCATTCCTTACGCTGGCGTAACTGTTACTTGGGACAACTACGAAACAAAAGTTAAAAACCGTTTCAACGAAGTTGGTCACGATATCGTATCAATACATCATTTTGCAGATCCAGTAAAAGCCGTTGAAGAAGCTGATTGCATCGTTATCGGTGGCGGTAATACTTGGAAACTTCTGCACGACATGCACGCAAACAAGCTTATCGAACCTATCCGCAAGAAAGTGCTTGCAGGAACTCCATACATTGGTTGGAGTGCAGGATCAAACGTTACCTGCCCTACCCTCATGACAACCAACGACATGCCGATTATCGATCCGCTAGGATTCGACGCTTTGAACCTTATCCCATTCCAAATCAATCCTCACTACTTGGACAAGAAGGTTGAAGGCCACGGTGGAGAATCACGCGAAGACAGAATTCTGGAATTCATAGAAGTAAACCGCGACGTTTATGTTGCAGGTCTTCGCGAAGGATGCATGTTCGTAGTAGAAGGCGAAAAGATGACAATCATCGGACAACGCAACCTGCGACTTTTCAAGTACGGCGAAGAGACCCGCGAAATAGCACCAACAGAGGATTTCACATTCCTGCTGAAGAAATAAGACGCTTCTCAAGCGAACATAAAAAATAAGGAACTGCTCTTTCCCAGATTACTTCCAGTCTTTGTGAACTGCGTTTACAAATCAAATCTAAATCGAGGGAAGGAGCGGTTCCTTTTTGTTGCCATTTACTGTTTAAACGGTAGGAAACGTATCCAAACAATACTGAATTAATATAATGTTAAACACGTTAAAGAAACTTGCCGATTCAAAAACGCCATATATTTTTGCACCGATTTGAAAAAACAGTACAAATTCAGTTATGCAAAAAACTTTAAGCGTAAAGGCCGACATAATGGAAGTTGCCGAAAAATTGTTCTGCCGATTTGGTTTCGACAAGATTTCGATGGACCGCATCGCCAAGGAATCAAACCATGCAAAAGGCAGTCTATACTACCACTTTACGAGCAAGAAAAACCTTGTAACTTCAATACTCGAAAAGGAAGTTGACAACATTAAAAAAAATCTTCTTCAAGTCATTAGCGACACAAAGACCTCCGAAATCCAGAAGATAAAAGGATACGCAATTACGAGAATGCAAAGCATGAATGTTAGCTACTCATATCACACAGCACTGAAGAACAAGATTTTACAAAGCGAAGACAGTCAACTTATAGAATGTTACGGCAAAGTACATGATTCGCTCATTACATGGGAAAAGGAACAATTGACTGCAATAATCGTATCTGGCAAAAACAATGGCGTCTTCAATAAAAATGTAAATGCATCTAAATACGTCGACATGCTTATCCTCGCATTATCATCGCTGGAATTCCCTTTTTTCATCTGCAATAGCTACGAAACTCATAAGGGAAC
This sequence comes from uncultured Bacteroidales bacterium, assembly GCA_937899245.1. Taxonomy (GTDB): domain Bacteria; phylum Bacteroidota; class Bacteroidia; order Bacteroidales; family ML635J-15; genus Bact-19. The sequence goes on along the minus strand of CALDKB010000048.1, from coordinate 132,890 downwards.
ATATAATTACCTGATAGACGAAATAATATTCAAGGCACTTGAAATAAATTAGACTAAATTCAAAAAATAGTATAACATGAAAGCAAAACAAATACTGGCAATCGTTACAATGGTAATTACGCTCATTGGGCTTGCCTCTTGTGAGAAAAGCACCAAACCGTTTGTCGGCGAATATACATACCAAACCGACGGTGAGGTAACAATCGGACTTTCTGTAGAAGATGTTGATGTACCATGGACTGGAATGGGACAAATGCAAATATTGAAGGACAAGGATGGCAAGGGCCGTGTTAAAATCATAAAGAAATCCCTGCTCGGAGATATTTCCACATACGGAGCCACTATTTCGGGCGATGAAATTACAGTTGACGAATACGTTATCCAAAAGGAGGTTAACATACCGATTTCCACCGAAGGCAACGAGTCGATTGGCGACTTCATAGATCAACTGTTGGGCAAGGCGGCAGATGACGAAGAAGGAATAAAAGGCAAAGCAAAAATTACCGTCAACTCAAAAGGTCGCCTATACGACAATACAATAATATTTGAGGAAAATTATTCAGGTATATTTTACGAATATGGCGACGTTCCATTCGTAGGAACAATTAAGAGCAACAATTTAAAAACCATATCAAAACTCAACGATTAATCATGAAACATTTGGCAATTATATTAGCGATATTATTATCAGCGCATACAGTTTTCTCACAAAACAAAGCCGAAAAAATTTGTGGTGTTTATCTGGTAATAGAAAAGTCTGAAGTATCGAAGGTAAAAGTTAGCAGAATGTCAAACGGCAATTTTGAAGGCAAGATAATATGGATGAAGAATCCGAATTTTGAAGACGGCACACCGAAGACAGATGTAATGAATCCAGATCCGAAACTTCAGAAAACGCCAGCCGACAAAATTGTCCTGCTTCACAATTTCAAGTACAACGCCAGCGATAACGAATGGAGCGGGGAAATTTACAATCCAGTAGAAGGTAAACTATACAAGGCATACGCATCATTTGAAAGCGACAAGAAATTGAAAGTTCGTGGATATGTCGGCTTGCCGATATTCGGTAGAAGCATGTACTGGACAAAACTTGAATAGCATAATGAAAGTAGTAAGGAAACAACGAAACAGCCAGTCGTGCATAATCTGCGGGATGGACAATCCGGCAAGCGTACAGGCAATGTTCTACGAAATGGAAAACGGAGAACTGCGTTCTCTTTTTACATTCGGTCAAAACCATCAGAGTTATCCTGGACGCGCACATGGAGGCATGGTAACGGCCTTGCTTGACGAACTAATCGGACGGGCAATATGGATAACCGAACCAGACAGTCTTGCGGTAACAATGTCGTTGACAATAAAATACAGAAGAACAGTTCCGGTAAATGTCCCTTTACGTGGCACAGCAAGACTTTTGCAGAACTCTTCGAGAGGATATATTGGCGAAGGCGAAATCTACGACATGGACGGGAATCTTCTAGCTTCGGCAGAAGGTTCATACAGGAAATTAAGCAATGCTAATATCGGAGATTTCAGCATACACGAGGAAATGAAATACCTAATTGACGACAATATAACCGATATAGAATAATGAAAAGAATTTTAGCAATATTGATGGCGTCTATAATAATTATGTGCGGCTGCAAAGACAAAGAAAAGCAGACCGAAGAACGTATAATTTCCGTAAACGCCATGGTTGCCGACGTTGAAACTTTTGGTGAAAAACGCACGTATGTTGGCGTTGTTGAAGAATCGGAAGCCATAACATTGAGTTTTGAAGCCGGAGGAAACGTCAAGGATATATTCGTGAAAGTTGGCGACCATGTAAATGCCGGCCAGCTTCTTGCCAGACTCGACAGAAATTCGGCACAAAGCGCCTACGATGCAGCAAAATCGACTCTCGAACAGGCCGAAGACGGATACAACCGAGCAAAACAACTACACGACAACGGAAGCCTTCCGGAAGTAAAGTGGGTGGAAATCCAAACCAAACTTGTTCAGGCGCAATCTATGGAAAGAATATCAAGGCAATCTCTTGAGCACTGCGAACTATATTCGCCTACTTCTGGCGTCATCGGCAGCAAGGACATTGAAGTCGGATCAAACATCTCTCCTTTCCAACCGGTCTTCAAGCTGATGAACATCCGCCAGCTGAAAGTAAAGACAACAATCCCTGAAAATGAAATTTCAAAAATTAGCGTCGGCAAGCAAGCAGAAGTTGTAGTGCCTGCTGTTGGTGACGAAATATATCCTGCGGAAGTCATTGAAAAAAGCATATCCGCCAATATTCTTTCGCATAGCTACGAGACTAAATGCATATTTACAGGAAACCACGACAAACTGCTGCCAGGAATGGTTTGCAAAGTTAGCATTATCAAGCCCGAGGAAAGTGGGTTTGTGATTCCAGCAAAATGCGTACAAACAACCACCGAAGGAATTGCCGTGTGGAAAATTATCAATGGACGTGCAAAAAGAAGTCCGATAAAATCAAGCAAATATGTTGCCTGCGGAGTGTTGGTTATGGATGGTATTTCCCAAGGCGACACAATTGTCACCGATGGTTATCAGAAATTATACGACAATGCAAAAGTGTCGTTTAATAAATTGAAAAAAGTTGACACACAACCTAAAAAAGTTGAGTAAAAGCAAAAAGAAATGAAAAAGCGCAATCACATAGAAGCCGCAATGCAGCACCACAACATAATACTTGTTGTGTGCCTGGCTCTTGTCGTTTTTGGCTTTTATTGCCTTCCAAACCTCAACAAGGACGAATTTCCACAGTTCACAATCAGACAGGGTGTCGTTGCCGCAATATATCCCGGAGCATCAGCACAGGAAGTGGAGGAACAAGTTGCAAAACCACTGGAAAGATTCTTATTTACATACCAGGAAATAGACAAAGACCACACTTATTCGATTTCCGAGAATGGAATAGTTTATGTATTTGCAGAGCTGAAGCCGACAATAACAGACAAAGATGCTGCCTGGTCTAAAATTAGGCATGGACTCAAGCTATTCAAGACCACATCGTTACCAGCCGGCGTACTTGAAGTTGTTGTAATAGATGACTTTGGAAACACCTCATCGATACTTCTGGCTGTCGAATCGGAACAACGAACACCTCGCGAACTGGAAAAATACTCAGAACTGATATGCGACCGCCTGCGTAGCATAAAGGAAATGGGCAACCTCAAGACTTTCGGGCTTCAAAAAGAAGAGATTGCTGTTACTATCGATGACAAAAAACTGTCGGCCTACGGCATCGACCAGAAAATTCTGTTTGCCGAACTTGCAACCCAAGGTTTGAGAACCATCAGCGGCAACATCGAGGACAAGAACGGAAACACACAAATCCATATAGCAATACCTTACGACTCTGAATATGCAATCGGAGAACAAATTGTATATGTCGACCCTGCCGGTGGCGCCGTAAGATTGCGCGACGTTGCCGACATAAAACGCCAATATGCCGAACCATCAAGCTATATTGAATACAACGGCAAAAAGACTGTCATCATTTCTATTGAAATGTGCTCCGGAAACAATATCGTCGCTTTTGGTAAAGATGTTGGCAAGATTCTCGACGAAATGAAGGAGACTCTTCCTCCCGACGTGAACATGCATAGGATTACCGATCAACCGAAACTTGTCGACAAGTCGGTTTGGTCGTTTCTTCGCGACCTTGTTGAGTCTATGCTGGTGGTAATTGCCGTAATGCTCCTGCTGTTCCCGTTAAGAACCGCTCTGGTTGCCGGATCGGGCGTGCCAATCTGCACAGCCATTACACTGGGACTTATGTATATGTTTGGCATTGAGCTGAATACGGTTACTCTTGCTGCACTTATTGTTGTTCTCGGAATGATTGTCGACAATTCAATCATAATGATTGATGGCTATACCGACTACCTTCAGAAAGGTCATTCACGCTGGTATTCCGCCTCGATTAGCACCAAGGAACTCTTTGTTCCAACTTTGCTGGCGACAATATCCATCTGTGCAATGTTCTTCCCGATGACAAAGATTATCAACGGACCTCTCGGCGACTTTGTACAACTTTTCCCGTGGACAATAATGTTCGCCCTCGTTATTTCTTTGTTCTATGCAGTGTGGGTAATTCCATATCTGAGCACCAAATTCATCCGCAAGCATGACGACGGCAAGACAACACTATTTGAAAAGGTACAGAATAAGTTTTTCATCACCCTGCAGGATAATTTTGACAAGCTACTAAGTTTGTGCTTCAAGTATCCGAAGACCATTTTGTTAATCTTTGCCGGAACATTAGCCTTGGGGTTATTCCTATTTACAAGACTAAACGTCCAGATGCTACCTAAAGCCGAACGAGACTGCTTTGCTGTTGAAATCCATCTTACCGAAGGTACTCCGCTAGCTCAAACAGCTACTATCGCAGACTCCGTTACCAATGTACTTCGTGCCGACGAACGCGTAAAGTCTGTAACAACTTTTATTGGTTGCGCATCACCACGCTTCCATGCTACATACGCCCCAGAAATTGGAAAGAAAAGCTATGCCCAGCTTATTGTAAACACCACAAGCGAAAAGGAAACACTTGAACTTCTGCAAGAATACGGACCAAAATATCAGAATCTTTTCCCTAATGCATTTGTAAGGTTCAAGCAGATGGACTATCAGGTTGTAAAGAACCCTGTCGAAGTAAGATTTACCGGCGACGACCTTGCTCAAATGGAAATTTTTGCCGACTCGCTGAAGAAATTCATGAACGGCGAACCAGAAATGGTGTGGGTACATTCAAATTACGACGAGTCTGTTCCTAATGTTAGAATTACGCTTAAACCAGACGAAGCCTCTCAACTTGGCATAACACAAAGTATGCTGTCAATATATCTTTCCGGAGCTTTGGGAGGACAACCATTGACATCTATATGGGAAGACGACTATAATGTCCCTGTTGTCTTGTATTCGCAAGTCACCGATTCAAACAAGGTAAAATCGCTTGAAGACCAGTTGGTCCCAACTGCAATTCCTGGAGTTTGGGTTCCTTTGCACCAAGTTGCCGAAATTGAGCCCGAATGGCAAAAGTCATCTATTACACGCTATAACAGTATCCGCACAATTACCGTCGGATGTGACCTTGCGTATGGCTGTAGCCAACCAGCAAGCATGAAAAAAGTAGAGAAATACGTCGAAAGCAACATAAAGCCCAATCTGCCACAAGGCATTAGTGTTGAATATGCTGGGCTTACCAAGACCAACAACGAAATGATTCCACAAATTGTGCTTACTATTCTGGCTGCAATATTGGTACTGTTTGTATTCTTGCTTTATCACTTTGCAAAAATTGATATTGCCGCGTTATCTCTTGGCTCTTGTCTAATGGTTATTTTCGGTGCGTTCTTAGGCCTCTGGATTTTCCAGCTAGACTTTAGCATTACAGCAGTTCTTGGAGTGGTAAGCCTGATTGGCGTAATAGTTCGAAACGCAATTATTATGTTCGAGTATTCCGAATCACTTCGTCGCGAACAACACTACACAGCGAAGGAAGCGGCATTTGAAGCCGGAAGACGCCGTATGCGACCTATTTTCCTAACATCGGCAACAACTGCCCTTGGTGTAATTCCTATGATTATCGCACACACCTCGTTATGGATGCCTATGGGAGTTGTTATCTGCTTCGGAACAATATTTACCCTGCCGCTGACGGTTACGGTTCTCCCGGTAGCATACTGGCAGATCTATAAGAAGAAAGGAGACAAAAAATGAAAAAAGCAAAATACATCCAGCTTATTGCAGTGGCAATTACAGCCATTTTGTTCTCCTATTCAGCAAAAGCACAGACAGAAAGAGAAACAACTGTCGGCAACATAGATACAGAACAGACAGAACCACAATACCTTTCCCTTGACGACTGCAGGCAAATGGCACTTGAAAACAACGCCAAAGTTCAGAATGCAGCTTTAGATATTGAAGCGGCCGAACAGACCAAGAAGGGTGTTTTCACCAAATATTTTCCACAGGTAAGCATAAATGGAGGAGCCTTCCATGCGCAGAAACCATTCCTCGACATGGACATTGGTGGTAGCGAAGGATTCAACGTAACCTTTGAAAACCAACGCATTAACGAAATCCTTCAAACACTGACCAATGTATATGGACCATATATGTCGATGCCAGAAATAAATGTTAACGGGCTTGACGGTGGTATTGTATGCAGTGCAATGGCCATACAGCCAGTATATGCTGGAGGCAGAATCGTAAACGGGAACAAATTGGCAAACCTAGGTGTGGAAGCAGCGAAACTGCAGACACAAATGGTCAGAAACGAAGTCGACCTGAAGACCGAGGAATTATATTGGACAATAATTTCGCTTCAGGAAAAAGCCAAAATTCTTGTTTCCGTCAACGAATTGCTCGACACCTTGTATCGCGATGCCTCGGGCGCAGTCGAAGCCGGAGTTATACACCGCAACGACTTACTGAAGGTAACATTAAAGCAGTCGGAAATAAAGTCAATGGAACTGAAGCTAAACAATGGAATGCGACTGGCCAAATCGGCATTATGCCAACACATTGGAATTCCATACGATGAAAATATGATTCTCACCGACACAATCGGCGATATTCCAAATCCACAAATCTACCATACCGACCATCATGAAGCCATAAAGAACCGTATCGAATACGAACTTCTGGACATTAGTGTTGAAGCAGAACGACTGAAGAAAAAACTCATTGTCGGAGAAGCTTTGCCACAGATTGCAGTTGGAGCCGGATATACTTGCAACACACTTATGGACAAGTTCAACACCAACGGGCTAGTATTTGCAACATTATCGATTCCGATTTCCGGATGGTGGGAAAAATCGTACGAGATAAAAAAGCAGAATGTTAACTACCAGAAGGCATACAACCAGCGCAAGGACCTTGACGAACAAATGCTTTTGCAAATGCAGATGGCATGGAACGACCTAAGCGAATCATATTCGCAAGTTAAAATATCAGAGCAAACTGTTGAGACTGCCGAGGAGAACCTAAAATTCTCCACCGACAACTACAATGCAGGTATGATTGGCATGTCTGAAGTCCTTGAAGCACAATCGTTATTGCAGCAGGCGGAAAGTCAGCTGGCGGAAGACAAGATCGACTATATGATCAAGGTTACAAAATACCAGCAGATGACAGAGCGCTAAACCTTATTTCTTCTTTTTCTGTCCTTCAATTATCTTGAAAAGATATTTCTCGAAATTTTCGGCAGGCGATGGTGCCGGCGACAAAACAAGTGTTCCGCTCGGATCAATCAGGTAATAGGTTGGATAAGCCTTAACCTTATAGTCGGAAAGGACCTTGTCGTTAATCTCAGCGAAAAGGAACGTCCATGACAGCGAATTGTCCGAAATAAATTTCAATGCCTTTTCCTTGTCGCTATCAGTAAGTATCGTAACAAAAAGGCAAATGCCCTTGTATCTGTCGTACACACGTTTTAGCACGTCGAATTCGGCTTGAGAAGAATATGTTTGCGTATTTGCAAATTGCAGATACAGGTATTTCCCACGAAAATTGTCAAGAGTCTTGATATTGCCAAGCGAATCTGGCAAAGCAAAAGGCAATGCCAAGGTTCCCTTTGCCATGTTCAACGAATTGTCGGCAATGTTTTGTGCAATTTGCTGGTGAATAGGATATTCCGTAGTAATGTAAAGCGAATCAAGTGTAAGCAATAACGGCAGCCACGAAAGATTATCGTTGGCAAAGGCATCGTTGAGACCTTTAAGCATAACCAACTCGCGGAATTGCTTGTTCTTGTGTTTCGGGTTCGAACCGATTAAACGGTGCAAAAGCGAAATGCTATGTCCATAATTTATGACGCGATACAAATCCGCGCCACCGGGAGAAACCAGATAATTGTCGAAATAATCGCGATATATGGAATTGAACAAATCCATATACGCAGGATTGTCGTAAAGAACTTCCTTGTTTGAAAAATACGAATAAACTAGCGCCGACTCGTAATCGCGATGCGTAACAACTTCTTTAAGTGCGGCAATCCTATAGCGGCGATATTGCTGGAAATATTGATTGTTATACTTCTTATAGCGTGTGTTGATGTTTGTTATAAAAGTATCCACATCCGAATGCAGCCCATTCATATAGATTTCTTCAAGCTTAAGATCATAATAGCGGTTGAAATAGTAGTCGAAGTCCATGATGAGATAATTCAGGTCCGACTCCTTCATGTTCTTAATGCCGAGATGCATTTCGGTTGGCTCATAGTACGAATTGAAAAGTTCACCCTCGTTGCGTTCAACATATTCCGGCAGCGACAATTCATAGTTTGCATTTGGTTCGGCATAAAAATAGACATAATAGACGCCAAATTCAGCAAATAGATACGTAATGTGTTCCAGTCCGAAATCTGCCTCAAACGCACCGTTTTCATCCATCTTGATGCGGAAAACTTCTTCCTGCATATAGGTTATGCGATCCTGGTAGCGGTAGAATATTATTTCTCCTCCTGCATAATCCTTGGCAGTACCAAAAACATGCGTTGCAAATGTAACCGGGGTAGCACCTACGGCCAAAAGCAACATCAACAAGGCAATCTTGACTAATTTACGCATAACATTTCCAATTTACATTTACGATAGCAAATATATGTTTTATAAGGGGACGCAAAGTCGCATCCCAGACATATTTATTAAACGTGAATTGTTGCTAATTTATTACATTTGCGTTGTATTTATGGTAACCGACTTGCATGAACGGAATAATAATCAGGAAGGCGAAAACCGGAGATGCTAACATTATAGCACGTTGCGTATTGGCAGCAATAGACTTGCTTGACATTGACGACGAAGTCCCAACGGACATGCAAGATTCCGTATCAGATCTAATAAACTCGGCCAGCGACGGCACAAGACTATATTGCTTCCAGCATAGTTTCATTGCAGAACACAACGGCATGGCAATTGGCTGTCTTATTGCATATAACGGCGACAACTATGCAGAACTCCGTCGCAACACATTCAACCGACTATACGAAAGAACCGGACTAGACCTGCGCAACAACCCAATGGAAACCGGTCCCGGCGAATTCTATCTCGACTGTATGGCAATACACAAAGAATATCGTGGAGAAGGTGTTGGTCATAAACTTATGTCCTATGTCATAGAATACGGCAAGGCACAAGGAATCAAAAAATTTACATTGCTTGTCGAAAAGTCGCACAAAAGACTTGAAGAATACTACGCAAAATTAGGATTTGTGCCAATTGGCGAAATGTTTGCCTTCGGCAGCGAGTATGTGAAGATGGAAAATATCATTTAACGGTAAAAAAAATAGCGGACTATTCATCCGCTATTTTATTGAATGTCATCTCTCTTTATTTCACCGGAATGTTCTTCAAGACATCTGTAAGATGGCTGAACCACATTTCAACGGTCTTAATTTCGATCTTTTCGTCTGGTGAATGAACGCCACGAAGTGTCGGACCAAATGAAACCATATCGAGGTTAGGATACTTTTCGAGGAACAGACCACATTCCAAACCTGCGTGAATTGCTCTTACGCGTGGTTCCTTGTTGAACAAACGCTTGTATGAAGCAACAACAATTCTCAAGATTTCAGAATCTGGATTTGGAGCCCAGCCAGGATATCCGTCGCCCGATTCTACATGCGCACCTGCAAGGAAGAATACGTTGCGAACCATAGTGTTAATCTCTTCCTTACCCGACTCCAACGAGCTACGCTGGCTTGTTGTAACCTGAATCTTATCGTCGATGAACTTAACAGAAGCAAGATTTGTTGATGTTTCAACCAAACCCTTGATTGCTGCACTCCAAGCGTGAACACCGTGAGGACAAGCAGACAAAGCCATGATAAGATTGCGTTGGGTTTCCTCGTCGATAACGAATGCTGGCATCGCTGTATCGTGAAGCTCAAGGTTGATGTTCGGTTCGGTAATCTTTATTTCCTTAAGGATATCGGCTTTGTACTTAACAAATTCCTTCTTTACATCGTTAGCGAAATCGGCCTTAACAGTAAATACAACTTCAGCTTCACGAGGAATTGCATTGCGCTTGTTACCACCGTTAAAGTCGGCAAGACGTGCAAAATATTTGCTTGTTACTTTCTGCAAGAAACGGTTTGCAATCTTGTTCGAGTTGCCAAGTCCCTTATGAATTTCATCGCCACTATGTCCACCAGCAAGTCCATTGATAATGAACTTGTATGCAACATGATGCTCAGGAACCGATTCTTTTTGATAAGAGAAATCTGCAACAGTGTCGATACCACCGGCACAACCGATACACATTTCACCTTCGTCTTCGTCGTCCATATTGAGAAGAATTTCGGATTCGAAAAATCCTGCTTCAACAGCTTCGGCGCCAGTCAAACCAGTTTCCTCATCTATTGTGAATAGACATTCAATTGGACCATGTTCAATGCTATCGTCTGTAAGGATTGCCATTCCGGCAGCGACACCGATACCATCGTCGGCACCAAGAGTTGTACCCTTTGCCTTTACCCATTCGCCATCAACGTATGGAGTAATTCCGTCTTTTTCGAAATCGATATTTACATCGCTGTTCTTTTCGCAAACCATATCCATGTGGGCCTGCAGAACTACCGACTTGCGGTTTTCCATTCCCTTGGTTGCCGGCTTGCGCATAACTACGTTGCCAACCTTGTCGCGCTTTGCCTCAATGTTGTTTTCCTTTGCAAAATTCATTAGGAATTCCACCATTTTCTCCTCTTTTTTCGAAGGACGTGGAATTTTTGTTATCTGTTCAAAATATTGCCAAACCTTTTTTGGCTCGAGATTACTTAAAACTTCCATAGAAATACATTTTTTGTTATTTTTGTAAAAATAATATTTATTGAAACAACGGCAAAACAAAAAACAGCATGAAGGATCTTTTTTTTATCGTCATAGCAATCCTGGCCATTTCGATGCCATCTTGCGACAAGGCCCAAAATCATATATTCGGTAAGGTCTCCGACATGTCAACAGGCGAAGCTGTAGACAACGTAACCATTGATCTATATTACACAAAAATTTCATCGAGCGGATTCTCCAGCACTTTTGAAAAATATATGTCGACTGTTACCGACGACAGCGGAAACTACAATTTTGAATTTGCTCCTGTTGCTGCTGGCGAATACAGCTTGCGGATATCTAAGAATGGATATCACCCCAACCGAGTTGACTTCATGCCCGAAGAAACAGCATCGGAATACGAAAAGAACCTGACAATCCCAAAAGCCGGATATATTCATTACAAAATACATAATGCTTATGGTGCACATATCGGTGATGAAAACGATGTTGCCCGCATTAAAATCAACGGAATAAATCCGCTTTGTTCAGAATGCGTCACTTCCGACTACATGAGTTTTAATGGTCTTGACGTTAACGAAAGTGGAATATGGAACATCATTGGAGGCGACGAAATCACAATAACTAGATATCTTGTTCGCGGAGGATCATCACAAAACAACAAGGTTTCAAAATATATCTGCGAACCTGGCGACACAATAGAATATATTTGGAACTATTAAAGTCGTTTCAACTTAAGAGTCCCTGTTTTGTAAGTTTGCTTTTCTAAGTTGAGCGACAATTTTCTCCCTTCCGGCTCTGGACAAAGCCGTTTCACCATATTTTTTCTGAAACTGGCGATTGCTCATAGATTCTAGTTCATCAAGTTGTATAGCATTTATCTCAGGCAACAAGATTCCATTTTTTTTAGGGACGGAAATATTGTGCGGACAACAGTCCTGGCACGCATCACAGCCAAAATACCTATTCCCTAATTTGTCATTTACCTCCTCCGGTATTTCATCTCTATTTTCAATAGTGTGATACGAAATGCATTTGCGGGCATCAAGCCCTTCAAAAGTCAAAGCGTGTGTCGGACAAAACTTCACGCAGGCATTACAGTTCAAACATCTCTGAACCAACTGTCTGTCGTAATCGCACTCAAAGTTCACCACCAGTTCGCCAATAAATACAAACGAACCGTATTTAGGGCTTATCAGGCAACGATTCCTACCGATAAAGCCCAACCCTGCCCTTTTGGCAAAATACCTCTCGAGAACAGGTGCAGAATCAACAAACGGACGGCCTTCGGCTTCGGGACATATCCGCTTTATTTCTGCAAGCAACCGGCATAGCTTTTCTTTTACAACAAGATGATAATCACGACCATAAGCATATTTTGCAATCTTCAGGCCACCTTGTTCCGGCTTTTCGTCGGTATTATACGACAACAAAACGGATATTACAGATTTTGCACCGTCAAGAAGTGCACCTGGATTTGCACGAACATCTGCATTACGCGACATATATCCCATTCCAGCATTGTATGATTTATCCAACCACGAAGCAAGTCGAGCAATCTCTGAATCATCAACAACAGCATCACAAATTCCACACGCATCGAAACCAACGCGACGTGCCAAATCCTTAATCTGTCCGGAATCCACGAACATTCTAATCGTTTTTGTATGTTTTGCCGTTGTAATAAATGCTTTCGGACTTAACTCCGAACGAATACCTTACGGCATCGCCGGTAAGTTCAAAATCAGAAACCTTTTCGTACGAAATAACCTCCGACTTGGTGCCGTCGAAATATTTCAAGTTTCCCATCTGGTCGATATAAGCTACCGACTTATTGTTGATTTGATATTTCTCGGGGATAAAACTTTCAAGCGTATAGACCTTGCCGTTTACATATGCCTTGAAATAATCCTGAACGCCAAAAACCATAATTTCATCCTCCACCTCATAAAAATCAGGTTCATCAAAGGAGATTGTTCGGGTCTGGAAACCTTCAAACACCTTCAGGTACGACGAGGCGTCTACGTATGCAACCATGCCATCACCACACTTGTATGACGTAGGAGCAAAATCTTCAAGATCGACGAATTCGTTTTGGTAAAACGTCTGGAACATTCCTGTACTACCATCGACAAAGGCAATAATATCACGTCCCAAATTTATGCTAACCAAATTCTTATAATAAAGAAGCTGGTCGACTTGCCCTAGATAAAAATAATTTAGCCAGCCGTTTACATCGACAAAAGCAGCAATGTTCTCGCCAACGTAAACCTCTCCGGCCTCGCCCGACGACAAGGCATCGTCAAGCGTAAAGGTATTGCCGTTCCAGTAGCCCATGAGCATATTCTGCATATCGTTGAACCAAATGACAACATCGTCGTCTGCCCAATATTTTTCAGCACTTGCGCACAAAGTCCAGAAATTTCCATCGTCGAAAATCTTCAACTGCGTATTCATGCAGAACGGAATTATGTTGTCGGTAACCTTATAGCTAGTAACAAAACTGCTGGCACTATGCAGAAAATGATTGTGATATATTTTCAGCCCGCCGGAATTGTCCACGTAAACAAACGAAGTATTACCTACGCCATACGACCTAAGCGACTGATGTTCAATCTGCTTTGTCTGACAATTATCAAAGATCCAAACATTGTTCAGATAATCATTATAGAACGACAAACTCTGTCCATAACACCAAGCAGAGCAAAGTATCAGCAGAAAAAGTGTTTGAATATGGGCTAGTGTCGACTTCATTTGTATTTTTTGTCTTGCAAATATACAACAAAAAGCCAAAAATAATACCTTTGCAAAACTTTTAAGCAAAAAATATGGACAGCAAGGAAAACAAAAAGCCGGTTGAAATATCCGAACTTGGAGAATTCGGACTTATAGAACACTTAACCAAAGACTTAACCGTAATAGACAAGAACCTTATCAAAGGCATAGGCGACGATTGCGCAGTATTTGAATGTGGCGACATCTGCAACCTTGTCACTACCGACCTGCTAGTCGAAGGCGTTCATTTCAACCTTATCTATACTCCATTGAAACATCTTGGCTACAAGGCCGTTGCTGTAAATCTCAGCGACATTTACGCCATGAACGGCACTCCAAAATACATAACGGTGTCAATAGCATTAAGCCGCAAGTTTTCCGTAGCCGCAATGGAACAATTGTACGAAGGCATAAAACTGGCATGCGACCGTTTCGATGTTGAACTTATCGGTGGCGACACGACAAGCTCAATGTCGGGGCTTTTTATAAACATCACAGCCATCGGACAGGCAAAGAAGGAAGACATCTCATACCGTAGCGGAGCAAAGAAAAACGACCTTATCTGCGTAAGTGGTGATCTTGGCGGAGCATATATGGGGCTTAAAGTCCTCGAACGCGAAGCTAAACTTTACATGGACGACAAGGACACACAACCTGAACTTAACGGGTACGAATACGTTATCGAACGTCAGTTAAAACCGGAACCACGCCGCGACATTGTACGAGAATTTGCCAAGCGTGGAATAGTACCAAATTCAATGATGGACATTTCGGACGGACTATCATCGGAACTTATGCATATCTGCAAGGAATCTGGCGTTGGATGTCGCGTTTACGAAGAAAAAATTCCTATACATGACCAAACGGAAGTTGTCAGCGAAAAATTCCGTCTCGACCCAAGTCTTGCAGCAATGAACGGAGGAGAAGACTACGAACTTTTATTCACGGTTCCTCTTGACAAAAAAGACCTCATCGAACAAATTCCAGACGTTTCAATCATCGGCTACATTTGCGACCAGAAAGAAGAAAGTAAATTTGTTGCCCGCAATGGTGTAGAACTTGAACTAAAGGCACAGGGATGGAATCCATTGAAAGGCGATGAATAAATAAATTGAGAGCAAAGCGGATTATTCTTTCAAATTCAAAAAAAGCGCTCCCATTTTCGTCATCCTGAACTTGATTCTGGATCTGGAAAGTGGGAGCGTTTTTCGTTTATTATATAAGTAGTCTTGACTTCCTATTGCTTTACAATCTGCTTGTTTATCACAACATCGCCTGAGGTTATTCTTAAATTGTATGTAGCTGGAGCAAAGTCAAACTTAACATTCAACTCGCAAACGCATTTTGCATTAACCTTATTTTCATAAACGATACGACCAAGCATATCGAAAATCTCAACGTCTGCATTGCCATTGAATTTCTCCAACACAATAGTAAACTCATCGCCAAATGGATTAGGATAAACACCAACATTCCTTTTAGCCACATCATTGAACAAACAATTTGCCACGATAATTTCGGAAACCGTACGGGTTCCATCATAATCGACCTGAACAAGACGATAATAATTTTCGCCATTGTTCGCCGAATTGTCATTGTATGAATAATCCAAGTTTTCAATTGAATTGCCAGCGCCCCTTATTTGAGCGATTCCGCTGAAATTAACTGCGTCTACCGAACGTTCGAGCACGAAGTAATCATTATTGTGTTCCGAAGCCGTTGACCACGAAACGACAATGCCGTTGCCCATACAAGAAGCCGAGAACGACAACAGTTCGATAGGAAGCAAGGTTTGATGGACAAGTGAACCAAAAGTAATTTGTCCACCAGCACGATTAGTACGAGCAATGTTCACTCCTGAAACTGTAATTTCGTGGTGTGAAGATTCGTCAACCACAGTTGCCGAACCGCCGATGTTTTTCCAACAGTCATCATAAACGGCAACTTTAATCGCATTGGCATCGCGAGCTTCTGTCGCCTCATTAAACTGAACATCAGAACTTGAAACCGCCGAGAAAGTAACGTCTTCAATGTTTGCATTTGTACCAACTGTCCAGTTCAACATATTGCTCACATGATCTAACTTTTCGTTTTCTCCATCGCCTTCGCACATATTATTCTGATTCCACCAGCTTGGCATTTCATTGGAAGAAAAACCATCCGGATTATGACCGAAAGATACAGTAGCATCAGCCGACAAACCACCGACAGAAACCTGTCCGAGCATTCCATTGCTACCAGTTGGGAATGTAAATGCATTAGCACTAGCTCTCTTTGTTACCGGACCCTGAACGTAGCTGTTGTAAGTTAAATCACCGACAACAACAGCTTCCGAATTGAAAATTACATTCCCTAGCAAAGCGCCATCTGTAAATGTTGCCTCATCGGTTATCGTCAAAGTATTTCCGGAAGAAATTACAACGCCATCGCCAGTATTGTTCATCGTAAGATTTGAAATAACTGTACTATTTGTAATTTTCTGCAGGGAAGTTCCGGCAAAACTTACATGTTGATTTTCCAAGCCGTTTGCAGAGGCGCTAAAATCGCCATGCAATTTTATTGTATCCGCATCAAAAGAATGCCCATCAGCCGTAAATGTCAAATTGTTGAGGACAAAGTCACCTTCCGAAACATCTGCAATCGTCTGTGCATTTTCAGAAGTAAGAGTCAGCGACAAATACTCGTTTGTCTTGAAAGTTCCATTATTTACGACATTACCGCCAACATATAAATTCAATTCGCTATTGTCGCTTGGCTGGAAAGTTCCGCCGGCTTCAATTGTAATATCATTTACTACCCAAAGGCTGGCGCCATCC
Source organism: uncultured Bacteroidales bacterium (assembly GCA_937899245.1). GTDB lineage: Bacteria > Bacteroidota > Bacteroidia > Bacteroidales > ML635J-15 > Bact-19. Next base: position 116,485 of record CALDKB010000048.1, on the reverse strand, counting down.
TCGTTTGCGATATTTCCACCATCCAAAATTGTTAATATCTTGCATTTTGCAACATTTTCCTCATCGGCAGTAAGAAGAAGTTCGTTTGTTGTAACAGGAGGAACAATTACATCGTTGTCCTCGTTAGGAACTGCAAGACTCAACCAATTTGCACAATTGCACCAGCTGCCGTTCTTTGTACCCGACCATTTGCCAGCGGTGAAAGTTTCGCCATCTATAACATTAAATTTACCAGAATATGTACGATAGTTTCTTTCTGCCGCATTGTACAAATCCCTTCCTAATGTCACAACGACACCACCAGACTCTACATTTACATACGATGTCCAATTCTCCTTGTCGTTTAGTCTTGTAATCCACTCACGCTTTGTAGCAGGTTCCAATGATCCTGTATATTTTGCAATACCATGGTTCATCATCACATTCGTTGTAAAACAATCCTGACCAGGGAACATTGTCGATCCTTTTGTTCCCCGTTCGATACCATCTATTGTACGCTTGTCGTAATTAGGGTTTTCAATCCATCCCGATGCTGTAAAACCATACAGTACATTACCAGTATAATACGCATGATGTTTTGTTGTTTGCAGAGTCTCGTCTAGCTCCCACGAACCACCTTGCATGAACCAAATCTGATCCAAGTCGTTTAGGTCCAAAGGTCCAGGACTGAGCATAGAAATCGACCAGTGCGAATTGTCGAGGACTCCGTTTGTGTACACATTAATATTTGTACCGATAACAGGTGGTTTTGCAGGAGTAGATGTTGTTGAACCAATATTTCCTTGCGTTTCGGAAATAGTAATCACACTACCCATTTCCAATGCGCAGCCGCCATTCCAAGTAAGACGGAAAATACCCTCGGTAGTTCCCCAGCGACCTGCATATATGCGTTCGTACCCGTTATCGGTGAAATCGATAGATGTTCCATTGGCAATATCCTTGAAAACAACGAAACTTATCTCATCCGGACCACCGTCACCATTTCCATCCACAACTGTGTTATTGATACCAATTACAGCCAAATCGCCAGGTTTAAGGATGGTAATAGCAGACGGAGTGAAAGAAATTTCATCGCTTGCCGAACAGATTTCGCCATCAAAAAGCAAGAAAACACGAGCATAATAAGTTGTGCCAGATGTTAAGGTTTCTGCGGTTGAATAATGGGTTAACGAACCCGAACTATGGCCATCGTTTACAGAGGCGCAATCTGCAGATACATGCTCTGTTGAATATGTAACAACATAATTATAATCATCTCTGCACAACGCATTTGTCATCGACCACGAGAACGAGCCATAACCGTCAGCAAGGTCAGAATAGGTCAATCCAGTTATTCGTGGAGTTGTAATTTTACATGTTTTTACTCCTTCCCAACTTGAGCCATTCCATCTGTATGCCTGAATCTTATAATCTGTTCCTGGCACAACGCCTGATGCCGTTACCTCGCCAGGCACTTCTCCTATGGCATTATAAATTACCCATGAATATGGAATAGAACCGCCAAAAGATGTTCCTACAGCAATCGTTTCGTTGCTGCCAAGGGAATGAGGTGGATTTACTCCTCCTTCGCGTATTGCAATTGCGTAGCGCTGTCCTGTCGTACATGTACTACCGACATTGATAGTCACCGTTTCATTAGTAGCACACAAATACGACAATGCTGTTATGCTAGATTCAGAAACTGCTCCGGACAATTGAATTGAAGGCCCGTTAACGACAAATGTATTCCCGTTATAAGCTCCAACAGCAATGCTTCCTATATAATTGCCGACGGAAAGTCCTGTTTTCAATCTTACATAAATTGTAGTTTCGGCAAGTTCGTTATCAATAAGCGGCAATGAGAGTGTTTCTGCAAACGTTCCATTTTCCGTCAGGCTAATTTCGAAATCGGCACTTGCCGTTAGTTTTACGGAAGAAGCATCCACTCTGCTAGCAGAAACCGTAAATGTTTGAGAAATAGAATTTACTTCGCCATCACAATATCCAAGCCCGGGAATTACTTCTACTGATGTCTTTATGGAACCTTTTTCCCTGAATAGATATACAGCATTTTGCCCTGACGAATAGCAAGAGAATAAAGTGTTATCGCTATTGTATCTCAATTTATTACGTGAGTTTGAACCTTGGGCTGTAAAGGTTGCGGCTCCGCCGGTCTCCAAAGAAATAGTCCATTTACCATTGTTATCATTTTCTGCATGAGTCTTTAAATGATTGTCGGAACTACTTGCCGCATAAAGATAACCGTCATTTACTACATCATACAAAGTCCATTCGCCACTTGCACCGCCAAGAGTTAGAACATATACCTTTTCTTCTGTACTCATGCTGGCAATTTCATCACCAGTTAAAGAAATATTGCCATCGTCAACAACTACATTAGCAGTTCCTCTATTGTTGGCTTTTTGTTGCGACAAAACCTTTACTGTTCCAGAATAACCACTTGCAATAATGTAATCCTCGCCAGCAACAAGGTCTTGTGTACTTGTCACAAGAGAAAATTCCTTTGAAGGACAAGTTGTAGTTGCCGTACCAATGTAGATTTCCGATGCACATCTGCCCGACCCTTCTGCTGGAATTGCCCTTATAGTATACGAATATGTTGAGCATGAAGGCAATGTATTTATAGTAGCCGTATTTGTTGTTACTAGCAACGGTTCTTCACCGTCATCCCAAACTATTTCATACACTTCGGCATCGGCGACAGGCGACCAGTTTAACGTAACCGAAGTCAATGTGGCGGTATAAGTTGGTTCTGGAACATCAATATGACAATCGTTTACGACAACGTTTATGCTTTTTGCTGAAGGACAAGCACCTGCGCCAGAAGGTATAAACTTAGCGGTAAGACTGTATGTTCCCGTTGTTGCAGCCTCAAAAGTTATTGTTCCGTTGCTTGCAATAGAAGCCGTTGTTGCTGCTGGCGAGCAAGTGAGTTCCCAAGTTCCGGCAACATTTCCTTCGTGCGATGCTACGAGAGTGCTTGTTTCAAAGTTCGTGTATGTTTCGAAACTGCTTGGAGAGAATGAAACTGCGTAACGGTCGCCTGAGCAGCAGTTAGTTGTAAAGGCAGAATAAGAAGCCCCTCCGCTTTTCTTATAAAGATAGAGCTTGCCTCCATCCATGTAATTAGAATGAGTTGCAGTCGTGTACGATCTCCAATCTTGATTATTGTATACTGCACAATATCTCCTATTGTTAGATCCTTTCATTGCAAATGTACCAACACCATTTGTTTCAAAAGCCCATGTGTCATTTGTCGTATAAACTCTTAACCCATTGTTGGCTTCAGTCTCATATAAATAATCTGTGGAGCTTTCAATATTAGGACGGATTGTCATTGCGCTTGATGTGCCGGCAAAAGACCACTGCATATCACTACTTATTATTCCTTCAAGTGTATTATCATGAACTGTGTTTGTTAATGTTCTTGCTATTGGAGCAGTGGTAGAACCTGTATTTGTATTTGGCAAATAATATCCCGAGTTAACAATGACATAAATACCATCGGTGATATTTGATAAACTAGTAACTTGAGTCCAAGATTCTACGCTTCCTTCAACATCTGCAAATACTGCATAATAATTAAGATTTGCAGAAACTATTGTACCATCGAGTTGTGCCTTTGAATACAAAGTTGGAGCAACATCTGTCTCCTCCACTGGAGCAGTTGACCAACCTACAAAAACTTTTTCGCCATCACATGACGCAGGATTGCTTGGCGCAACTATGCTCGATCCAGAACAATAAATATCAACATCATCCGCCTGGCCGCTAACATGCCAAGTTACGTTATATGCCGGCTTCGATTCAAAATTTATTCTTATATTGCAATCACTTGAAGGTGTCACAGTAAAAGAATCTCCGTTTTGCAAAACAGTTGCAGAGCCGCTCATTACAGTATATGCTGGAGTTGCGTATTGTGAGCAATCGCCAGGTGTAGCAGTAATTGTAAAACCATCACAAGAAACAGTGCCGAGATTGTTGTCGTTTGATTGTGCAGTAACGGCATATGCGGTCCACTGTGCGTAAAGAGTTATGTTTGATGATAGTGTGTAATTGGAGCCTGCGCCATACGAAGTACCGGAACCGTTGGCAGAAGTGTTCCATCCTGCAAAGTATTTGCCTGTAGGAGCAGTAAATCCGTTAGCTCTCAGCTGAACTGTAGCACCGATATTGTCGGTTTGAGACTCTGTAGTCCCCGTACCGCCATTTGCATTATATGTGATTGTTGCAGTTGTAGGGGCAGAACAAGAAGGATTGGAATTATATGTATAAGCAGCATCCTCAAATCTTAGTATTACATCATCCAAGGCTCTATTTGCATTGGTACCTGTGTAATATACTCTTATATACATATTCGTATATGATGATAAGTCTGCGGATAATTCGTACCATGTTTCCTTCGTAACATTATCCATTGTTCTCCCACTTGCGACATCATTCCATTCTGAACCATTAGAAGAAACCTGAATTTTAAACAAAGACGATGTGTTGGTATTTGTTGTAGTTTTTGAATAGTAACATGATATCGAAATCGGATGAGATATAATATTTTTTGTTTGTATACTGGCCGTTGTGGTAGAACCATTTGAACCATAATTGCTTCCTTGATGGGCAGTTATTGTAGCAGAAGATACTAAGTTATAAAAAGACCAAAAAGTAACATCATCATTAGTTTCCCAGCCATATGTTTTCTCCATTTCACCAACTTCACCCTGTTTATACACCGCATACAAAGTGCAATCTGCCGTTGGATGATATGTATCACATGCTTGACCAACAAAAATTGGTGCTGTTGTTGTTTCGCTACAAGTTGCAGTAGCCCAACCGGCAAATGACCAACCAGCAGCAGCACAAGCAGAAGATGGCGTTGCTGTTGGTAGTGTTACACCAGCACCAGCACTTGATTCTGTTAAAGATTCTGATGTGCAAGAACCAGTGCCTGCATTAAAGGTAACATTATATGATGAACTTCCACAGCTTGAAAAAGTAATTGTTACTTGTGAAACTCCGGACCCTTTACTTGAACTTGCGCCTTTACATTGAATTTTAATATATCCGTTTGTATTAGCACTAGGATTTACTGGTGTTGATATTGTGTAATCAGTTAAAGTTGTATTTGTCGGTGTAATAGTTCCTAGTATAGTTTCTGTTCCCGAAGTCGCATCATACCACGAAGCAGAGATTAATGCTTGTGCGTCAGAAGGACCTCCATATTTTCTTGCTTTTATTTTTATTGATGTAAAACCATTTTGGCAAAAATTGTCTGTTTGGATATAGTTGGAGGATGATGTTAGTTGAATATAACTTGTTCCAGATCCGCTTCCTGTCCATCCTATAGGCAATGATGAAGTTGATGATGTATTATATGTTGTTCCACTTATTGTTTCTCCTCTCGCTCCTCCCCACATTCCCAATGCCACAACAAGCAGCACTACAAACTTTGCATTTATACCACCAAAAATAGATTTAACAACGACCGATAATAAGCTGCTAAACAAACCGACAATATTTGCCTTCATATTATAAATCAAGCACTTATAAATTCAAATTCAATAAACTCTTAAGTCAACAAACTTAATATCACATTATGAATTATAAAAGTTTTATCAAATACTTTTTACTATCAACCGTCACATTAATAATAAGGCACACAACCGAGCTACAAACAGCAAAAAACAAGATTGCAAAACGATTTAATCAAACAAGACATTGAAATAAGAAAACACGCCTTCCATCAAAAAAACATATATGTCAAACAAACATGGCTCAAAATTATTCCAATTCAATTGGAATATTATATCTTTGTGTCCATCATGGGTAAAATTTTTTTTATAATAGCGGCATTTATAATCCTTGCGACTGCATCGGCTTTCGCACAGGACATACATTTCTCGCAGTTCTACTCCACTCCCATGCAGACATCTCCAGCCAATGCAGGCAACTTCAATGGCAACTGGCGGGCAATTCTAAACAACAAAAACCAGTGGAATTCTTTCACAAAAGCATATCGTACATTTGCCGGAAGTGTCGACTATTCGCATAACTCCCTTTTTGCCAACGGCGACCTATCGGGACTTGGAATTGTTATAAACCGTGATGTAGCCGGCGACGGAAAATTCGGGACAACGCAGATAATGCTTAATGCGGCATACTACTATCCTTTTATGTCGGAAAAGATTCTTGCTGGAGGCGGACTTGCTCTCGGATACGCTCACCATGGTATTAAAATCGACAACCTAAATTTCGGAAGCCAGTATGTTAACGACGAATTCAACGAAGCAATGCAGTCGGGCGAACAATGGGCAAATTCTTCTTTCGGATTTTTCGACTGCTCGGTTGGCGCCAACCTTATACTACGACTAAAAGAACATTGGTCGGCTCAAGTAGGCTTCTCGGTCGCCCACCTCAACCGTCCACAAAAAACTTTCCTCGACAACAACGACTCTCGTCTTCCTGTAAAATGGATTGTACATGCAACTGCCGACTACAACATTAAGGATGACTTCTGGATAGGGCCAATGTTCTTCTGCATGACTCAGCAGAAATACCTCGAATTCGACATCGGCGTACTTGGCAGAATGAACATAAACCCTCTCGCACTTCAAGCAGTTTTTTTCGGCATATTTGCACGTACTAGCGACGCGGGAATCATGTGCGCAGGCATCCAGTACCACGATGTACGATTCTTAATCAACTATGACATCAACTTGTCGAAACTCACACGTATTAGCAACGGAAATGGCGGAGTGGAATTCTCTATAGTGTATATTTTCTCCAAGCCCGAACCTATAGAGACTCCATACTACAGGAAATGCCCTGAATTCATGTAACCAACAGCAAGATGAGACTCAACTGCAAAATATCGGCACATATCGGAACGAATGCAATTCTAACATTGTTGCTTGCTGTTTCGTTCTCATTTTCCCATGCGCAAACCCACGATGTCAACAGTCTTATTTTCAGCGGCGACAATGCCATGAAGCAAAAGAACTTTTATGGTGCAGCAAAACTTTACGAAGAAGCCCTGAAGCAGGAAGCAAAGATGTACGACATTGTGTGGAAAACCGCCGAAGCATACCGTCTCGACAACGACTACGCAAACGCCCTAAAATACTACAAAACTCTGGTTGACAAGGTGGAATATTCGTATCCCGATGCAATATACTACTACGCCCAAATGCTGAAGTCTAACGAGGATTTCATGCGTGCGCAATACTTTTTCAAGCGATATATTTCCATGTCGAAGAAAAACGGCTTCAAGGGCGACGAGCAGAACGCCGAACATGCCGCTCAGGAAATTCTTAACTGTGAATATGCATGGAAACAGCAGAACCATCCTCAAGCCGTTGAGATTCAACACGAAAGCTCCACCATAAACTCCATTTATAGTGACTTCGGGGCTTCTATTGGAGACGAAAACATACTTTTTGCTTCAATCCGTCCAGAAAACGACACTTCAAAGATTTATCGTTCACAGATTTACACAACCCCAATAGATAACTTTTCTTCACTCGGTTTCTTCGAAGGTCTCAGCAATATAAACTATGCCGACATCTCAAATCCATGTATGAATTCTGCTGGCGACAAGATTTATTTTTCTCTAACAGAAGACTTTACATCGGGAAACACCTACATCTACGAAAGCACCAAAGACGAAAACGGATGGTCGCAACCCAAGATGCTTCCAGAGAAAATAAATGTACAGGGCTACAATGCCACACAACCATGCCTAGTCGAATTTGGTGATCGTCCAGACATTCTTCTTTGGTCGAGCAACTGTCCCGGCGGCGAAGGCGGATACGACATCTACTACTGCGAAATTCTCCCCGACGGCAACTTTGGAAGCATAAAGAACATAGGTCGTCCAATAATCGAAGATGAACGTTTCGCCGAATTCACCGACACGACTTCCACTATAAATTCGCCAGGCGACGAAATTACGCCATTTTACAATCGTCTCGACTCCACGCTGTACTTTAGCTCCAACTACTACCAGACAATCGGGGCCTTCGACATTTTCTCGGCAAAGGGAAATTTCCGTGTTTGGGACAAGGTAGAAAATTTGGGTTACCCGATAAATTCGGCACAAAACGACACATATTACAAAATATATCCAGAACGTGGAATCGCACTATTCACCAGCAACCGCAAGGAGGCATTGGCACAAACACACCAAAGTTGCTGCAACGATATTTTCTACTACACCACCCAGCAGTTCATTAGCGAAGAACGCAAACTTGAAATAGAAACACAGATTCGTATAGAAACACTAACGCAGAAGACCAAACTGCTCGTTCCAATAAGTCTATATTTTCATAACGACATTCCAAATCCAAACTCATGGGACACCATCACAACGCAAAACTATAGCGACACATACTACAGCTATATGAATATGGTGGAAAAATACCGCCGCGAGTTTTCAAAGGGACTTGGCAAGACCGAACGCGAACAGGCGATCGACAGCATCGACAACTATTTCTCCAACTATGTCGAGAACAACTACAACCGCCTTATCGAATTTACAAGTCTAATGAAGGAATTGCTGGAAAGCGGACAAAAGATAGCCATCACAATCAAGGGCTTCACCAGTCCATTAAACACCGTCAAGTACAACAACAACCTTGCAAAGCGAAGAATTTCTTCTCTTGTCAACTATTTCAACGAGTTCGACAATGGCTATTTCATTCCTTATATAGAAAGCGGGCAGATCGAATACAAGTTCGTGGCCTTCGGCAAGATTCATGCTGCCGCTAACGTCAGCGACGACCGCAGCGACCAGCGAAATTCCGTATACAATCCTGCCGCTGCCCGCGAAAGAAGAATAGAAATTATTGCCGTGGAAATAGACAACGGTTTTTAGTTTTATATAAAATATATATCTTTGTAGAAAATAAATTTTGCATAACAATGAACTTTACAAAAGCATTTACAATTTTAGCACTCGCTGCATACTTCCTTTCGGCAGGAGCATATCTGGCTTTGGCACAACAGAAACCAACCGAAATACTTACAAAAAACACATGGACACACCATGATGCCGACTGGTACTCTGTTACCGAAGAAAACGGCAAGTTCGTAATGCACCAATATTCTGTCGGCGATACAGGTGGCTCCATAGATATTTCATATGTCGGCAACAATAGATTCACAATCAATATGGGCGAAGCGACTCTGGAACTCAAGGATTTTTCCGGAATCTATTATCTCCTTTTCATCGACAACGGCCGAGTTTATGATTTCATGGCAAACTGCGACTTGTCTGTAATGCAGATAAACTCCGGCAGCTACAAGTCCTCCGATGGCAAAATTTACTACATCGACGCAATGAACAAGTCGTCTAAAGGTTTTGAGTCTACAACATATGACATTTCCGAATATATGAGCGACGACGAATGGGAATTCACCTGCGATATAAAATTTGGCAACCAGGTTGTACGCACAGCACCAGCAAAGGAATTCTTCAAGGTGGATTCAAAAGGCAACAAGACTGCGTCCATTGGAAAACTGACAAAATACTTTCCAACCGACAAGGAACGATATCCATTTACTAGCACACAGATTGTAACTGAAGAATTACTGAACTCAACATCAAAAGCAGACCTCAAGATAATGCGTAACGAAATATTCGCACGCCACGGCTATATTTTCTCAACCGACGCAATGAAAAAACACTTTGGCGCACAATCTTGGTACAAGCCGACCTCAAGCAACGTCGACAAACTTCTGAACGAAGTTGAGAAAATAAATATTACAAGAATTAAGGAAGCGGAAGCAAGATAAGTTTCTGTAAAAAAAATAAATCCATTTTTATTTGCCTGTAATTAAAACTTATTGCCTAACTTCGTGCTTTAAATTTTGAAACAATTATCAAACAATAAAATTATCATGGCAGCAAACAGATTCATAACCCTCGACGAGGTTATTATTCAAAGACAGTCAGCATTCCCATATGCAAAAGGCGAATTATCAAGATTGTTGAGCAACATCGGTCTTGCAGCAAAAATCGTCAACAACAGCATCAACCGTGCAGGTCTCGAGACCAACATCCTAGGTGCTACCGACAACATCAACGTTCAGGGCGAAACTCAGCAGAAACTCGACGTTTTTGCAGAAGAAATGTTCACTAAGGCATTGCAGGCTTCTGGTATCGTTGCTGGTATCGCTTCCGAAGAGGAAGACGACATCATAATCTTCGACGACGAACTTTCTATCAACGGAAACTATGTTATCTGCATCGACCCGCTCGACGGAAGCTCAAACATCGACGTAAACGTTTCGGTTGGTACTATCTTCTCAATCTACCACCGTCTTTCAAAACCGGGAACACGCGTAACTAGAGAAGACTTTCTTCAGCCAGGCAACAAGCAGGTTGCTGCTGGATACGTAATCTACGGTTCTTCTACTATGTTGGTTTACTCAACAGGTCTTGGAACAACTGGTTTCACTTACGAACCTTCTATCGGTGAATTCTGCATGTCTAACGAACTTATGAATACTTCCGAAAGTGGAAAGATCTATTCAATCAACGAAGGCAACTACCTTAAGTTCCCGGAAGGCATCAAGCAGTACTTGAAATACGTTCAGGAAATCGATAAGGCAACAAACCGCCCGTACACATCACGTTACATTGGTTCTCTTGTTGCCGACTTCCACAGAAACCTTCTCAAGGGCGGTGTTTACATCTACCCGAGAACAGCTTCTTCACCAAACGGAAAGATCCGTCTGCTTTACGAATGCAACCCTATTTCTTTCCTTGCAGAACAAGCTGGCGGTAAGGCAACCGACGGTTATGGTCATAGAATCCTTGACATCGTCCCTACCGAAATTCACCAGAGAACTCCATTCGTTGTCGGTTCCAAGGAAATGGTCGACAAGGTTGAAGAATTCATGGCCAAGTACGGTGACTAATTTTTTGAATGTGTAATTACAACAATAAATGGCAGCTTCGATTTTTTTTCGCAACTGCCATTTATTATATTTGAGGGAAATGAAAATAACCAAAAACATACTGGCGACACTATTGGTATTATGCTTATACTCAGGAGTTAAAGCACAAATTTCCGACCCTATAGTACTTGTCAACCAGCTTCCTGCAGAAATAGAAGAAACCTCTGGACTTATTTTCCTAAACGGAAAACTATGGACACACAACGATTCGGGCGGAGAACCAATACTTTATTCAATCGACACTACTTCTGGTGCTGTTATTGAACGAAAAGTAATTGCCGGTGTCGCAAACGAAGACTGGGAAGATATCGCATACGACGAAACCTATGTATATATTGGCAATTTCGGCAGCATGAGCACTCACCTGCAAATCTTACGAATTACAATCGAGGACCTTGAAAATACCGAACTTGACACCTTGATGCCTAGCATCATTAATTTCACATACGGAACCGAAGGTTATCCCGAAGAAAACTTCTCGGCTACGGCAACACGATTCGACTGCGAAGCAATGATTGCAAAAGACGACACCTTATTTCTTTTCTCAAAGAATTGGATCGACCACAAGACTTACTTGTATGCCATACCTAATATCGACACGACTTTCCACACCATTACGCCTATCGACTCGCTTATACTTGACTACCTAGTTACTGGCGCCGACTACAATTACGCAACTAACACAGTGGCTCTCTGCGGATACACATACAACACTGCCAATCTCGACGTCTATCCTCATTTTACAATCCTGTCTGATTTCGATGGAAATAATTTTCTTTCCGGCACCCAGACCCACAAGGCATTATCTGGAATATTGAATATAGGCATACAGGTGGAGGGGATAACATTCCGCGATTCAGGCAGAATATGGATATCCAACGAAAAGGCGACAAAATCAGTATTGACAATACAGCCTAAACTCCGTGAACTCAAGATTACAGGATTCCCGCTTGCGGGCGACCTTGACATACATGTAAAAAAGGCAAGCATATACCCAAATCCTGCTAATGAATCAATTACAATTTGTGCCCCCGGCAAAAACTTCACCTTTGAAATTTTCGACGACAACGGAAAACTCCTAATGAAAACTCACAAAAAGGCTTTTGCCGAAACATCTGTCAACATTTCATTTCTGAAGGCAGGGAACTACATTTTGAAAATCAATGCCGGCAACGAAAAATGTGAAATTAAATTTGTAAAACTTTAACTTATTATAAATAAGGAGATACATGCTTTTTTAAATATTTTTGCAGAAACGATTTTAATAACAATTATAACATTTATAAATTATGAGAAGAATAAGTACTCTTATTGCCGCTCTTGTATTTGGCTCAATGTGCTTGAACGCAACTCCTACACCCGACGAGGGAATGTGGTTGCCGAACAAGATCGCTCAGCTCAACTACGGACAAATGCAAAAACTTGGCTGCAAACTCACAGCCGAAGAAATCTACAGCATCAACAACTCTTCGCTTAAGGATGCTATTTTCCAACTTCAATCGGCAGAAGGCGACGGCTTTTGCACTGGCGAAATTGTAAGCGAACAGGGCTTGCTTTTCACAAACCACCACTGCGGATACGAATCAATCACCAAGCTCAGCACTACAGAGCACAACTATCTAGATAACGGTTACTGGGCTAAGAACAAGGAAGAAGAACTTTCTGCTCCTTGGCTTAGAGTAACTCGCGTTGTTCGTATCGACGATGTTACTTCAAGAGTTCTTGAAGGAATTACAAACGAAACTCCAGAAGCAGACAGAACAAAGAAAGTTAACGAAACTATCAAGGCCATCGTTGCCGAAGCTACCAAGGACAACGAATACGAAGCCTCTGTAGAGGAAATGTACAAGGGTGGAGAATACTACCTTTTCATTTACGAAGCATTTGGCGATGTACGTTTCGTAGGTGCTCCTCCTTCATCAATTGGTAAGTTTGGTGGCGATACCGACAACTGGATGTGGCCACGTCACACTGGCGATTTCTCTATCTTCAGAGTTTACATGTCGCCAGACGGAAAGCCTACAAAAGGATACGACAAGAACAATGTTCCTTACAAACCATTGCACCATTTGCCAGTTTCTATCAAGGGCGTTAAGGAAGGTGATTTCACTATGATTATGGGTTACCCAGGAAGCACCGAACGTTTCCTCTGCTCTTACGGCATGAAGTACAAACGCGACTACTACAATCCAAGTGCAGTTAATGCTTTGGGTGTTAAGCTTGGTGCCATGAAGGAAGACATGGACGTTGACGACAACATCCGTCTTGCTATGGCCGACACTTATGCTTCTCTTGCCAACGGATACAAGCTTTGGGGCGGAGAAGTTCAAACCCTCAAGACAACAAATGCTATCCAACTTAAGGAAGAAGAGGAAGCTGAATTCCAGAAATGGGTAACTTCAAATCCTGACCGCAAGAAACTTTACGGAACTGTCCTTTCTGAATTAAGGGACGCATACGAATCTTGGGGACAGGCAACCGAAGACATGCTCCTGATCTCTTTGCTTTTAAGCCAAGGTAGCGACATGACAATGAACTCACTTCAGTTCTTCCCTCTCTCTAGATTGTTCGAAGATGAAAAGAACAACAAGGAATCTATCAACTCTTTCTGCGCTGACTTTTCTGCTGAAGTTGACGGATTATTCGAAAAATACTTTGTCAACACTGATAAAAAGTCATTCGAAAGAATGTTGAACCACTATGTAAACACTATTCCTGCCGACAGAAGATCTGCTGCTTTCTCCGAATATATCTTCAAGAACTTCAAGGCCGGAAGCGAAGCCGAATCTATCTCAAAGTTCGTTAATGCTGTTTACTCAAAGTCAATCTTCACAGACAAGGACCGCTTGAATGCATTCCTTGCTAAACCATCCAAGAAAACTCTTGATACTGATCCTATGTTCAACTTTGCAAAGAACGTTTATGGCGGAATTATGCCTCTACAGATGGCTTATGTTGGTCCGATGAACAAGATTGCAACACTAGAAAGACTTTATATCCAAGGACTTCGCGAATTTAAGAAGGACATTGCTTTCTATCCGGATGCAAACTCTACTCTCCGTCTCACATACGGAACGGTTCAGAGCTACGTTCCTCGCGATGGTGTTAAGTACAAATACTTGACTTACATCGATGGTATTATCGAAAAGGAAGATCCTTCAAACAGCGAATTTATCGTTCCGAAGGAACTTAAGGAACTTTATGCTAAGAAGCAGTACGGCCGCTATGCCGACGAAACCGGCAACCTTCCTGTTTGCTTCCTCAGCGACAACGATATCACCGGCGGTAATTCTGGTTCTCCAATCATCAACGGAAACGGAGAACTTATCGGACTTGCTTTCGACGGCAACTGGGAATGGCTTTGCTCTAACCTCATTTTCAGTCCTGAAATGGAAAGAACAATCAATGTTGACGCTCGCTACGTTCTTTGGGTAATCGACGAACTTTACGGAGCTAAGAACATTATCAACGAATTGGATATCAGAAAGTAAATCTCCACAAATAAAGAAAATCCCCCTTTCGCAATTAAAGTGAATGGGGGATTTTTTTATTGGACTACTTATAAAAACACCTACTGGTGTCCGCTAAAAAACATTAAAACGTTGGTAAGACACACAAGACCAATCATTTACAAATATATTTTGTTTTTTTTCTGTCATTACGGAAGCTATAATTTGCCAGCGATACGGAACGAGGAGATGTTGCAAATTAAGCTGTCCGAAATCTCCTTATTCATAACGAGTTGTATCGTTTTCAAAAGGGAGATTTACTAGCTGTTTGCTCGTGATCTTTGTTTCGCACAATTGAATTCACAAGGCTCGTGCCTACGCCTGTTGTTACACAGCGTTCCTGCTCCTTAGCAGAGCTAAAGTCCTTCGTTTGTTTTGCTCTGCCTTCGGTTTTCGGAACTTTCGTTCTAACTTGCGAAATGAGCGCAGAATTTTTGCGGACACTAATAAAAAACAACATTCTTTCTATCAATTATTTAGATATCAACCGACATGTTTGAATAACTTATGCCAAAGCCGGCATATATATATTAATTTTTAAGTACCTTTACGGACTAAAATAGTTTGTATATGAACAAGAAAATTATACTCGTCGCATTAATCTGCTTATTCTCGGCAAGTGCTTTCTCTCAACAGACAAAGGCCATTGAATTAATATGGAAGGGCAAATATGACAATGCCCAGAAGATTATCGAAAAATCACTGACAAAAAATCAGGACGATGTAGAATTCAACTTTTACAAGGCCTACCTGCTTTTCCAAAGGGAATATGCTGGTTACGATCCCGTCGAAGCATATAAGTGCCTTCAAACAGCCGAAGCATATTACCCGCAGTTGAACGAAAAGGAAAAGGAAAAGCTGCAAGCCATACCGTTGAATCAGGACATTTTCAAAAACTACATCGATACTGTTTGCCGATACGCGCTCAAGGATGCCATAAAGGCCAACACATACGAAGCTTACCAGAATTACCTGTTCTTCTACCGCAAGGCCGACGAGAAGTACCGCAGCGAAGCCAAGATGTACCGCGACATCGAGGCATACAAGCTGACTCTCGCCCAGAATACCGAAGAGGCATTTAACGCTTTCATCGACACATATCCAGACGCACAGCAAGTTACCGATGCAACAAAACGCCGCAACGAAAAAGCTTTCGAAAAGGCAACTGCCGAAAACACAATCGAAAGTTACGAAACTTTCATCGGCAAATATCCAGAAGCCGAACAGGCAACCGAAGCACAAGAAAAAATCTATTCCATCGCTTTAGACGATGCTGCAAAAGAAAAAACTTCAATTGCGCTAAAGCAATATATGCAGAAATATCCAAAGAGCTCGCAATACTACAAGGCCGAAATGATGTACGAGGAAATGCTTTTCAACGAGGAAACTAGCGACGGAAACTGCGAATCGTACATAAGATTCGTCAAGAGGTATCCAGACAACAAATGGAACAAGATGGCTCTATCTTCGGCACTCCAATGCGCCGGCGACAATGCCGAGATAATAAAATACTGCTACTACAACCTCGACGGCGACAAGAAAAACATGGCAACCAAGATGTACTACGACATTATCGCATCCGACGGAGAACTGATTTCTCTTAAAGCTTTCTACGATGAGATGACACCCGACCAGCGCAACCTGATACACGACAAATACGTTGCCGACTCGACAACTGCCGTAAAGGGCGACAAACTTAAAATATACAACGGATACAACACAAAGAAAGCCGCCGCCTACGACGAATACATAAAGGAAGCCGCTCCTAAGGAAAAAGCATTCGTGGCGTTACAGAAAATGATTGCCTCCGACCTTGAAAACGGAAACTGGTCTAATGCAACTGTTACTATCCTGAAATATCGTCCCTACTGGAAAGACAAAACAGAAAAAATTGATGATTTGATCAAAATTATCGAAGACAAGAGCAGTCCGGTTGTTGCTGAAGCATTGCCCGAAACAATCAACACTAGCGGCAACGAGTACAATCCTATATTATCTGCCGACGGCAACACATTGTTCTTCTGTGGCGAAAACCGCAGCGGCAACAAGAGCGGAGAAGATATCTTCGTCGCCCAGATGACTGAAAACGGTTGGGGCGAAGCACAGATAATAAACGAAGTTTCAACCAAGGCAAACGACTATCCACAATGCCTTAATACAGCAGGAAACGTACTATACATTTTCAGGAATGGACGTCTCTACTTCTCCAAGAAGGCTGGTGCAACATGGGGAAAGGCACAGAAAATGACAGGCAATGTTAACTCTTGCAACTGGCAGGGCGACGCATTCCTGAGCAACGACGGAAAAGCTCTATTCTTTGCTGCAAAACGCAAGGATATGCTCAATATCTTCAACGATGCCGACTTCGACGGACTCGAATATCACGGAAAGGTTAACGAAGTTCAAACCGACATCTACGTTTGCACGGTTGACGAAAACGGCGAATGGGGAAAACCCGTAAACCTCGGCGGAAATATCAACACCATGTTTACCGAACGCACACCGTTCCTGCATAGCGACAACACCCACCTCTACTTCGCTTCCGATGGACATGGCGGACTGGGAGGTCTCGACATGTATGTCGCAACACGCACCGGCGACGATTGCTGGGACTGCTGGAGCAAACCTATTAATCTTGGCAAGGCGATAAACACTTCTGGCGACGACTACGGATACAAAATAACCGGCAACGGAACAAAAACTTACTTCTCAAAGTCGACAGCCCCTAAGGGAAAGAAGGGTAATCTCGACATTTATTTCATCAATCTACCCGAAAACATACAACCTCAAAATATCAAGTAGCCCGTGAGTCCATACGTTATAGCAACAATAGTTGTCGCCTATTTCGCACTGCTGATTATCATATCGCACTTCACATCGAAAAAAGCAACCAATGACACTTTCTTCACCGGCAACCGCAAGTCGCCTTGGTTTGTCGTTGCCTACGGAATGATTGGAGCTTCACTGTCGGGTGTCACATTCATGTCTGTTCCTGGATATGTGGAATCCAGCCAGTTTACATATTTTGGAGTAGTCATCGGATACCTTATCGGATATGCTGTCATCGCTCTTGTCCTTCTTCCATTATATTATAAGCACAACCTCACGTCTATATACACATATCTCGGAAACAGATTCGGAAGCGATTCGCAAAAGACAGGGTCATTCTTCTTCATCATTTCACGACTTATGGGTTCTGCCCTTAGGATGTACCTTGTTGTTTTTGTCCTCTACGAATTCGTATTCAAGGCTATTGGAGTTCCGTTCTGGGCTCTGGCTCTATTTTTCATAATTCTGATACTCGTTTACACTTTCAAGGGCGGAATCAAGACTATAATATGGACCGACACCTTGCAAACCACGTTCATGCTGCTTGCCACAATTATCACAATTGTCTTCCTGCTAAAGGAAATGGACATTTCATTCTTCAACATGATGAAGCAGGCAAGCGACGAAGGATATACCAAGATGTTCGAAACGGAATGGCGCTCAAACAACTTTTTCCTCAAGCAGATTTTAAGCGGAGCCTTCATCACCATTGCAATGACAGGTCTCGACCAGGACATGATGCAGAAAAACCTCACCTGCAAATCGCTAAAGGAAGCGCAGAAGAATATGTTCAGCTTCAGCATCTGCATATTCATTGTCAACTTTCTGTTCCTTGCTTTGGGTGTTGCCCTGCTGTTCTACTCGTCTCGTACCGGTTTTGCCCTCCCCGAAAAGTCTGATAGCATTTTTGCTGCTGTAGCACAAAACCTTGGACCAGTAACTTGGATCATATTTATCATTGGTCTGGTCGCTGCCGGATATTCTTCCGCAGACGGAACCCTAACATCGCTCACAACAACTTTCTGCTTCGACATTCTTCAATTCGACAAGGACACCAAACACGACGAAAAGCAAAAGACAAGAATCCGTAAGGCAACCCATATTGTTTTCGCCGCTATTTATTTCATCATCATCATCGTCTTCAAGCCGTTCCATACCGACTCGCTGATAAAGACCTTGTTCGACATTGCCGGCTACACATACGGACCTTTGCTCGGCCTATTCTGCTTCGGTCTATTCGTAAAGAACAGAAAGCCAAACGACAAGATTGTTCCGTTCATTGCAATTCTTTCGCCCGTAATAAGCTATCTGCTTAACATTTATTCCGAAGTTTTATTCAACGGCTATAAGTTCGGCTTCGAAATCCTGATTGTCAACGGACTACTCACATTCATCGGCCTGCTTATTTTCAGCAAGAAGGCATCAGAAGAAATGGACTAGTCCACAATCCTCTGCGAGAAAGCAAAAAAAAGACGCTCGATGAGCGTCCTTAATTATATTTTTTTGTTTTTCTACTGGAACAATCCGTGAAGTTCAGCATCAATCTTGTCGATTACCATGCTCAAATCTTCGGGCTTATTGGCAAAGTCTATGTTGTCAACGTCAATTATCAGAAGCTTGCCGCTGTTGTAGTCCGTAGCCCAAGCCTCATAGCGTTCATTCAAACGGGTAAGGTAGTCTAGGCGAATTGTGTTTTCGTACTTGCGGCCGCGCTGCTGAATCTGGCGAACCAAAGTAGGAACACTTGCACGAAGATAAATCAGCAAATCTGGTGCCTGAACCACCGAAGTCATCAACTTGAACAAATTAAAATAATTGTCGAAGTCGCGAGTTGCCATCAGTCCCATTGCATGTAAGTTGGGAGCAAAAATATAAGCATCCTCGTAAATGGTTCTGTCCTGAATTATGGTCTTGTCAGACTTGCGTATTTCAAGTATCTGATTGAAACGGCTGTTCAGGAAATACACTTGAAGGTTGAAGGACCAGCGTTGCATGTCCTCGTAAAAATCGTTCAGATAAGGATTGTAGTCCACATCCTCAAAGTTTGGCGTCCAACCGTAATGCTTCGCCAATAGTTTTGTTAGAGTTGTTTTACCAGCTCCAATGTTACCTGCTACTGCTATATGCATACCTCTAAAATTTTGGTCGCTAAATTACTGTATTTTTTTGTAATTAGTCCTTTTTTTCAATCTTAATTTTATTGCATGTCAATCTATTTTCCGATAGCACATACAACAAATCGTGTTTCACTCCGAACTTGCCTATGATTTTGCCTGAAATTATGGCGTTTTTCTCCGATGCCAGATCGTAGAGGACAAGCCCCGACTTTTCGTTGCAATACAGCAGGTCGTTATCCACGCAGAAACCTTCGCAAGCCTCCGCCTCTATCGACCTATAGAAATTGCCGAACTTGTCGAGTACCAATATTTTTCCGTTGTCGGACATCAGAAAAATATAGCTTATCGTTTCCTGCATCTCTACCACATTTGCATCACCGAGCTCCTCGTACAAGCTTGTTCCCTGCTGCGTTGTCGACAAATCGCTACCTATGCGCCTTACACAACTGTTCTGCTCGTCGAAAATCCAGAAGCCGCCAAACGATGACGAACACACAACCTGAACATTATAAAATCCAGCATCATCTACAAGTATCGGGCTACGAAGTTCCGACAGCTTGCTGTCGAGATATATCAGCTTGTTATATTCCGAATAAAAAACAATGACCTTGAACGGATTTGCAACATCAAGCGACGATATCGTACCGGCAGAATAGTTGTCGTATGAGCAGACGAAATTCATGTCCGCATCATACTTTCCAACAACATTGTCCTTTACAAGATAAATGTTTCCAAGCTTGTCAATCTCGAAATCATCGGCTGTTGCAACAACATTCCACACCTCGTCAACCTGTGAATAACAACACATGGCAGACAAGACAAGAAATATCAACAACAAGTTTTTTTTCATATCGCAAAAGTAACAATTATTCACTAATCAACTTATGTGCACTATAAAAATAACCCATTTTAGACTAACAAACACCCGCAACAACCTCATAGCCAGCAACTGGATTGTAAGTGAATAGAGTATTTGTCAAGACCTCAGAAAAGACAGATGCTGAAAAGTATCGGCCTTTTTTTACCTAGACTACATTCTGCGCACTACCTATCAAAACGTTAGACATTGCATATTATTTTTCATCTACAAAACATGATCTTTTTTTAAAAAAAATTGTTAGGTTTGTGTCGACTTATATAATGCCTGATGGAAAAGATTACTATAGTTGTAACGCTTCTTGGTCTGCTGATATTCTTCAGTCACTTGCTCAACAAGCTATTCGACCGCACTCGAATTCCAAATGTGCTTATACTTATGGCAATAGGAATCGGGGCTGGATTTTTCATCGACAGCAACATTTTTTTCGGTCAGACAGGAAGAGTTTTAACTACTATCACATTGATTCTTATACTTTTCGAAAGTGGAGTCGACCTTAAGCTGTCCGAACTGAAGTCGTCAATATTGTCGGCCACCTTGGTTACTATAATCAACTTTATGCTTACTGCCGGAATCGTCATCGGCATAACCATGTGGCTCGCCGACTTCAACTTTACAACTGCACTGTACATGGGTGCCACATTAGGAGGAACATCATCGGCAATCGTAATTCCAATGGCACGCCAACTGAAAATGGGACATAAAGCGCGCACCATACTCACACTCGAGTCGGCATTCACCAGCGTACTTTGCCTTGTTGTCGCACTGGCGGTACTAGAAGGAATGAAGGCGGGCGACATTAGCGCGACGACTATACTCAACAGAATGTGGATGGCGTTTCTGTTCGCAATACTGCTCGGTTTCTTTGGTGGCGCCATATGGAGCTTGGTGCTAAACTGGGTTCGCGGACTCAAGAACTCTATGTTCACAACACTCGCCTTTGTATTTATCGTTTACGGCAGTGCCGAACTACTTGGGCTAAACGGCGGTATTGCCGCACTGTCGTTCGGCATAGTGCTTGGCAACTCCGAATATTTCGACAAGATAAAATGGTGGAAAAGGGCATTTAAAGTGCAGACAGCAAAGCTGAACGCTAACGAACGTAACTTTTATTCCGAAATTGCATTCGTACTGCAGACTTATTTCTTCGTTTATGTCGGAATAGTAATGGAATTCGGCTCGGTAATGATATACCTGCTCGCACTGATGATAATCACTGCCTCGATACTGTTCAGATTCCCAACAATACAGGCATTTGTACGCAAGGACTGCTCGCCTACCGACAAGCTAACAATGTCGGTTCTGATGCCAAAGGGACTTGTATCGGTTGTGCTTGCCTCGATTCCGCTACAAGAAGGTCTGCCTTGCGGACAACAGATTGCCGAATTTGGATATGCCGTTGTTCTTGCAAGCATAATATTCTGCAGCTTGCTAATCATAATCATCGGTAAAAAACCAACAAACGAAAAATCACAAGATAATCCAACAGACTATGGAACAGACGGCACCGAAGAAGGAATTCACCACCTGTAATTTGATAATCAAAAACTTAGATGGCGGAGGAAAACATATATTTGTAAAATGTAAATTTTCAGACCAGCAACACATAATGCTTCTCGACACAGGCTGCTCAAATACAGTCTTCGACAGCAGTTCCGAAGTTTTTGCCACCACAAAAACTCACGACCTGAAAGGTTCGACCAAAAATTGCAGCCTTAACGCACCTATAGATAACATCAAGGTGGGAAAGATAAAAGAATTTGGCATTGGCAAATTTACAACCGACATCAACAGGGGGCTATTCATCGACCTCAGCCAGATAAACACACTTTACGAATCCACCATCGGGCAAAGGATTATTGGAATAATCGGCAGCGATTTCCTGATGAAACACAAGGCCACCATAGATTTTGGCAACAAAAAACTGACTATTGGCAAATAAAAACCAATAGCCAGTTTCTTTTCTCGCGCTAAATTATCTAATTTATTCTATTATAATTTTATACTGCCTGTCGCCCTGAGGCTTTCTCAATTCCAGGATATATTCTCCAGGCATAAGTACATCAAGCATAATTCGGCCAGAAGTTTCTCCCTCCAGCACACTTCTTCCCACCATTGAATATATAGTATATCCACAAGGGTATTCGTTAATCCCAGAAATCTCAACATAAGTGTGTGCCGGATTTGGATATACGCTTACCACGCCATCTGCAAAATCGCTGTCTGTGCTTGTTGGCATCACATAACGAATGTAGAAATATGTAGCATCTGTCGTGTCATCTACATTAAACATACTGTATTTAACCAGAGAAGTTCCGGGCTCTGTCGCCATATATGACGTATGCAAGGCCGAACCGTGATTTTCGGCTATCTGTTCGCCAGATGCAAGAGAAATTATCATCGACAATGTACCGCTTATACATGTATTCCCTATACAGAATGTTGATTCTGCGCCTGGGGCCATAGCAACATTTTCCTTTTTCACGCGAACACTAATATTGGAACGGCTTACATTCTCATATCCAAAATACATATCTGCCATTTCATATACATCAGACGTCTGCACAATAGTATCTCCCTGACGCAACTGCAATCCATCATGTGTATACACAATCGACATAGAACGCATATTTTCAGTTATGAAATGCGATTTTTCTGCATTGTACACTTTACAGTTATTGTAATTGCTATGATTGCCCTCGCTTACAAAAGCCACAATGTAACACATTGAATCTACGTATTGTTCCGGCAAAGAGCAAGTATATGTCCTGCTGTAAGAACTTCCTGCTTCAGAAGAAACTTCACCTTCATCTCCCCATGCCGACTGACTTAAAACCACCCGGACAACACCGTCGTGAGTAAAATCCGATGGTGCATACGGTTGTGTAGGTCCATGACCAGGGAGCGTTTCTCCGTCTGCAATTATGCCATCTTCCACCAACCATACATTCAAGCGGGGATCTGTAGCATCAAGGTCGGAGAGCACATCTCCCGACACGGTAACAGAAAGCTGGCGGGCATCACGATTATAATTAAGATTGTCGATGACGACTGTGACATTTGCTGGTATTGAAGTTACAGTAGCAAAACCTTCGTCCAGCCCATTACCTAGGAAAAATACAGAGCCTTCAGGAACTCCTAATGCATGAGTAAATTGAAAATCGCCGAAATATGTACGGTCAAGCATAATGGCCGGAGTATATGTATTGCCATTGTCATTATAAAAGCCCGTGAAGGTGTTATCTTCCGGAATAGTCAGACGATCTGTATGATAACCAGCATGATGTGTCACCCATATGATATCGTTTTCATATCCTTGCGACAAGATTCCATTAATATATTCATGACCATCATAACAATTGGGGCAGCTGGCTGTGGAGAAATTCTCCATCAGCACCTTGCGGTGAACAGTTCCCTCCGTATTGTAAACTACAACGACTACGTTCTTGGTATTGTCCGCCAAATCGTCTGCAACCCCATTGGGTTCTTGTACCGTAACTGTTATTGTGCGACTGCCAATATTGTCAATAGTAAATGCGGTAGGAATAGTAAATGTAAATGGTTCATTGTACCTGGCAACAATTCCAGTAACGACATCGGTTGAATATAATTCACCATCAACCTTGCACAAAACATTTAAACTTTCAATGTCAGTACTCGAGCTGTTAGTTATTGTTGCCGACAAATTAAAGGGAACTGAGTTTCCTACCATATACGGAGCGCGCACATTGGTAAGCTCAACCTCCGGAGCTACACCAACTTCCTCTAGACTAATATCATCGATGCAAGTATCATATCTTCCTTGTGTGGTATATTTTATCATTACATACTTTGCCGATGCAGGAACCAACCGAACATATAAATTCCAGTAATCGGTAACATT
Organism: uncultured Bacteroidales bacterium; assembly: GCA_937899245.1. Taxonomy (GTDB): domain Bacteria; phylum Bacteroidota; class Bacteroidia; order Bacteroidales; family ML635J-15; genus Bact-19. Next base: position 92,317 of record CALDKB010000048.1, on the reverse strand, counting down.
TATTTCTTCTCCTAAATTTATAAAACTATCAATATCATCATCTGTAACAGAGTACATAACTTGTATTGTTTCCCCGCCATACCCATATATGTCTTTAGCACAAAAACTTAGTCGCACAGGTTCTGTCAGTGTCATCCTAGGAGAAATTAAATATTGAGAATAATCGCTACTGTTACTCCAGCTTGAAAAACGGAAACTATGCGAAGTACTATGTGAATAGCTGCTGATTATACCAAACGAGTTGTCAGTTGTCGCTGCTAATGCCTTCCAGCACCACATGCCCTGTTCGAAGTCTTGAACATAAGGGAACTCCTCAATATCACCACACACATATATCGTCACTTCCAATGCATTGTCCGACTCATCATCCATATACCCATTAGGATTTTTTATCATAATTCGCATGTCATGCGTTCCTCCTGGTAAATTTATCGGAGTAGGATATGTAAATGTATAAGTGTCACCACTAGGAACCGACATTCCTGTTATCGTATTGTTTAATACAGTTTCATCTATCTCAATTTCTACTTCAAAACTATTTAGCACTTCTGCACTATTATTTTTAACAACTCCCTGCACCACAAAATCATCACCACCAAGCATCATTTCCGGCAATAGCACTTGCTGTAACGACACCTCTGGTGTTTCTCTCATATAGATTATGGAAATATCATCCAAGCCCATCTTATATTCATATTCCGAAGTGTAATGAAAAGCTACATACTTTGCATTCGCAGGTATCTCACACACTCCTCGCAACCAACTATCAGTAGCCGTAATTGTATTGCTTACTGTTGTAAAGCTTGACATTTCATTATCAGTAGTCGATATCATGATGGTGAAAGTTTCTCTTCCATGTCCACTGATGTCCTTATAATAATATTCCAAAATCGCTGTTTTTGTAAGATCCAATCTTGGTGTAATCAAATACTGGTTGTAATCGCTAGAGACATTATAGCTGCTAAACTGAAAATACGAGTTGCCCCAGTGGGCCGCAGATGCATTTGTTACAATCCCAAAGTTAGATTCATTATTAGTAGTCATGGCAACCGTCTGCCATTAGCCAAGACCCTCTTCAAAATCCTGATACACATACACTTGTGCAAGCACAAACTTGATACACATGAACAAAACAACTGACAAAAAGAATCTTTTCATAACACATATTTATTACTATAACATCTGACAAAGATAACTTTTTATGTCAAGGTAAAATCGATTTTTCATGTTACAAAACACCTTATTTCTCCAATTTCATAGAGCTCCTTTATGCATACCAAAAATAAAAAAAGTTTAATCTTATTTCTTTTCCAAAAAATCACTATATTTGCGACCCTAAAAATAATATGTAATTTAGTTTTAAATTTTTGTAAAAATGCGTAACAGAGGAGCGATTATTTTATTATCGGTATTGCTTGCACTCATCAGCTTATACTACCTCTCATTCACATTTGTGACTAACAAGGTGGAAAATGATGCGGAAGAATACGCGCAGGCTGCTGTCGATAACGGAAATTACGGAAATCTAACAGACGCTGAACGTAATGGGCTTATCGACGCCCAGAAGAAAGCATACCTGGATTCCGTTGACAACGAAGTTGTGTACAGACTTATCAAGAAGTACACTTACAAAGACTGTAAGGAAAGAGAATTGAACTTGGGTTTGGACCTCAGGGGCGGTATGAACATCTCTCTAGAAATTTCTGCAGAAGATGTGTTATTGTCTCTTGTTAGGGATCCTAACGATCCGTCGTTGCAAAAAGCAATCGAAACTGCTAGAAACCAGACTAAGGATCAAACAGGAACAAACTTCATCCAGTCTTTCGGAAAAGCTTTCGAAGAGATTCAGATGACAGACAAACCTGCATTGGCATATCTTTTTGCAACATCAACAAACTCAGACAAGATTCAAATTACATCAACCAACGAAGAAGTAATCAAATATCTTGAAAACGAATACGAAGCTGCAATCGGAAATGCATACGACGTTATCAACAAACGTATCGACCAATTCGGCGTTGTTCAGCCTAACATCCAGAAGGACGTTGCTGTAAAGGGCGTTTTCCACATCGAACTTCCTGGTATCAAGGATCCGGAACGTGTTGAAAAACTTTTGAAGCAGGCAGCAGTTCTTGAATTCTGGGAAACTTACAACCTCGACGAACTTAAAGAGTCGTTGATAAATGCAGACCAGATTATCATAGCTTCCAAAAAGGCAGAAGCATTAAATACAGAAAACAACAATGCAGAAGCTGAAACTGCAGACACTTTGGCAGTAGAAGAGAATGCAGAGGTAGCAGAAGCAACTGCTGAAGAAGAAGTAACCGAAGCTGACACAACTGCTGTTGAAGAAACAGAAGAAGAAACAGTTGATACAGAAGGTTATTCTATTTTCAACAGACTTATCCAGCAGGTAGGTGGCAATGTTGCTCGCGGTCCAGTTGTTGGTTTCGTTAAGAAAGCCGACATGGAATCTGTTATGGCAGACCTCAACAGCAAGGACGTTAAGGCTGCTTTCAAGAAGGACGTAGTTTTCGCATGGGGATTCAAGGAATTGAAGGACGCTCCCGGCTACTACGAACTTATTGCTCTTAAGGCATCCAAGGACGGCAAGGCCGCATTGAACGGTGAAGTCGTTACTAACGCTCAGCAGGAATTCGGTCAAACTAGCGCAACTGCCGAAGTAACTATGGCAATGAACAATATCGGTGCTACTCAGTGGGCTAGAATCACAAAGGAAAATGTTGGTAGAGCTATTGCCATCGTTCTTGATAATGCAGTTTACTCTTATCCTAACGTAAATGACGAAATCAAGGGTGGACGTTCTCAGATTACAGGTAACTTCACATTGGAAGAGGCTACCGACTTGGCTAACGTTCTTAAGGCCGGCAAGATGACAGCTCCAGCTGTTATCCTTTCAAAGGAAGTTGTAGGTCCATCTCTGGGTCAGAAAGCAATCGATGCAGGTATGTATTCTTTCATCATCGCTTTCATCCTTGTATTGTTGTACATGATTTTCTACTACAACAAGGCTGGTTTGGTTGCCGATATCGCTTTGGTTTGCAACTTGTTCTTGATTTTCGGTGTTATGGCATCAATGGGTGCTGTACTTACCCTTCCTGGTATCGCCGGTATGGTTCTTACAATAGGTATGTCTGTCGATGCTAACGTACTTATCTACGAACGTATCCGCGAAGAAATTCGTGCAGGCAAGATGATCAAATCCGCTGTTGCCGATGGTTACAAGAATGCTTATTCTGCAATCCTCGACTCAAACATCACTACAATTCTTATAGGTATCGTTCTTGCTTACTTCGGTGTTGGTCCTGTTAGAGGTTTCGCTACAACCCTTATCATTGGTATCTTGACATCTTTGTTCACCGCAATCTTCATCACTCGTTTGGTATTCACAGGAATGCTTAACAAGGACAGAAAGATTACTGTTGGCAACAAGTTGACAATGAACGCATTCACCAACTTGCACATCGATTTCATAAAAGCAAAGAAGATTGCTTTCATCATATCTGGTACTCTTATCGTAGTAAGTATCGTTTCTCTTTGCACAAGAGGCTTGAAACAAGGTATCGACTTCACTGGTGGTCGTAACTATGTTGTTAAGTTTGAAAACAACGTAGAACCGGAAAAGGTTGCCGATGCATTGGAAGTTTCATATGGTGCAAGACCAGTCGTTAAGACTTTCGGTGATGCTAATCAGGTTAAGGTTACTACTCAATACAGAATTGAAGACATTAAGGATAAGGCTGCTGGAGAAGAAGCCGACCAGAAACTTTATGAAGGTTTAAAGAACGCAAACTTGATTCCGGCAGACGTTGACCAGCAGACATTCTTTAGCGACTACCGCCAGACTTCTCAAGTTGTAGGTCCTACAGTTGCCGACGATATCAAGACTAAGTCTGTAGTTGCTATCCTCCTAGGTCTTATTGTTATGTTCCTGTACATCTTGTTGAGATTCCGCAAATGGCAATACTCTCTTGGTGCTTCTATCGCATTAATCCACGATGTCGTTATCACATTGGGTATATTCTCACTTCTATACTCGGTAATGCCATTTAACATGGAAGTTGACCAGTCATTCATCGCAGCTATCCTTACTATCGTAGGTTACTCTATCAACGATACAGTGGTTATCTTCGACCGTTTGAGAGAGTACACCGGCTTGTTCCCGAACCGCGACAGAAAGGCTACAATCAATGCTGCTGTTAATAGCACTGTTGGTCGTACAATCAACACCTCAATGACAACATTGGTAGTATTGCTCGCAATTTTCATCTTCGGCGGTGAATCTATCAGAGGATTCTGCTTCGCTTTGTTGCTTGGTGTTATTATCGGTACTTACTCTTCTATCTTCATCGCATCGCCTTTGGCATACATTTTCGGTGTAGGTAAGAAAAAAGAACCAAAAGCCGTTACGAAATAACAAATCATTTTGAGATAAAAAGGGCTGATTATATGCAGCCCTTTTTTTATAAGTAGTGAATTATAAATCTTAATAACATGAAAAGATACACATTTATTATTATGGCACTTGCAATGGTAGTAGCAATGACCGGTTGCAAGAAAAAAGCACACGAGACCAAGACGGAAACGGATGCCAACGGTTACAAGTACGAATATGTAACCAACGATCCTTCGGGAACAAGAATCTACACACTTGACAATGGTCTAAAAGTTTACCTTGCCGTAAACAAGGATGAACCAAGAATCCAGACCTACATCGCCGTTAGAGTAGGCGCTAAGAACGACCCTCGCGAAACCACCGGTCTTGCACACTACTTTGAACACATGATGTTCAAGGGTACCGACAAGATAGGAACAAAGGACTGGGAAAAGGAAAGTGTCTTGATTCAAGCAATCAGCGACAAATTTGAAGAACATGCCAAGGAATCAGACCCCGAAAAGAAGGCTGCCATCTACGCAGAAATCGACAGTCTGTCACAAGTTGCTTCCCAATACGCAATTGCTAACGAATACGACAAGATTTGTTCGCTTCTTGGTGCAACAGGAACTAATGCTTGGACTTCTTACGAAGAAACAGTTTACGTAAACGAAATTCCTTCTAACGAAATAGACCGCTGGGCTAAAGTTGAAAGCGAAAGATTTGAAAACCTCGTCCTTCGTCTTTTCCATACCGAGCTTGAAACTATTTTCGAAGAGTTCAACATGAACCAGGACCGCGACAGCCGCAGAATGAACAATACTATCTTTGCAGAACTTTTCAAGAACCACCCATACGGAACTGCTGTTATCGGTAAGGGCGAACACCTGAAGAACCCTTCAATGGCAAACGTAATGAAGTTCAAAGCTGATTACTATGTTCCAAACAACATGGCAATATGTATGTCCGGTGATCTTGATTTTGAAGAAACAATCAAGACTATCGACAAATACTGGGGACACCTGCAAAGCAATCCGAATGTACCTGAATTCAAGTACACACCAGAAGAAGAAAGAACTGCTATCAACGAAATCGACATCCACGGACCAGAAGCTGAAAACGTTTGCATAGTTTGGCGTACTCAGGGCAACAAGTCGCAGGAATCAAAATACTTGTCGATGATTGGTCAGATTCTCAACAATGGCAATGCTGGTCTTATCGACCTCGACCTTAACACCGCACAGAAAGTTATGGGTTCATATGCTGGTGGATATGCTCTCAACGACTACGGTTTGTTCGAAATGGCTGGTATGCCTCGCGAAGGACAAACTCTCGAAGAAGTAAGAGACCTCCTGCTTGCAGAAGTCGAAAAGGTTAAAAAGGGCGAATTCGACGAATGGTTGCTCGAAGCTATAGTTAACGAAATGAAACTCAACCAGATTAAACAAATAGAAGGTAATGGTATTGCATATACATTTGTTGATGCATTCATTTCGCAAACTCCATGGGAAGAAGAAATCTTCGACATCGAAAACTACGAAAAGATGACAAAGGACGAAATTGTTAAGTTTGCAAACGAATTCTTCAAGGACAACTACGTTGTTGCATACAAGCGTATCGGCGAACCTGACAACGTAATGCATGTTGACAAGCCCGCAATCACCCAGCTTAACATCGACCGCGCTAGCGAATCCGCTTTTGTTAGCGAACTTAAGAAACAGGAACCGAATGCAATTGAGCCAGTATTCGTTAACTATTCTGAAAAAATCCAGACCAAAAACATTGCAAACAACCTTGACTTAAACTACATTAAGAACGAAGCAAACGATTTGTTCTCATTATATTACATACTAAATATGGGCAATGACAACGACAAGAAACTTGCACTCGCCGTTGACTACCTCGATTATCTCGGCACAACAGACAAAACCGTAGAACAACTTCAGCAGGAATGGTATAAGCTCGGTTGCGACTTCAGCGTAAACAGCGGCGCCGACAGATGCAACGTTGCAATCAGCGGTTTGGACACAAACCTTGAAACTGCAATGAAACTTATGGAAGAAGTCATTGCCAATGTAAAAGCCGACAAAGACGTTTACAACGAATTTGTAAATAGCATACTAAAGAGCAGAGCAAATTTAAAGCTCAACAAAAACACAATCCTCAGCGGACTTGTTGCACGTTCTCAGTATGGAGAAGAATCTAGATTCACAAACATCCTTAGCGAAGAGGAACTTAAAGCAATCGACCCAGAAGAACTTACGGTTATCATCAAGAACATCTTGAACTACAAGCACCAGATTTTCTACTATGGTCCGCGCGAAATTGATGCTGTTGCCGAACTTATCAAGGCAAACCACAACGTATCGGGCAACTACAAAGACTATCCGGAAGCTAAAAACTTCGCAGAACGCGACTATGACACACCTCAGGTACTATTCGTAAATTACCCGATGACACAGGTTTTAATTGAACTTGTATCCAAGGACACTAAGTTCGACAAGAGCTTGCTTCCAATAGCAAGAATGTTCAACGAATACTACGGCGGCTCAATGTCAAGCATCGTATTCCAGGAAATACGCGAAGCAAAAAGTTTGGCATACGGTTGCTATGCCGGCTACAACCAGGCACGCAAGACAGACCGTTCAAATTATGTAATAGGTTACCTTAGCACACAACCAGACAAGATGAAGGAAGCTCTTGAAGCTCTTTCAGACCTTATGAACGAACTGAAGCAGTCGCCAGAATCTTTTGAGACTGCTCGCCAGGCAATCATAAGCCAGATTAACACCGAAAGAATAATAAAGAGTGGTATTTTCTGGAATTATCTTGCTAACAAGGAACTCGGAATTGACAACGACTATCGTAAGGACATCTATGAACAGACACAAAACTTCACACTTGAAGATGCAACAAAGTTCTTCAACGAACATATCCAGGGCAAAAAATATGACATTTTGATTGTTGGCCCTAAGGAAAAAGTTGACTTCAACTTGCTGAAGACATACGGTGATGTTCATGAACTTACCCTCGAAGATGTCTTCAACTACTAGAATAGAATTTTATTAAAAAAGACATCCCCCGCTTCGGCATCCAGAACCTTATTCAGGATATTGGAGCGAGGGATTTTTGTTTTGGCATTAAATTTGCCAAGAGCCTACTGTTTTTTTGACCAAAAATTTTGAATATTTTTTTTCAAAAAAAAAAGTTAATAGAAATACGCGTATTAAAAATTAGATTATCTTTGCGGTCTTAAAAAATAAAAAAAAATTTAATTAATTATTGTATAACTTAAAATTTTAGAACGATGAAAAATTTAAAAATTGCTATGATTTTGGTTGCAGCTGTTGCATTATTCTGCAGTTGTGGTGATCCTGTTGCTCCAACAGCTACTTTGTTGAACGCAGAAGGAACAAGCGAAGCTAACTTCGACCTTGCAAAGGCTGAAACAATGGACGTTGCTTTAACTGGTACTATTAATGCTGACAAGGGCATTAAGACTCTTAACGTAACAAAGACTCTCTTCAACGCAGCAGAAGAAGTTCTTGGTGATGTAGTTGAATACACTTTCACTGAACCATTCGACGGTTTGACAACTTACACTTTCGCAATTGAAGAATCTTTGGCAAAGGCAGAAGTTGAAAACGCAGCTAAGGTTGAATACAAAGTTGTTGTTGTTGACAGCAAGGACGTTGAAGGTACTGCTACTTACACTGTAAACGTAGTTGCTCCTGTTTATTCAGAAGCTAATTTCGAATGGTACAGACTTGGTAACACTAAGGAAGGTCTTGCAGAATTCGGTTTGAACTGGGCTTCTAATGCAAAGGCTATCGAAGCTGTTATTAAGCCAGTTGAAGGTGCAAAATTGTACATCCTTACATCTGCTGACTACGCTGCAACAGAATTGAGCGAACTTACATTAGGTGCAGAAGCTACTCAGTACAAGAGCGTATCTTGCGAAGCTAGCAAGGACTATGACGATGTAATCGCTACTGTTTACAACGGTAAGACTTATTTAATGCACATCACAAGAGGTGAAGTTGCTACTGTAAGCGGACAAGGTACTAAGGTTACTATCACTGGTACTTACAAAGCTTTCACTAACGCTGAAGAACCAGCTGCAAAGTAATTTGAACAATAGTTTAAGTTAAAATAAAGAGGTCCGATTTTCGGGCCTCTTTTTTTTTTTTGCATATGAATTTATTTTCAGTTGTCAGTTAGACATTGCGTTACACGGATTTTTGTCCTACAAGCATATCGCTTGCTTGACGAAATCTATTAAACAATTATTGTTGTCAGGTAAACTGTCATTTTACACACAAAAAAACGGCGAGCACCAAAGTACCCGCCGCCAATCTTTATAAATGATAAATCTTAGATTTCAGAAGATATTGCTTTCAAACCTGGCAATTCCTTACCTTCGATATATTCGAGTAAAGCACCACCTGCCGTAGACGCATAGCTGATCTTTTCGCTAAGGTTGAACTTGTTCAATGCAGCAATGCTGTCGCCACCACCAACAAGCGTAAAAGCACCAAGCTCTGTTGCACGGCATACAGCCAAAGCAATCTTCATCGTTCCATTGCTGAAATGTTCCATCTCGAATACACCCATTGGTCCGTTCCATAGGATGGTCTTCGAATTTTCAATTACCTCGGTATATCTTTGAACGGTCTTGACACCCATATCCATGCCTTCCCAGCCATCTGGAACATTGCGAACATCGGCCATGTGAATGTTGCAATCGTTGCTGAAGCCATCACCTATCATGCAGTCAACTGGCAAGTAAAGGTTTACATGAAGCTTCTTAGCCATGTCAAGGATTTCGTTTGCAATTGGAATACAGTCGTCTTCTGCAAGCGAACGGCCAATGTTTCCGCCCATAGCCTTTATGAATGTGTAGGAAATGCCACCGCCGACAATAAGATTGTCAACCTTTGTAATTAATGACTTGATGATATCAATCTTTGTTGAGATCTTTGAGCCACCAACAATAGCAGTTACTGGCTTTTCACCTGTTGTAAGAACCTTGTTGATGTTGTTTACTTCGTTCTCAACCAAGTAACCTAACATCTTGTCGTTTGGGAAATACTTTGCAACATAGTATGTAGAAGCATGTGCACGGTGAGCAGTTCCGAATGCATCGTTAACATAGCAATCGCCATAAGAAGCAAGGGTCTTAACGAATTTCTTCTGCGATTCCTTAATAGCAGCTTTAGCTGCTTTCTTTTCGTCATCAGAAGCATCTTCAGCAAGTCCACGTGGTTTTCCTTCTTCCTCCGCATAGAATCGAAGATTTTCAAGCATCAGAACTTCGCCCGGTTTAAGTGCAGCTGCTTGTACTTGTGCCTTCTGGCAGTCGTCTGCAAACAAAACGGGAACACCCAAACATTCGCTTACGTGCTTAACGATATGCTTTAATGAAAACTTATTTTCTGCTTTCTTCGGACGTCCAAGATGCGACATAATGATAGGAGAACCTCCATCGTTCAAAATCTTCTTGATTGTTGGTATTTCACAAACAATACGAGTATCGTCTGTAATATTGAAGTTCTCATCCAGCGGAACATTGAAATCAACGCGGAGAAGGACCTTCTTGCCCTTGAAATTATACTTGTCGATAGTATAGCCGTCCTTAGGAGCTTCGTTAGTATGAGCAACCTTCTTTTCGGCCTGCATAACTGCCTTGCCATTTTCAACGAAGAACATTCCTCCCTCGAGACCATATCTCATAATTGCCGACTTGGTGTCGCTGCCATCAACGATAACCTTAAGTCCGTTTGCTGTACCACGAGCAGAAGCCAAAGCTGTCTTGTAAGTTCCGTATGCAAAATGTGTCAGTTCGGTGTGACCAAGAGTGCCATTCCATACAAAAGTCTTTGCTCCTTCTATCAGTTCTGCAAAAATATCAACGGTCTTAACACCGATATCCATGATATAGCAGTTCTGTGGAATACTATTGATTTCGATATGCGAAATGCTAGAATCATTTGCCTCCTTGTCGGCAACATAGCAATCTACAGGGAGATGCAACTTATCACCTGCCTTTGCAATAATTTCAGCAGCTCTTGCAATGCAATTATCGCAAACCTTAGAATTACCAACTTCAAAACCCTTTGCCTTGGCAAAAGGAGCGACAAGAGCACCGCCGATCAAAATATTATCTACACTTGAAATAATTCCCTCGATAGCATCCAACTGCTCCTTGATTTTGTCGCCGCCTAGCAATACGGTTACCGGATGTTCGGCACCTTGCAGCAACGCATTTAGTTTATTCAATTCCATAATAATAACTTTATGTTCTTAATGTTTTTCACAAACATAATGAAAAAATGCCATATTCGTTCGCTTTTTGTCAAAAGGAAACCAACGACATATGAACATAGCAAATAACATTGTGATTATAAATACATTATTGAAATAAAAATGCTTTTAAACATTAATGCGACTTTAGGCAAAAAAAAGAGACCGCATAAATTGCAGTCTCTCTGGATATTTGAAAACTAATTCAAATTACTTTGTAAGTGCTTCGTATGCAGCTGCATCAAGAAGACCGTTTACCTGAGAAGGATCAGTCATTCTAATCTTCATCAACCAACCATTTTCATAAGCATCATCCTTCAACATTTCAGGATTGTCAAGAACGTCAGCGTTAACTTCAAGGACTTCACCAGAAACTGGCATATAAACCTTAGAAGCAACTTTAGAAGCTTCGATAACACCAAATTCTTCACCCTTTTCAAGAGTTTCACCTTCAACCTCGATTTCAATGTAGATAAGGTCGTTCAATTCTGATACAGCGTAGTCAGTAATACCAACGTAAGCTACATCACCGTCAACGCGCAACCATTCATGTGATTCTGCGTACTTTAATTCTTTTGGAAATGCCATTGTACTATATTTTAAATGTTTATACTAAATTGTTCGCCAAAAATAACACTATTTTATTAAGTAGCAAGCGTAAATCTAAGCGTAATTCCAAGTTTTGCATTAGTCGTCTTAAATGAAGTTCCAACAATAGGAACGTTAATGCTCTGGTCGTAGAACACACTTACATTGAACCTATTGCTAAGCACATAATCTGCAGACAATTTGAGCGTATACTGAATCATACCGGCAGTCGGCTGATCCTGGGCTTCCTCAAGTTTACGAATCATCGTTATCTGCTTACGAGCAGAGAAATCAACTCGCAGGTTCAAGTCGCTCTTTAAGTTGCGCTGACGACCGCCGAACTTAAGCAGGACTTCCACATCCTTGAAACGATATCCAGCTCCAATAATAAGCTCGTTATTCTTCACTTCTGTAAGCTGATTGTTCGAGAAACTCATTGTCAAGTTACGTGTCTTCTTGATTTCAACCTTAGCGGTTAGACTATTAACCAAAGTCATATCGAATGAAATCAGCGGGCTCAACTGTTCACTTATGCTAATGCCATTAACAATATATCTGGAGAAGAAATTGTTGAGTTCATCGCGGATGTAGTTAATGCCATTGTCATCAGGGTCGTACTCGTTTGCCAAACGTGTTTGGAAATTACCGATATTATATGTAGCACGATACGAATGCTTGAGGTTAACCGAACGGAATACCTTCTTAAGTTTTGGAATCTTGCCGAGTCCATCGTAAACGACCTGCCAGTTAGGCAAAGCCGACCAAAGTCCAGGAATTGTTGTCAAGTTAACCTTATGTGGGTCGAAACCTGTATATGCAGCAAAGAAAGCAGGAATCAAGACGTCAATCGAAGTCTTTCCGAACCCGGTCGGGAAGCCGAACTCGTCAACATCATCTGGCGAATAGCCCGGGCGCTCCTTAGCCAATCTTTCGGCTATGATAATTCTATTTGCGTCAAACTGCGAGAATGTTTCCGAAACATAATCTTCGGACTTGAACTTCTCGAATGCCGACTTTATTGCAATTGTTGACATTGAGAACGAACCTGTTGACGATGCATTCATAGCTTGGAAAGAGCCAACGCCTGTCGACGGATCAACATTATAGCGGTAATACTTTGTTTCGTTTTCAGAGTAATTGTGCAACATAGAAACATCAATCTTCAAGTCGCGGATAGGCTCTAACGAAGCACGGAAATTCCAGTTTCGCGAATGTTGGCGCGTATATGCCTGAATCGACGAGGTATCCTTTGTGACAAGATTGTTCTCGCATGCCCAACCGCCAAAATCCTTTACCTGCCAACCTATAACAAACGGGAAAGTAGGAGCAATTAGCGACGGCTGCGGGCCAAACATCGACTCGTCGGGAGAATATTTTGACATACCAAGCAACTTGGTTGTTCCCATATATCCCGGCAACAAGGTTCCGTTGGTTTCACTCACGTTGGCAGATACGTTCTTTACGCTCATCAGGACAACAAGAGTATTGTCGAGTATTTTCTTGATGATTGATTCCTTCTTGTCGCGCTTTCCGGTAACAAGAAGTGTTGCATCCGCAATATCCTTTTCTACTGTAAACGACAATTTATTGTCGTCGATTACCTCCATTTCGGCATTAATTGGACGACCCTTGTCGTCGGTCAACTTTATGGAAACGTTCTTTGTCTTTAGCTTGTGAGTTATTGTCTTTTTCTTGCCGGCTGCAAGCTTGTTTATCTTTTCCTCGAATGTAACAGTTTCGGTTTCCTTCTTCTTGCTTGTGGCACGTCCCCTATACTTGTTGTTAACATCCTTAAGGTACTTAACCTTGTTATATAGATTTAGCAAGTTGAACTGAGTGCTTGCCGACATTGTGTTCGAATTCTGAACAGTATTACCAATATTTAAGGTGTCGGCAGTAATTGCTCCGGCAGTCCAGTTGTAAGAACCCTGATATCTTACGCTTGCAGAAATCCAATTTAGGATTGGAATCTTGTTTATAGGCAAAGTGTACGAAGCGCTCCATTGCTGATAGAAGTTTGTGTTTCGTCCAAAATTCTTGAAGTTGTTCCAAATGGAGTCCATTTTTTGCTCGTATTCAGGATCGCCCTTGTACAATCGGCCTTCCGGCTCGTCAATGCGTGCGTTGTTTGTTGCCGTATATTCAAACTTCAAGTTCTTAGAGAAATTGTACTTGAAATCGTACTGGCGAATTATTGTAAAGTCTTTCACAACGCTGACAGGCAGCATATAAGAAGGATTATACACATTTCTAATCTGTGTTTCGCCATACTGGCGATTTATATTTGCACGGAACGACAGCTGCGATGGCAAATAATAGAAATTGAAATCCCTAAGTATCTGGAATGCCTTTTTCTTGAAAAGCTTGACATTCTTCAATGGCTCGACAATTTTAGGCGTAGCATTGTAATTGTAGAACACCGACCCGGTATGTGTAATGGTTGTCTTGAAGATTGTGTTCGGATCACGCTGGAATACATTATTGTAACCGTAACTGAGCGAGAAGTTTGACAAGTTCCATACATGAGGTTTCTGGCCCTGCTTGCCATTAACCTTCACATTGGTAAGGTTTACGCTTGTACGTTTCAAATAATCCTGCGACAAATGCTTAATGCTATCCTTATATTCCTTTGGCAAATCTGGATTTGTTAAAGTCTTCTTTAACAGGACATCAGGGCTCAACGGGTCGTATTCTGGATTTGAAACATTTTCAGAAACAGCCACATATAAAGGGATTCTAACGTTAAAGCGCTCAGGGAAGAACTTTCCAAATTCGAAGCTTGACGAGAAATCGTATTGATTGATTTCCTCTGTAAGTCGGTCGCTAATAGTTGAATTCAATGCGCCGAAACCAGGTTTCTTAGTTGTACCAGACAAGGTTACTGTTCCAAAGTCTGCAAGTTTTGCTGTTGCACGAGCTGTTGCCGCCCAACCGCCCTTCTCGTTGAAATTAGTAAGACGAAGTTCGTTAACCCATATTTCCGCACTCTTCGGCAAACCATCGTCGGTTCCATTAAGCGATACCCGCTTAGGATTTCGAACACCAATCATAATTGTCTGCACATTAGACAGGTTCGGGTTACCCATCACGCAAACCTTCTTTCCATCTATAAATTCGTAGTATAATTTTGTAAGGCCAACATTCTGGTCGCCAACCCTTATTTTCTCATTACGATTTTCCTTGACAGTCGTCAAATCCTCGAATAATATGTTGATGTCGTTTTCTGACGGCCACACAAGATATCTATCTGGAGCTTCGACATCGCTGTCTCCATCGTAATAACCAGGAACAGTAACCTTTAGAGGAACCTCGTATTCGTAATAGTTGTTGCGGTAGTCGGTACCAAGACGAACGAAAACGCTAACGTCACCATCCTTGATTTCGTCTTGGTCTACAAGAGATTCGGCATGAACAAACATCTGCATCTTCAAATACTTGCGCACATCAAGTCCTACGTTCTTGTACACAGCTCTTGCGTCGCCATCAGCGAGGTCAATAACCTTGATTGTCATTGCTTGTTCGTTCAACTGCTGCATCTGCGGGTTCATAGTGTTCTGCTCGCGAGTAACACCAGGAGGCAAAACATAATTTACTGGCTGACGGCTTGCATTTTCCTCTATGTTGACAGCCGACACGTCGAAGGTAGTTGTCTCAAGTTCCTCGACAACATATTCGCCAGGTTGCATGAAAGAGTCGTCGTACTTACGCCATTCGCCACGAACAAGGTCCAAAGTACCAAAACGCAAACAAGTTGTCGTGTCGAAATTAGTCATAAACATTCTCATGAAACGAATAGACTTGAAATCGGAAATTGATCCAACTTTCTTAGAATACTCAGAAATTGGAATCTTGAACTGGTACCACGACACTTGTGACGTTTCATCGTTGGCTAAAGTAACCGAAACAATAGTCTTGTCGGCAATATAATTCTGACCTATCACCAGATCCTGCGGACGAATACTAATTCGATACTGGAAGAAATTTTCGGATTCGCTCAAAGTATTGTCCCTATTAATATCCTCGACGTCAGGAGTAGTAGTCGCATTTGTGTTATATGCGCTTTCTGTTTGATACTCACGCGGAATAGAGTTTCCTTCGTTGTTGTTGAAATACTTATATCTGCGGAGGATATTGTAGTTTGCCTCATCGTAGTCGCTGCCCTTATAATGATGATAATTGTCGCTCGACGGATCGGCAAGTGCCATCTGGTATGCTTCGGAATTTTCGCCGAACATATTCTTAACCTGATCAAGGTAATCGCTGAAGAAAGTTCTTTCGTTTTCGGAGCTCAAACCATCATAACCGACATCTTGTGCCATACGAATATCAGCATCGTTATCGAAAGCATTTACGAGGGACTGCGAGCTAGGCACAACACCCCAGACCGTAGTATCAACAGGATTTTCAAGATTTGGAGCAGGAAGCCCCTGTTCGAACTGCTTGCGACCATCCTTAAGCACATCTTCGCTGACATCGCCAAGGTTGATGTACAAATCGCCACCCGGATTTGTTGAATCCTCAACAAATGGGTCCATCATCCAGAATTCAATATACTCGATATTGGCATCCTCGAAGTCGGTAGTTGTAAGCTGACGCTGAATACCACCCCAGCGCTTGCGAGGGTTATCCAAGAGGCCCAACGAGTTTAACCCTGCAACATCGTAGTTGTACGGACCCCTCTCGTTTGGATAGAATACCATGTTGAGCGGAGCTAGGTTTGTTTCCAAGTTAGCATTTTCGCTATCCCTATTTGGGAACAATTCCTTTTCGTAAACGATTCGGGTATAATGACTTGAACGGTCGTCCAAGCTTATCGGCGATGTGCTTTCGTGCAAAGTCTGGTCGACAACAAACCATGAAAGCAACGCCCTGTTCTTACCATAGTCCAGATTATTGATCATGTAGCTTTCGGGAAACAACATTGTATCTGTCGGGGTACTTGCTAGCGACCAGCTGACGTAGCTCTTAATATCGTTTGTAATCTTAGAACTTTCAAAATCATCGATATAAGCGGCGCCCTCCTTTCCTATCGCCTTCGAATGTCCAGGAATCAACTGTGCGAACTCGGCATTGAAAGTCAATGTTGACATCTCCTTAGTCTGGATGAGCGGCAAGAAATCGATAACTTTTGTTAGGAACGGAACATCTGTCCTATACGACGTGTTAACACCCCAGATAGTATTAGAAAGAGGTTCCTCGCCAATATTAACCTTTGGTGTAATTGGCTTCTCCTTTAGGTGAAGAATTGTTGCACCGATATTAAAATTGTTGGAGAAATCATAATTTGCATGCAAACCGGTAAGCACTTTTGTCTGCATCGAAGCCACAGAATTACTTTCAAGGGTAATTGATATTGGAGTTCCTGCTTCCAGAATTCCCTGATTAAGGATCTTCACCCTACCCAAATTGTAGTCAACAGTATAGTCGACATTTTCGGTAAGCAATGCGGAACCCGCTGTTACAGAAACACTTCCCTGTGGAACGTTTATGGCATTAAGTGAAATTTCGCTGCTGCTCGACGACTTGTAACGACCTTTCAGCTTGAACTTATTCTTTTCGGCCAGCTGTTCTGCTTTACTCTTTGTGCTGTCGTAAAGTTCATAGAAGACATAGTCGTTGGCTACATCTGCAAGAGAGCTATTGCCATCGGTAATCTTCTTGTACAAGTGCAATCCGAAAGGTTCCCTTACAGGAAAGATAATTCGTCCGCCAGAAGAACTAACAGTATATCCTTCAACATAGTCGAACAATCCATCCGGATACGGATCTCTGTTTGTATTCAAGTTATCGAGTCCCATTACCTGCAGCAACTGAACGCTATCAATGGCTCCGGCAGGAATATATGTAAGGTCGGTTCCGGTCTTGTCGTTGGTATATAGAATGTCGAGTGTAAAATCATCTGGGGTTATCTGATAAGCACCGATGTTATATATATTTTTCATCATAAGGTCCCAGTTAGTCTTGTTTGGTGTAAACGAGGTTCCTTTGATAAGTTTTACGATAAGCGTCTGCGGTGCGGCAATCGCCGAATTAGAAAATTCGCCGACTGTATATACTTGACCTCCAACAGTATATTCATATGCCACGGCCAAAACCTGATCGGAATTTAATTTTGATGTCAACGAAATATAACCCAACTGCGAGTTCAATGTATATTCGGAAGGAGAAAGCAATCGTGCCGACTCTATCTTTTCGAAATCGGTTCCTCCCGACATCTGCAAATTCTGCAATGTAGAGCTAACCGTATTGACATCACGAATTTCGGGGTAATCGGAAGCAAGTCCGCCCAAAACATTTATCTCATTATAAGGAGGAAGTGTTGTTGTACTTGCAGTGGAACTGCCGACATACAACGACTGTATATCATTTCTATTTGATTCACCGAGGTCGACAAGGGCGACAATGTTACGCGCATCGGTATAATTTCCGGTCTTGTTTGTTACCCAAACCTCGATACGATTAATTGTCACGCCGCTAGTAATAACTGGAAGCGAAGACATCGACCTATCGTAGTTTTCCTTGAAGTAATGCGATAGGAAGAAGTGCTTGTTTTCCTCATAGTTGTCTGCTTTTATTTCAAAAGTCTTGGTAGTGCTTCCGCCTTCTACATTAATTGTGGAAGTTTCACTTTTTTTCTGCGAGAGAAGTCCTGTCAAGGTTAGCTTTCCAAACTTGAATTCGCCCTTAACACCGAACAGGCTCTGGCTTCCTGTAATCAGGGTTCCAGTCAATGGCAACGAAACATTACCGGCCTCAATCTTCTGTATAATTTCATCATCGTCGCCGGTATATTCAAGCTTCACATTGTTTTCAAAATCGAAAGCAGCCTCGGTATCATATGAAATATTAACCTTCATCTTGGTACCAATCTGTCCGACAACATTCATCTGAATCTTTTCGTCGAAATCAAGATTTATCTGTCGCTGCTGTTTGGAGTCCAAAGCAGGATTGTCCGTCTTGCTATATTCTAGTCCAAGAGTTAGTTCTGCGGAACCTTGCGGCTTAATGTCAATTACGTTTCCACCAAAAATACGGTCAAAAATTTCGCCGCCGACTTCAAGTTTAGGAATGAACGACTGGTTTATTTCCTGATTCTGCTCGCGATTTTTCTTTGAACGCTGATGCCAGTAATTGTTCATCGCCTTCTCGAAGTTGTAGTTCACATACTCATCAAAAGGCATATTGTATGGCGTTCCGACAGGCATTCCATCGACACTTTTCTGGAAATTGTAGCTGTCTGTTTCCGGATCGTATTCCACAGAAGTCTTAACACTCTCTGGGTCGGAGCCATAAAGCGGGCTATTGTCGGTATTGTCGTTGGGATTGAAGTTCTGTTTTGGAATCGGGAACTTGGCGTTATTCTCGTCGTTGTTTTTTGTAGTATCATCGTCGGGACCCGGAGCGACAAGCGACTTGCCTGCGAAATAGTTCCGCATGCTACCGTTCTTAGCATTAGACGGCACAAACGCAACAATCATCATTGCTGCAACGAGTCCACCGACTAGGATATATTTTATTGTCTTCCCAAACAAAATTCTAAAACTACAAATAGTTCAACGACAACTTGATAACCATTTCAAGCGAAGCTTCCGGCTTCTCTTTCAAAACCTTATCAAGAACTTTTTCCACAGCGGGCTTCGCAAAACCCAATGTCGTTAACGTTAATAACGCATCTTTCTTGATTGTATTGTCCGAAGCAGAAAAAATTTCTGCGGCGTCAAGTTCACCAGAAACATTTACCTTATCCTTAAGGTCAATTATTATACGCTGGGCTGTCTTGGCGCCAATACCCTTTACGCTTTTTATCTTGACTAAATTTTCGCTAAGGATTGCATTGTTAAGGTCTTGCGGAGTGAGTGAAGACAAAATAAGTCTGGCTGTATTCGGACCCACGCCGTTTACCGAAATCAACAGGCGGAATAATTCACGTTCAGACTTTGTAACAAATCCGAAAAGCAAATGGGCATCCTCCCGAACCACCTGATGAATAAAGACCTGTGTTTGTTCTCCCTGTCGCATAGCTGAATACGACGTAAGACTTATATTGACATAATATCCTACGCCAGCAGTTTCAACAACGGCATACGCCGGTGTAAGTTCAGCGACAAGACCCCTTATATATTCATACATATAACAATTCTTAATTTAACTGAAATATCTTGCAAAGATAAGCTAAAATTTCAGATTATCAGCCGACATTTTCTTTTTTTTAAAATAGGTATTTCTCTCGTATTATCAAGCTAAAATTGGTAACACATTTTTATAACCGGATTTGAATAAATAGAATAGTATGTATCGTTGAAATTGTACATGACAGACAATAGCAAATACGATTTCTGTCCTATTGGGAACTGGAATCCCAACCCAAGCATCGGCGAAGAAATCCACACCGGTGCGCCCTCGGAAATTTGCTTGTAGTACTTGCCGATATTCGTATACGAAAACTGTCCGCAAATCAGCACTCCCATATCGCTATGGATAAATGGAATCATATTTTCGACACTCTTGATAATGGTAAAACTGGCGAAGACATTGCCACCAATAATGCTTCCCTCGAAATTATAAATATCTGAATTCACATAAATATAATCGAAACCGACACCTAATGACAACCGATTTGCCACACGATACCCGATAATAGGATTTAATTGCACCTGCGTTACCTCACCAAACGCAAATCCGATATCTCCGCCATAGAAAATACGCTGCACTGCCGTTGGTGGCGGATCCTTTTCCAGATACTGAGAGAAAAGACTAAGCGAGGAAAAGACAATCAATATGACTGCTACCGCCTGTTTCATCTATTGTCATATTTATTTATCGCCTTATACACAGCCTCCTCTATGTTGGTTCTGATGTTCATTTTGGTGATTTTCCAGTTTTCGGCATTAGTGTAAACGCGGTTTGTCAGCACGACAACCGACATCTTATATTGAGGATCGCACCAAACCATGGTGCCGGTGTAACCCGTATGGCCGAACGACTTATCTGTAGCGCTTTCGCTTCCCAAGCCCTTTGTCCTATCGTTTGGCACCGGTTTGTCCCAACATAATGCACGTCGGCAGAAAGTAGGCTCGTAATGATATTCGGTAAATTTCTGTACGGCCGTATCGGAGAAGAAGCGTCTACCGCCATATTGTCCGCCTTCTACATATATTTCCATAACCTTGGCCAAATCGTTGGCATTGCCGAACAGTCCGGCATGTCCAGACACACCGCCAAGCATTGACGCAGCCTGATCATGCACATGTCCGTGCAGTTGCTGCATGCGGAAATACGTATCCTTCTCGGTTGGAGCAATACGGTCTCTACCATACCTATCCAACGGATTGAAGCACAACGAATAAGCCCCAAGTGGCCTAAAAACTTTTTCGTAAGTGTAATCAACATATTCGCAACCAGACATATTCTTTATGACATATGGCATCACGATAAAACCCAAATCGGAATAGACATACTTGCCACGATTCTCCAAAGCCGACTCCTTTATGGTCTGGAAAATAACATCCTTGTAAGCTGATGAAATATACAGGCTTTCGGCTACCTGAACAGAGAACTTGTCAGAATAACTGCTGCTATAAACATCATGGTACATTTCAGCAGACATTGTTTTCTTGTAGAACGGAATCCACGATTTCAGCCCTGCCCTATGCGTTAACACCTGCTCGAAAGTCAAATTGGCCTTGTTTGAATTTTTCCATACGTCATAAAAATCCGAAACCTTGTCCTTGATTTTGAATTTTCCTTCATCATAAAGCATCATCAAGTCCGATGTCGTCGCTATCACTTTTGTCAACGAGGCAAGATCATACAAATCAAGATCGGACACGGCAACAGAATTTTCATCGTACGTAAAATGGCCGAAAGATTTCTGATAATAGACAATGCCGTTGCGCGACAGCACAACCTGACCGCCAGGATATGCGCCAGCACTTATCCCGCTATTGAAAATTGAGTCGACCTGTTGTATTACCTCAGAACTTACGCCCGCATCTTCAGGGATAGAAGTATATTTCAAGCGAATCTTTGTAGTATTTTCGCCCATTCCCTCTTTAATTTTCTCGGTAACAGAAACCGGAAGCACACCTTTTGCTGGAATTCCGCCGAAAACAAGTTGAGCCGACAAATCGTTGGTTAGCGACCAGTCGTTGTAGGAAACCACAATGGCATCGGCTTTGTCAAGATTATTGAAAAAAGCAAGTCCGTATGGGTTTGCAAATATGTCGAGCACTGCGTTCCTGCTGTTTGCCAGCACCTCGTCAACGGCATTGACCATTTCGTTAGTGATTCCGAACCTTTTTGAAACTGTGCGCTGATTTTTTCCATGAACACTCAGGACAACGACATCATAATCTTCTATAATTTTTTTTCGCTGCGAAGGCGACATCGGCTTCAAATCCTTGGAATATACGAAGTTATCAACGTTTGCATAATACTTAAGACGATTTTGGAAACAGGACAAGCTATCTACTCCAAAAGATATAGAGGCAATGCGCACCGAATCAAGTTTTCTAATAGGAACTATTGAATCTTGATTTTTCACTAATGTTAACGCATTTTCCACAAGATGCTGCTGCATCAAACGAACCTCAACGCCATTAAGGTCATCGTAGATACTGTCGGTTGAAATTTTTTCTACACCTTTGTCCAAACCTAGACGAAGTTTTGTGAGCAACACCCGATAACAAGCCTCATCGATGTCCTTTTCCGACATTTTCCCCTCATCGATTGCCGATTTTATCTTCACAATTACATCGTTAACGTCCGTAGGAAACATTATCATGTCGTTTCCTGCCATCAAAGCCATTACGTCGGCCTCATTCCCCTTGAAATAGTTCACAATACCGCCCATATTCATAGCATCGGTAAATACCATTCCGTTGAAATTAATATCTTTGCGCAGGACATCCTTGACAGCCACAGGCGACAATGTTGCCGGGATTCCGGGTGTTGAATCTATTGCAGGCATAAACAGATGCGACACCATTACAGCGCCCACACCTCTTTCCGACAGATAACGAAACGGGAAAAACTCAATGCTGTCAAGTCGCTCGCGGGTATGGTTTAGCACCGGCATCGACTTGTGCGAATCGACATTCGTATCGCCATGTCCGGGAAAGTGCTTTGCCACAGCAAGCACGCCATTATCCTGCAAGCCACTAGCATACGCCCAACCCTTTTCGGCAACGTTATATTTGTTTTCGCCAAACGAACGATCGTTAATTACAGGATTGTTAGGATTACAATTCACATCAACTACTGGGGCAAAATTCACATTTACACCGACACGCTTCAGCTGACGGGCAAATTCCGCCCCCATTTCATAAACCAACCGATTGTTTTGAATTGCACCGACTAGCATCTGCCGAGGATAAAGTGTCACACTGTCAAGACGCATGCTCAACGACCATTCCGCATCCATACCTACAAGCAACGGAATCTTGCTAACATCCTGAAGACTATTTACCAAATTAATCTGCCGTACAGGTCCGCCTTGCATAAATATCACACCGCCAAGCTGATATTTTTCAACCAAGGCTATGGTCTTGACATTATAATCATAATTCTTGTTTGAATAGACAGGAAGCATTATCAACTGGGCAATTTTCTCCTCGAGCGTCATAGATTTCAACGTTGAGTCCGCCCACGATATGTCCAGATTCCAGAACCACGGTTCTGCCGTCCTTTCAAAATTATCATGTTCCACTTCACTCACAGCCACAGGCACTCCTATAACTCCTAAACTAGCCGTCAAAAGCAATATGGCAAATATCTTATTCATGTGATAATCTATATTTAAATATAAAAAAACATACAAATATACAGCTTTTACATTTGCCTTTTGAAGACAAAACAAATATTTATCAAAACTGTAATGTTGAATAAAAGTTGAACATTTTTCATGCCATTATTTATGATTAAAATCATAAATAAAGTTCGGGAGAATAAAATAGGGGAGAAATGTCCGCCCCACATTTTTATTCATTATTTTCATCGTTCTGCTCTTCTACTGACGCCAATGTTATTTTTTTCTGTGGCGACAAGCCCAAACTTCGCATTGTTTCCAACCGCCTGATTACATTTCCTTTTCCCTCCGACAATTGCGACAATGCCGTTTCGTAATTTCCCTGAGCTGTTTTCAAATTATCGCCGACCTTCTTGAATGTTTCGCAAAATCCAGACACCTTGTCGTATAGTTTGTTCGCCTCATCAACAATCCTTTTGATATTTGCAGATTGGTCTTCTCGTTTCCACAAGTCCAGCGACAAGTTCAAGGCGCTCATAATCGTTGATGGCCCCAGCAAAACAATTTTTCTCTCGAAAGCATAATTCCACAAACCTGCATCAGCCTTTATTGCTGCAATATATGCCGACTCGTTGGGCACAAACATCATGACAAACTCTGGAGATCGGCCCTGATTAAACTGACCATATTGCTTTTGGGACAATTCGTTAATATGGTTTTTCACGGAGGTTAGATGCATCTTTAAAAAAGTTTCCCTTTCAGCATCATTTTCAGCGCCTACATAATCAACATAGTTGGTCAGTGAGACTTTTGAGTCAACAATTATTTCTGTATTGTTCGGATACTTTATCACAATGTCGGGCTGCAATTTCTTACCATCGTCACCTTTGACATCAAAGCCGTTTTCATCCTTAATAAAACCCTGACGAATATAATGCTTGCCCTCGACAAAGCCCATTAGCTCAAGTTGCTTCTCGAGAATCATTTCACCCCAGTTTCCCTGTGTCTTCGACTCGCCCTTCAAGGCATTTGTCAAATCCATCGCCTCCTTGCCGATGCTTTCGTTCATTCGTCGCAAAACATCAAGTTCCTTGGTCATCGAAGCCCTGTCCTCAATATTCTTTTCGTGAATTTCATTAACTCGTCTCTTAAAATCATCAAGATTTTTTGACAATGGAACTAGAATTGTGTCTAATTGTTCCTTGTTTGTGTCTTGCAGTTGCTGCTGTCGTTCCTTAAGTATTTCCTGCGTTGTGTTCTTAAGTTGCTCCTGCGCGTATTTTATCTGTTCAATAAGCTTCGCCTCGCGTTTCTCCAATTCCTCAGAATAGTGTTTCCTTTCAATCTCCAGCTCGTTGGAAAACTTCTCCTTCTCGGCATTAAGATTTTTTACCGTTTCGATTAGTTCGAAGATCCTTGTGTCCTTTTCCTTTTCGGAGAGTTTTCTATTAGCAATCTCATCGCTCAACTGATTCCCGACGGTCTCAAGCCTTGCATCTACAGCCGACTTCTCGCTCTTCAGCAGATTGAAATCGGCTGTCGTTTTCTTCAAATCGACAGACAACAAACTTGAATTCTTCAGTTCATCATCAAGCCTGGCTTTCAAATTTACATTTTCTAGTTCCACCTGCTTGCGTTTTGTCCTGCTGACCAACACACAAACGACAACAGCCGCTATTACGCCGACAGCAATACCAACAAATAAAAATACAATTTCCATATTCACATAAAATTAGCTTCGATGCAAATGCAACACGATGCCGCCCATTTTTTGATAAAAATTCAAAAAACTAATAACCCACCTCATATCTCCTGCTCATGTCAAAGAAAACCTTGAAGCTTTGTTCTGAACCGCAAAATCCAGACTGGAACTCGATGCAATCGATATGATTTCCAAGCAAGGTCTGCCTTGTAACACGCACATCGCGACCAAAAAGCCTTTGAAGCATTTCGTATTCCTGGTAGGTGTCAATTACACAAAATGCAGTTTCAGGGGACTTTCCATCTCCGGTGCTATATATGGCATAAAAAATCATATCGGCAATATCGCTTGCACTATCTATGATTTCGTCACATTCCTCATCGTCCATATCCTCCATGTCGGAGTCGGGGTCAAATTCAGAAAACTGCATACTTTCTGCCTTGTCAATTATATCATACCAATGGGAAATGCTAAAAATCGAATCTCGGTATTCTTGTGCATATTCCTTTGTAAAAGTATAGCCATATATTAGTTCGCGGACATGTTCGGTTGAAAGTTCTATACCGGCAAGAAACTTTTCCTCTAACTCCTTGTTGTATGAAGTCTTATACTTTGAGAAATCCACCTTTCTGACATCATGGGTATAATTCAGAGGATTGGGCATCGTAAAATTTTCCATAGAATATTTTTGTTCCAAAAATACTAATATTGTTCAAATATTTTTCCAATCGAATGAAAAAATCTCAAATAAGTTGTACCTTTGTAATTCCAACAAAAAAGAAAGGTTCAATTTTAATGAAAAAGATATTTCTACCCATAGCCATTCTGCTAGTATTGTCTCTTGCAGCCAGCGCACAAGAGAAGAAGGAATACAAAATAGGCACAATTGCATTCTATAATCTCGAAAACCTTTTTGACACTATTCCCGGAGCCAACGACATTGAATTCACGCCAGAATCTCCCAAAAACTGGAATACAGAGAAATATTTCTCGAAAATGGAACGGATGGGAAGTGTAATTGTCCAACTTGGAGCCGATGTAACAGGTACGGCGCCGATGATCGTTGGCGTTAGCGAAGTCGAAAACATCACGCCCCTTAAGGATCTTGTAAATAGTGAAGCAATGAGACCGTACAACTATCAGATTGTGCACATTGACGGTCCCGATCGCCGAGGTGTTGACTGTGCTCTTTTGTACCGCCCTGACTTTTTTCAGGTTACAAACGTAAGAATGCACCGGATAAAGACGAAGCAGGAAGGCTTTATCACCCGCGACCAGATTGTAATATCAGGAATCTACGATGGAGAAGAAATGCATTTTATCGTCCTTCACTGGCCATCACGCCTTGGAGGAGAAAAGCGAAGTCTTCCTCGCCGTGCCGAAACGGCTACAACGACATGCCACATTTTCGACTCTATAATGAAAATTAATCCTAACGCTAAAATCATTGCAATGGGCGACCTCAACGACGACCCTATAAACGAAAGCGTAAAAAAATATTGCAACACAGTGCCAAAGAAAGACATGATGGGTAAAGGCACACTTTACAATCCTATGGAAGAACTCTTCAAGAAAGGAATCGGCTCATTGGCATACGGCGACAAATGGAACCTATTCGACCAGATGATATTCTCGCCTGCATTTGTCAGCAACGACAAATCCACATACGTACACTACCAGAGCCATGTGTTCAACAAGGCATTTCTCACGCAGAAGGAAGGCCGGTTCAAAGGTTATCCGCTACGCACATATGTCGGCACGACATACCAAGGCGGATATAGCGACCATTTCCCGGTTTATTCATTCATAATAAAGGAGAAATAACCATGTTGGTAAAGACTTTCGGTTCTGCCGTCGACGGCATCGACGCACAAACGATTACCATAGAAGTTAACGTCTCTAACGGAATCAAGTTCTTTCTCGTTGGTCTTCCAGACAATGCCATCAAGGAAAGCCAGCAGCGAATGATTAGCGCCATAAACAACAACGGCTACAAATGGCCTGGCAAACGCATTGTAATAAATATGGCGCCTGCCGACTTGCGTAAGGAAGGTGCTTCTTATGACTTGCCAATGGCTATCGGCGTACTTGCCGCCTCGGAACAGATGTCGGAACATTTGCTCGACCAATATTTGATCATGGGCGAACTCTCACTCGACGGAAGCGTAAAACCGATAAAAGGTGCATTACCTATTGCAATAAATGCAAAGGAAGCTGGATTCAAGGGTGTTATTCTCCCAGTTGAAAATACGCTCGAAGCCGCTGTGGTTGATGGAATTGAAGTTTATGGCGTGCATAATCTTGTCGAAACGGTGGAGTTCCTAAATGGAGACCGCACTCTTGAAAGGATTACCGTTGACCTTGAAGCGGAATTCCAGAAAACATTTTTGGAAAACGACATGGACTTTGCCGATGTTAAGGGCCAGGAAAATGTGAAGCGAGCCCTCGAAATAGCCGCTGCTGGAGGTCACAACATAATTATGATTGGACCTCCGGGTTCCGGAAAGACAATGCTTGCCAAAAGAATACCATCAATTTTGCCGCCTTTAAGTCTCGACGAAGCAATTGAAACAACCAAGATACATTCTGTAGCGGGGAAAACGGAAGCTGGCAAATCGCTGATGCTTCGACGTCCGTTCCGTTCTCCTCATCATACTATTTCTGACGTTGCCCTTGTTGGTGGCGGAACATACCCGCAGCCCGGAGAGATATCCCTAGCCCACAACGGAGTGCTTTTTCTTGATGAACTGCCTGAGTTCAAACGCACTGTGCTTGAAGTAATGCGACAGCCCCTTGAAGATAGAGTTGTTACTATCTCACGTGCAAAATTCACTGTGGAATATCCTGCAAGCCTTATGCTTGTCGCATCTATGAACCCTTGTCCTTGCGGATACTACAACCATCCTGAAAAAGAATGTACTTGTACGCCAATGGCAGTACAGAAATATATGAGCCGAATTTCCGGACCTTTGTTAGACAGAATCGACATTCACCTTGAAGTTACACCTGTAAAGTTCGAGAAACTTGCCGATACAGGACAAGCAGAACATAGTACCGATATACAGAAACGCGTCATTGAGGCAAGAAAAATTCAGGCTAAACGTTTCGAGAAAAGTCAAAAGATTTACTGCAACGCCCAAATGTCATCAAAACAAATCCGCGAGTTTTGCAAATTGGACACAACATGTATTGCATTATTGAAAACAGCAATGGAACGTCTGCATCTTTCTGCCCGTGCATACGACCGCATCGTGAAAGTAGCTCGCACTATTGCCGACCTTGACAATTCCGAAAACATACAGCCTTCGCACATTGCAGAGGCAATCCAGTACAGAAGTCTCGACAAGGAAAACTGGGGGCAATAGAACTACTTTATCTCCTTTACCTTGGCGAAATCACCATCATCGAGCAAAGTTATGGCATATTTGTGCTTGCCGTCTTTTGTCTGCGTATAACGTACATTCCCCTCCGAATACGGATATAGTGGACGTGTGCCATATATTGCCTTCCCGTTGTTTTTCAGCCACTTGCCAATCTCTTCCATCCGCTGCAGAGCAATTTCTGGCAAACGACCATCAGCATCCGGACCGACATTGAGCAAATAGTTGCCACCCTTTGCCACCACATCAACCAACGTGTGTATCAACTGTCTAGTACTCTTATAATTATCATTCTCCACATACGACCAGCTATCGCCCATACTCATACAAGTTTCCCAAGGATAATCCAACAATTTGTCGGGAACCTGCTGTTCCGGAGTGCGATAATTCTCATATTTTCCACCTACACTTCGGTCAACAATAATCAAATCGGGATTGTTTTCGCGTGCCATACCGGCAATTCTGGGCATATCAATATCTTGAATCCGCTGGCAACATCCAAGCCACTCAAGCGACTCGTCGGTCAAGCTCCATTCAGGACGAATCCACCCCCCATCAAGCCACAAAATATCGATATCGCCATAGTTGTGAGTTATCTCGTACAATTGGTTGTAAGTAAAATCCTTAAATCTTTGCCAACGCTCCTTATTTTCGTTAATGTCATAGTTCACATTACGGTCTGGAGTCGCCCATTCGTGCGCCCAATAATCGTCGCTATGCCAATCAGGTTTTGAAAAATACAAGCCAATCCACATATTCTCGGCCCTGAAAGCATCGACAATGTCGCGAGTAATATCCGGCTGTTCTGCATTATGATACGGGCACTCCGGTCCTGTCACAGAATAATCGGTCTGCCTTGTATCAAACATACAAAAACCATCGTGGTGCTTAGTAGTAAAGACCATATATTTCATTCCTGCATTCTTTGCTGCCGAAGCCCAGCTCTTCGCATCAAAATGCTTAGGACAAAACGTCTTGTTCAACGACTGATATTCTTTTTTATATTCATAATAATCAGCGCCCTTACGGTCGATCCACGGCTCGTTGCAAATACTCCACGACTCAACCACGCCCCACTGCGAGTACATACCCCAGTGAACCATAAAGCCAAATTTCAAGTCGCGCCATTGGTCTATTCGATTCAAAATTATGCTGTCAGTCTCCGGATTTCTATCAGACTGTGAAAACCCGTTGCTTGCAGTGAATAAAATTATGAATATAGAAACAAAAATTCTTTTCATAAACTCAATATGTAAATGTGATATCAATCAAATCGTTATCATCGCTGCTGAAGCCAACCTGCAGAATAAATTCAGTACCAGCAGCCGGTGCCTCCATATCCTGCAGATTTTCATCGAAGCACCTGAACCAAAATTTGTCAAGCTCTATTTGAAAACTTTCAGATTCCCCTTTTGAAACAGCTACCGGTTTTAATCCCACCAATGACTTGCGAGGATAAAATCCAGCATCAGCTCGCTTCAGGTACACCTCAACAACCGCCTTTGAAGAAGTTGCATTACTCCAGCTGCTGTCGCAAATGACACTTCCATCAACAATAAACTTTTCTTTGTCGAAGTCAACATCTTTCAAGTTAAAGCTAGAATACGACAGTCCATAACCAAATGGGAACAAAGGTTTTTCATCAAGATACCTATATGTTCGTCCAGCCATATCATAGCTTGCGAAATCCGGCAATTGTCCAGTATTTCTATAAAAGGTAACAGGCAGACGGCCAAAACTATCGATATCTCCAGCCAGTACAGATGCTACAGCATCACCGATTCCCTCGCCGCCATACCAACACAACATTACAGCATCGGCAAAGTCGAGTACATTTTCAAGAGCTATAGCTCCTCCTGAGCATAGAATCAAAATAACCGGCTTATTTTTTTCATGCAAATATTTCAGTTCCCAAACTTGAGATTCAGGCAATTCGATGACATACCTGTCGCCTTTGTAAAAGCCGGGAATATCCACAGGCAATTCCTCTCCTTCCAGCTGCGGTGTTAGCCCGCCGACATAAACCACAACATCGGCATTATCAACAGAATCGACAATGCTAAATTTATTTTTCAACCCCTCGGCAATTGTAACCACATGCTCTGGAGTGCCATTATAATTTCCAAGAGGTATCAACGAATCGGAAGCATTTGGACCCGCAACAAAAATCCGTTTATTTTCCAAGGGTAATACCGATTCATTTTTCAAGAGCACAAAAGATTCACTTGCGACATTTGCCGGCTTTACCTCATCGTTAAATTTCATTTTACCGGATCCATTTTCAAGTACACGCATACGAGTAGTTAAAATCCTGCGAACATGTTGATCTATTTTCGTTTCCGTAATATAACCGGAATCAACTGCTGCTTTTAGTGCAGGCAAGCCACTGCCGCACTCAAGGTCGACCTCGCTACCAAACGCATCGGCAGCAGCAAGAGCCGCTGTTGCATGAGTCTCGTGCCTCGGTATTACAGAATCGCGTTCCCAACAATCGTTAAGAGCCCAGCAGTCTGTGACAAGAAGTCCATCATAGTGCCATTTGTTCCTTAAAATATCGACTATCAACTCCTTGTTTGTGCAACAAGGCTCACCATTAACACGATTGTAGGCGCACATAACCTGGCACACATCGCTATTGGCAATCAAATATTCGAAAGCTGGCAGATAGGTCGTATACAAATCGCTACGCGAAACTGTCGCATCAAACTGATGCCTAATGCCTTCAGGACCACTGTGAACTGCCAAATGCTTGAGACAGGCCGCCGCAGTCAAGTGCATCGTATCCGATTCATATCCGTGCTGGAGTCCATTTATACACGCCAAACCCATAATCGCAGTCAAAAAAGGGTCTTCGCCATAAGTCTCCATGCCACGCCCCCAACGCGGGTCGCGAAAAATATTTATATTGGGCGTAAAAAATGTAAGTCCGGCATAATCGCCAAAATTTTCATTCTGCTGAGCCAGATAATATTTTAGGCGTGCCTCATAAGCAGTATTCTCGAACACTTTTCCAACCAAACCGGCGTCGAAAGTTGCCGCCAAAGCAATTGGCATTGGCCACACCGTAGCCAATCCATTGCGACCGACACCATGTAAAGCTTCGTTCCACCAACTGTATGGCTTTAATCCCAAACGGGGGATTCCAGGATTCTGATGCTCCATCAACGACAACTTTTCGTCAAGAGAGAGCCTCCCGAGCAAGTCCTCTACCCTTGAGGACACATCCAACGAAGTATCTTCAAACGGACAAGACTGTGCAAAAAAACATACCGGTAAGAATATGCACAAGAAAACCAACAAGATTTGTTTGAGAATCTTTTCCATGCCACAAAAATAATACGGCATTTTGTAAATTTATACATTTAATTTATCTTTGCAAAGTTTTTGAGGAGCTGACGGCTAAGGCAAGTTCCCGTTCGCCCCCTTGTTTTTGAACTTGCCTAAATTTCATTTTTTTTGTAATGAATCTTATAGAAAGACTTAGTGGAACAGAAATAATAAGCAATGTTCCTGGCCTTTTGGACTTTCATCATTCCAATCCTATTGGAATAACACCAACTGCCCTTCTAATATTCATTTTTATCGTGTCGGCAGTTATGGAGTTTGTAAACTTTAAAATTAGAAGAAGAGGAAAATCACAGTACTATCCAATTCTTTATTCATTATTCGGTGTAGTTATGCTAGCAACATACTATTATTGCTTTATGGGAAATCTCCCAGAAGTCAAGGGACACGAAAGCATTGGCTGGTTCTGCCATCCTGAAACAGCAGGCGGCTGGGCAGGTGCTATTGTTGGCCTATTAATGTTAGTATGCGAAACCTACTGGCTTCTAACTGCAGTAATGCAGATTACAGCACAAATTTCAGTACGCGCCGGACTTAGCGAAGGCAAAAAATGGAAAGAATGGAAATGGGGCGCAATCGTTGCCCTGGCTGGCATCCTTATCATGGTATGCACATATCTAGCAAAACCGACGGCTACAGGTTGGGCTGTACTTATTGGCCAGATATTAATCATTCTGTTCTGCCTTGTAAAGATTATCCTCGACTGTGTTCGTCCAAAAAATGCTTGGGGAATCTTAATCGGCATAATATTCTTCATCGGCATTGAAGCCGTTACAATCCTGTCGATCGAATGCGTTTATGGTGCTGTATTTTTCTTTGTCATCATAATCGGAATTCTTGGTTCGGCAAAAGCTAGAAAGAAAATGCCTAAGGATAAGAAGAAGAAAGAAGAAACAAAATAGTTCCTTTCACAAGAACATTTATAAAACGGGATTTTTTCAAGTCCCGTTTTTTTTGTTAAATTTTGGACAAGTTTCTTTTAACAAAACTTTACAAAATCAATGCAATTCAGCAGAAACAAACTTGTTATATTTGTCTCACAAAAAATCATCATTATGAAATCAGTTTTAATATTTGCAATGATATTTTCACTTGCAGCATTCGTCAGCGAGCCGGTAAAAGTTTACACAGGCACATCGACATATAGTTCAGATGTTATTTGCAACCTTAAGGACAATAATATTTATAAAAAGAATTCCACATACTCAAGTGATGTCATCTGCAACATCAGGGGCAACAAAATTTACAGGAAGAATTCTACATATTCAAGCGACGTGATATACACAATTAGCGACGGGAAAGTGTACAAGGCAAACTCGACATACTCAAGCGACATAATAATGACAATCCGCGACGGCAAAATCTACAAGGGAACCTCGACATACTCAAGCGACATCATCGCAACAGTTCGCAACGGCAAAGTGTACGGCGGAACATCAACATATAACAGCGACATTGCATTTACAATAAACGGCGACGTAACCCTCATCGAGTTTGTTGCCATCTGGTACGCTGTACAATATTCATGGTAATATCACCAATAATTATCAAGTAGTTGTTAAAAACAAAATAAAAGTGTAGAACAAAACATGTTTGTTTTTGTTCTACTTTTGCATTTTAAAATTTGCATGGAATGGAAAAAAACGACATAACCACAAAGGTTCTCATCGGCTTGGTGTCGATAATGCTTGTTGCAATAATTATTCTCGGCTATCTTCTTGTCAAAACTTCGAACGAAAGGGATGAAATTACGGTGACAAATGAGACTACCACTGAAGAACGAGACAAGATAAAAAATGAATTTTCAAATCTTCTCGACGAATACAACGGGCTGGAAAGTTCCAACGACAGCCTGAACGCCGAAATCAACAGTCGAAAAGAAGAAATCGTAAAACTTATCGACGAGCTTAACAACACCAAGAACTGGGCTGCCGGCATGAAAAAGAAATACGAGGCAGAACTAGGCACACTCCGCAGCATCATGAAACATTACGTTTTCCAAATCGACAGTCTGAACACACTGAACCAGCAACTTACAGCCGAAAACGAAATGGTTAGAAACGAAAACGACAGGTACAAGTCGGAAAACGACGAACTTACCGACAGAAACACCGAATTGCTAACCACAATAGAAGACGCCAGCATCGTAAATGCATCGCACATAAGTGTCGTTTTCCTAAATGGCCGCGACAAGGAAACCAACAAGTCGAACAAGATTGAAAAGCTAAAAATCAACTTCACATTGTCGGCTAACAAACTGGCGTCAAGCGGACAGAAAACAATCTACTTGCGCATAAAACAGCCCGACGGTTATGTGATGTCGTCTGGCGCTACATTTACTGCAGGCGACAGCCAGATTGCCTACACCGACTCAAGAACTATCACATACGAAAATCAAAGCCTTGATGTCTCTGTATACCATAAAGTTAAAGAAACCCTCAATATAGGCAAATACGAGATCAGCCTTTATATGGACGGCAAAATCATAGGGGAAAGTTCTTTCCTAATAGAAAAATAATTCGCAATGGACGAATTAATGCCTATACTCGAAAGGCCAGTCGACTGGTGCGCAACCATCATACTTGTTATCGCAACTATCATCACCTGCCTGCTTATAACAATCAAGATATTGTTTCCCGACTACTATAAGCTTGTTATTTACAGAATGCTCATAGAGAACCTTTCTGGCAGACAGGTGGAAAAACACATTGAATCGTCAACACAGACAGTCATCTCTATTACCGGGACAGTCCTTTCGGTTTCGGCAATGCTATTCACAGCTATTTGCTATTCGGGGAAGACAAACATAAACATATCATACGGAAACGAATGGAAGATTTTGCTGCTATCATTAGCCGCCGTTTTGTCGTATAACATCTGCAAGCTTGTGCTGAACAAAATTATAGGCTCAATATTCAGAATCGAAACATATACCGACAGCTACAATTCGTTAATCCTTGACATAGAAAAAATTCTGGGACTCGCTTTCCTGCCAATATTTTTATTCTGTCCGTTCGTATCATCTTCCACGGTCATTGCATTAATATGGATAGCTCTCATTATCACAATTATTGTAATTGTATTTCAGTTCATTACGCTTTTTTTACATTTGTTAAAAAATAAATTTTTAAATCATTACTCATTTTTGTACTTTTGTGCCCTCGAAGTTTTACCAATTTTAATAATAATAAAACTATTGTTTTAACTTCGCAGTAAAAAAGTTAAATAGATAATTATTAGAAATTTACGATGAAAATTAAAAGTGTTCTCGTTTCACAGCCAAAGCCCGAAACCGAAAAATCTCCGTACTTTGACATTGCAAAGAAATATAACATTAAGATAGATTTTCGCCCATTCGTAAAAGTAGAAGGCATCCCTGCGAAAGAATTTCGTACCCAGAAGATAAATGTGTCCGACTACATGTCTGTAATCTTCAACAGCCGCACTGCGGTTGACCATTATTTCAGAATATGCGAAGAGACCAAAGTGCCCACAAACGACAACAGAAAATATTTCTGTATTTCAGAGTCGATAGCCTTCTACCTGCAAAAATACGTTACATACCGCAAGCGTAAAATTTTCTATGGCGACGGAACACTTAACAACCTGATGCTTCAAATACAGAAGTTTCCGGAAGACAAATATCTGGTTCCGCTTAGCGATGTGCACAAGCAGGATATTCCAGAGAAACTCGAGCAGGCAAAAATTGCATACGACATTGCAATACTTTATCGCACCGTAAGCTCAAATATGTCCGACATGGAAAGCCTCGGACACGACATTGTGCTTTTCTTCAGTCCTGCAGGAGTAATGTCGCTGAAGCAGAATTTCCCTAACTTTGATCAGGAAAAAGAAAACGTATATATCGGAGCATTCGGTCCAACAACGGCTGCTACTGTCGAAAAACTAGGATACAGGCTCGACCTTAAAGCTCCTACAGCCGACAACCCGTCAATGCCAGCCGCCTTGGATAAATTCATCAAGACTCAAAACGGAAAATAAATATTCGGTCGAAAATGACAGTCGAAAACGAATCATTGCCTGCTAATTCGCAGAACGTCGACCATACACATCGGATTTCGGGTCTTCATTTAAGGCGAAGTGCAATGCTTAAGCACAAAACCGACATCGAAACCCTGTTCAAGACTGGTAAGAAAAACAATTTCGAATACATTAGAACTGTATTCAAGAAACATACGAAAGAATCCGAACAAGAAAATGTTCGGATTTTTGTGTCTGCACCAAAGAAATACCTTCACCACGCAGTTGACCGCAACACTGCCAAACGAAGAATGCGCGAAGCAATAAGAAAAAACCTGACAGAACTGCGTAGGAAAAGCAACGAAAAAGGAACATGCATCGACATTGCATTTGTATTCCAATCAAACATTCTTCACAATTATTCTGAAATTGAACAAATAATTGTTCTATCTTTACAAAAAATTTATTCGGATATTTATGAAGACCAATAAATACTTCCTTTGGGGTGCCGCCGCATTGCTGGTGATGGCTATTTTTTGCAAACCGTCATTTGCACAAGACGAAAAAAACGACTACAATTTCGAAAGTGCCAAGAACCTTGACATTTTCCACTCGGTTTATAAAGAACTATACCTTAACTATGTCGACCCAATAGACCCAGAAAAATTGATAAAGACGGGCATTGACAAGATGTTGGAAAAACTTGACCCATACACAGTTTACATTCCAGAAAGTCAAATTGAAGACATAAAGCTGATGACAACCGGCCAATACGGCGGGATTGGTGCCCTGATTAGGCAAAACGGCGACTACGTGATGATTACCGATCCTTACGAAAATTCACCTGCGGCAAAAGCCGGAATTATTGCAGGCGACAAAATTCTTGAAGTCGACGGTCATTCGATGAAAGGAAAGTCATCGGAAGAAGTTTCTGAACTTTTGCGAGGAGAACCGAACACATCCGTAAAACTTAAGCTCGAAAGAATGTTCCAGAGCACCCCAGTCGAAGTTACGTTGTCCAGACAGGAAATAAAGCTGCCGTCGGTTCCGTATTACGAAACAATCGAGGACAAAATCGGATACATTGCACTTACAAGCTTTACAAATACAGCCGCCAAGGAAGTACAGGACGCACTCGTAAACATGAAGAACAAGGATGGAATAACATCAATAATCCTCGACTTGCGTTCAAATCCGGGCGGCCTGCTAATTGAAGCAGTAAAAATCTGCAACCTTTTCATAGAACAAGGACAGGAAATAGTAAGCACAAAAGGAAAAGTTGCCGAAGGCGACAAAACCTTCAAGACAACTGCGGCGCCAATAGACAAGGATATCAAGATTGTTGTTCTTGTTGACGAAATGTCGGCATCGGCTTCCGAGATTGTTTCAGGCAGCATACAGGACCTTGACAGAGGCGTTATTATAGGACACCGCACATTCGGAAAAGGACTGGTACAAACAACCCGCAACCTCAGCTACAACGGAATACTGAAAGTAACAACAGCCAAATACTACACCCCGAGCGGCAGATGCATACAAGCGCTCGACTATTCGCACCGCAACGAAGACGGAAGCGTTGGACATGTACCCGACTCGCTAATATCAAAATTCTACACAAAAAACAAACGCGAAGTATTCGACGGAGGTGGAATTACACCAGACATAACCATCGACGACAGCATTTACAATTCTCTTCTCACACAACTGATGCTCGACGATATGTTTTTCAAATACTCCGTATGGTATCGTAGCAAACATGAGTCAATAGGCGACAACCCGAAAGACTTCAAATTTACAGACGAAGACTACAATGACTTCAAGGATTTCCTTGTCCGCGAAAAATTCGAATACAAATCTTTTACCGAAGAAAGCCTCGAGGACCTTGTCAAGATTGCAAAGGACGAGAAAAACTACGAGACAATATCTGCCGACATCGAAAATCTCTTTGCGAAATTGAAGCAGGACAAGGACAAGGATCTTGAACGATACAAGGATGATGTTATAAAATGGATAGTAAGCTACATAATGCCGCGCTACTATTACGAAAAAGGCAACCTAATGTACGGCATCAACTACGACGAAGAAGTCAAAAAAGCGATAGAAGTGCTGAAGGACGACAAGATGTACAAAGAAATACTATCGCCGAAAAAACAATAAAAATTCAACATAGAAACTTTTGAACTTAGAAACAGATAACACACAATGGATACAGTATTAAGCGGAATCAGATCAACAGGAAACTTGCACTTGGGCAACTACCTTGGCGCAGTAAGGAACTTTGTAAGGATGCAGGAAGACAATAACTGCTACTTCTTCATTGCCGACTATCATGCGCTGACAACACATCCGGCCACAGAGGAAATGCATCGCAACGTACGACAGGTTCTTGTAGAATATCTTGCCAGCGGAATCGACCCCGAAAAATCGACCATATACATTCAAAGCGACGTGCCGGAAATCTGCGAAATGTACTTGCTGATGAACATGAGCGCCTATATGGGCGAGCTGGCGAAGACTGCATCATTCAAGGAAAAAGCGCGCAAGCAACCGGAAAACGTAAATGCGGGTCTTCTAACCTACCCAGTACTAATGGCTTGCGACATACTTATGCATCATGCCGACAAAGTGCCCGTAGGCAAGGACCAGGAACAGCACCTCGAGATGACACGCAAGTTTGCCCGCCGTTTCAATACTATGTTCAACGTTGAATATTTCAAGGAACCACAGGCATACAATTTTGGCGGAGAGCTAATCAAGATTCCAGGACTCGACGGCAGCGGCAAAATGGGCAAATCGGAAGGCAACGGCATATTCCTTGCCGACGACGAAAAAACAATCCGCAAAAAGGTTATGCGGGCAGTTACCGACAGCGGACCTACCGAACCGAATTCACCGATGCCAGAGCCAATACAAAACCTCTTCACAATCATGAAGGCCGTTTCTACTCCAGACACGCTATCATTCTTCACAGAAAAATACAACAGCTGCGAAATCCGCTACGGCGACATGAAAAAACAGCTTGCCGAAGATATCGTCAACATCATTAGGCCTATAAACGAAAAAATAAAGGAAATTGATGCCGACAACGAATTCCTGCGCCGCACGGTAATGCGCGGTGCCGAAAAAGCTCGCGAAAACGCCAGAAAGACCGTTGCAGAAATGCGCGATATTATGGGTTTCAAGAAATTCTAAGAGCAAAAAGACTTCAGCAGAAATACAAAACATGCTAAGTTCAAGAAAAAAATGTTTTGATATTTCGGAAAAATAACGTACTTTTGCAACGTTTTAAGACTGAGAGGGGATATATTTCCCCTCGTTTTATTTTCTAGTATTGATAAGAAAAGAAGATATAGAAGTTTTATGCAAACGGTTTCTATCTGAGAATCAGTTTGTTGTGGATATTGCTATAAGCATATCCAACGATATTGTCGTATATGTTGACGATATGAACGGAATATCAATTGACGAATGCAGGCGCATAAGCCAGGGAATAGAAGAATATTTGGACCGCGACAAGGAAGACTATTCACTCGAAGTCAGTTCACCCGGACTTACAAATCCATTCCGCGTAAAGGAGCAATTCATCAAGAACATTGGCAAACAGATTGAAATAGTATACGTTGACGGTGAAAAAATAATTGCAACATTAAAGGCAATAGGCGACAACACGATAACCGTTGAAACTTCTACGACAAAAAAAGTAGAAAACAAAAAGGTTGTAGAAACAGAACAAATTGAAATAGAAAGAGTTAATATAAAAACAGTTAAAAGCTTTATAGACTTTAAATAGTAAATACGATGGGAGTACAAGAAAACTTAATCGACACCTTTGCCGAATTCAAGGAACTTAAGAACATTGACAGATCTACATTGATCGGTGTCATGAAGGACGTATTTTCTTCTACACTTGTTAAATTGTATGGGGAAGACAGCAAGTTCAACGTAATTGTAAACGACAAGAACGGCGACCTTGAAATCTGGCGAACTAGAACCGTTGTCGAGGACGAAGAATACGATGATGAATTTGAATACACCCAGATTCCTTTGTCGGAAGCTCAGAAAATAGACGAAGACTTTGAAGTCGGAGAAGAATATTCAGACGAAATCCGTCTCCAGGACTTTGGCCGCAGAGCAATCCTTGCACTTAAGCAAAACTTGCAGGCAAAAATTATGGAACGTGAAAAAGACAACATATATCTCAAATACAAGGAAAGAGTAGGAAGTCTTATCACTGCAGAAGTTTACCAGGTTTGGAAACGTGAAATTCTTGTTCGCGACGAAGAAGGCACAGAACTGCTTCTTGCAAAGCAGGATCAGATACCTAGCGACAAATACCGCAAGGGCGACACACTGAAAGCCGTTATCTCGAGTGTAGAACTCAAGAACGGAAGCCCAATCATTAGACTTTCAAGAACATCTGAAAAATTCCTTGAAAGACTTTTCGAACAGGAAATTCCTGAAATTGGCGATTCGGGACTAATCACAATAAAAAAAATCGTTCGTATTCCTGGCGAAAGAGCTAAGATTGCTGTAGAATCATACGACGAACGCGTAGACCCAGTTGGAGCATGCGTTGGTATGAAGGGAAGCAGAATCCATGGTATTGTTAGGGAACTTCACAACGAAAACATCGATATCGTAAACTACACGACAAACATGCCGCTGTATATCCAGAGAATTCTCAGCCCTGCTAAGATTTCTTCATTGAAGGTATTCAACGAGGAAAAACGCGTGGAAGTTTACTTGAATCCTGACCAAGTTTCGCTCGCTATCGGAAAGGGCGGCCTTAACATCAAGTTGGCATGCCAGCTTCTCGGATATACTATCGACGTATTCCGCGTTTCACAGGAAGACGATATCGACCTCGACGAATTCAACGACGAAATCGAAGACTGGGTAATCGACGAACTAAAGGCTGTCGGATGCGACACTGCATTAAGCGTACTTGAACTTAGCAAGGAGGAACTTGTTAGACGTACCGACCTTGAAGCAGAAACAATCGACGACGTCATTAGGATTCTTAATGCCGAATTCAACAATTAACAACAGATTATTTTTTTGATATAGACAAGTTATTTAGGGGGAAACATGACTTCGGAAACGAAACCAAAAAGATTAAACGCACTTGCAGCAGACTACAATGTTGGAATATCAACCATTGTCGAATATCTAGCAAGCAAGGGTCACGAAATTGACAGCAACCCAAACTCAAAGGTTTCTGTCGAATGTATCGAGTTGCTGGATGAAAGGTTCAAGGATTCCAAGAAAATCAGCGAAGAAGCTATCAAGAACACAGAAAAAGCTAAGGAAAACAAAGAACTTAACCTTTCGATAGAAAAACAGCAGAACCTCGAAAAACAAAAAATCGAAGCTGAAAAGGCCAAGGAAAAACAACTCGAGGAATTAAAACAGCAGGAAGTAAAAGATACAGAAAAGGTAGAACCCGAAGTCGTAAAGGCTCCTGCACCAAAGCCACACGAAATTCAACCTTTAAAGACTGAAGTTAAGACTGAAGAAGGCGGTCCTAAGGTTATAGGCACGATAAACCTTGACCAGATAAATCAGATGACCCGACCGAAGCCGAAGACGCAAGCCGAAAAGGAAGAAGAACGCAAAAAGAAGGAACAGGAACAGAAAGCCGCTAAAGAAAAGGCAAAACAAGCCAAAAAAGAAGCTGCAAAAACGACAAAGGATGTAGCTAAGGAAGTTAAGCCTGAACCGAAACCAGAACCAAAGCCACAAAAAGTTGAACAACCGAAGCCGGAACCTGTTGCCCCTGCAGAACCGGAATTTATCCAGACTCACGTTGAGAAACTTCAAGGCCCAAATATTATTGGCAAGATAGACATCAGCGACTACGAAAGAAAACAGGAAGCTGCAGAAAAAAAGAAACAGGCCGATAAGGAAGAACGCCAGAAGAACCGTGAGAAGGAAAAGGCAGAACGAAAGGAAAAACGCAAACGCATCAAACGCGACAATATAAAAGTCGACATTGCCAAGGTTAGCGGAACAAACGACTTCTCCAAGAAGAATCTACAAGGTGGCGACATTGCTGGCAAGAAGAAGAAAAACGGAAAACAGGCCGTATCCAAAAAACCTGAAATAAACGAAGAGGACATCCAGGAAAAAGTAAAGGAAACTCTTGCTAAGCTTACCGCAGCAAAGACCAAGTCGAACAAGGCAGCAAAGTACCGTAGGGAAAAACGTGACCTCGGAGCTATGCGTCGTGCCGAAGAATTCGAAAAGCTTGAAGCAGAAAAGAAGATAATTAAAGTTACCGAATTCGTTTCAGCAAACGAATTGGCAACCATGATGAATGTGCCGGTAACAAAGATTATCGCAACTTGCATGAGCCTCGGTCTGTTTGTTTCCATCAACCAGCGCCTCGATGCCGAAACCATGTCGATTGTAGCTGAAGAATTTGGCTTCCAAGTTGAATTTGTCAGTGCCGAAATCCTCGACGAAATAAAGCAGGTGGAAGATAGCGACGACGATTTGCAACCTCGTCCACCTATCGTTACCGTTATGGGTCACGTCGACCATGGTAAGACAAAGTTGTTGGACTACATTCGTCATACTAACGTAGTTGCAGGCGAAGCCGGCGGTATTACTCAGCACATAGGTGCATATAGTGTAACATTGAACGGCAAGAAGATAACCTTCCTCGATACTCCAGGTCACGAAGCATTTACCGCTATGCGTGCCCGCGGTGCTCAGATTACCGACGTTGCAATCATCGTTATTGCTGCCGACGACGACATCATGCCACAGACCAAGGAAGCTATCAACCACGCAGCCGCAGCAAACGTTCCTATCGTATTCGCAATCAACAAGATTGATAAGCCAACAGCAAATCCTGACAAAATCAAGGAATCGTTGGCAAACATGAACTACCTTGTTGAAGAATGGGGCGGTAAATACCAGTCGCAGGATATTTCTGCAAAGGCAGGTCTACATATTGACGAACTTCTCGAAAAAGTTCTTCTCGAAGCTGAAATTCTCGACCTTAAGGCAAATCCAGACAAGAATGCAGTTGGTACAGTAATCGAATCATCCCTTGATAAAGGACGTGGTTATGTTGCAACTCTTATCGTTCAATCTGGAACCTTGCATGTAGGCGACTTCCTACTTGCCGGATGCGCAACAGGCCGCGTAAAGGCAATGTACAACGAACGTAACCAGAAGGTTACCGAAGCAGGACCATCAACTCCAGTATTGGTTCTCGGTTTGAACGGAGCTCCACAGGCAGGCGACAAGTTCAACGTAATGGATTCGGAACAGGAAGCTAGAGGTCTTGCTAACAAACGTTTGCAATTGCAGCGTGAACTTAGCATCAGGACACAGAAGCACGTAACCTTGGGTGAAATCGGACGTCGTATGGCTCTCGGCGATTTCCACGAAATCAATATTATCGTCAAGGGTGATGTTGACGGATCTATCGAAGCTTTGTCGGACGAATTGATAAAACTCTCAACAGAATCATTCAACGTAAATATCATACACAAGGCAGTTGGTCAGATTTCGGAATCGGATGTCATGTTGGCAACAGCATCAGACGCCATGATCGTCGGCTTCCAGGTTCGTCCTTCTACATCGGCTCGCAAGATGGCCGAGAAGGAAGGTATCGAAATCCGTCTGTACTCTATCATCTACGATGCCCTGAACGAAGTAAAGGACGCTATGGAAGGTATGTTGAAGCCAGTTGTAAAGGAAACAATCACAGGTTCGGCAGAAATCCGCGAAGTGTTCAAGATTTCGAAGGTTGGTTCGGTTGCCGGATGTCTTGTTACCGATGGGAAGATCAACCGCAAGTCGAAAATCAGACTTATCCGCGATGGTATCGTTATCTACACAGGCGAACTTGGCAGCTTGAAGCGTTTCAAGGACGATGCCAAGGAAGTTATCGCCGGTCAGGAATGCGGTCTTAACATCGACAGATTCAACGACATTAAGGTTGGCGATATCGTAGAAGCATTCGAAGAAACTGAAGTAAAAGCTACATTATAAAATGTTTAAGCTCGGTAATACCGAATTTAAAGACAGGTCTGTATTCCTCGCACCAATGGAGGACGTTACAGACCCGTCTTTTCGTTATATGTGCAAGAAATTCGGTGCCGACCTTATGTTCACCGAATTCATTTCGGCCGACGGACTTATCCGCGAAGCAAAGAAAACAGTCCAGAAATTAGACATTTTCGATTACGAAAGGCCAGTAGGAACACAAATCTACGGACATCTTCCCGATGCTATGGAAGAAGCCGCAAGATACATCAACAATGCGAATCCCGACATTCTAGACATAAACTACGGTTGCCCAGTAAAGAAAATTGCTGGCCGTGGTGCCGGCTCCGGGATGATGCGAAACTTGCCTCTGATGAAGGAAATTACGGAACGCGTGGTAAAGGTTTCGCGTTTTCCAGTAACAGCAAAAACTAGATTGGGCTGGGACAGCGAATCGCTTAACGTTGAAGAAGTTGCACTGATGCTTCAGGATTGCGGAATACAGGCACTCACGATTCACGGGCGTACACGCGCACAAATGTACAAAGGCGATGCCGATTGGACTTTAATCGGCAAAGTGAAGAACAATCCGGCAATTCATATTCCTATCATTGGCAATGGAGACGTTACAAGCGGAAAAATTGCCGCCGAGCGTTTCGACACCTACGGAGTTGATGCAATAATGATAGGCAGAGCTGCAATAGGCAAGCCGTGGATTTTCAAGGAAGTGAAGCATTATCTAGAAACTGGCGAAGAATTGCCTACGCCAACAGTTCTGGAACGTGTGGAATATGCACGCGAACACCTGCACAAGTCGGTTGACTACAAGGAAGGAATGCGAGGAATATACGAAATGCGCAGGCACTTTACTATGTACTTCAAGGCAATTCCGAACTTCAAGGAAACACGACTTAAACTTCTGACAGCCAACACAGTTGAAGAAATAGAAGCACTTCTCGACTACATTGCCGACCGATACGGAAATGTTGAAATCAACAGGGAAATAGCCGACAAGGGAATTTATGAAATATAAATAGAGCGGCAGGCAGGTTTCCGCAACTGCCGCTTCCGATATCTTGAGAAAAAACTCTATTCCTTTACAATCCTATCCCTTGCAATGATGTTGTAGCCATTTACTATTCGGCACATATAAACGCCCCGCGAGAGCGATGATATGTCAATCCTTGCATTACTAGAGGTGATTTCCTGCAAGATAGTGTTTGATTGTTTGTTTTTCAAGGCATAGCCTTGGTAATATTGCGTCGTAGGCTAGAGCCTACGCCGAGCAGGAATCGTTACTTTACTTGTTGAATCTTTCATATCATAATATGAATATTTTTTAATTAATTTTGCACCATCAACAAGCAATATAAAAACAAACATACAATGAACTACGAACAATTATTTGAGCAGATAAAAGCAAAGAAAAGTTTTCTGTGCACAGGTCTCGATTCTGACATACAGAAACTTC
Organism: uncultured Bacteroidales bacterium; assembly: GCA_937899245.1. Lineage (GTDB taxonomy): Bacteria > Bacteroidota > Bacteroidia > Bacteroidales > ML635J-15 > Bact-19. The sequence continues at coordinate 47,404 of CALDKB010000048.1, read as the reverse complement.
CGAAGCACCTTTTAAACACAGAATCACCGATTTTTGAATTCAACAAGCAGATAATCGACGCAACAGCAAAATATTCGGTTGCATACAAGCCAAACCTTGCATTCTACGAGAGCGAAGGCATAGACGGAATGAAAGCCCTTGAAGATACAGTTGCATATATCCGCAAGAACTATCCTGAAATATTCATCATTGCCGACGCAAAACGCGGTGACATAGGCAACACATCGAAACTGTACGCACGAGCTTTCTTCGAAAAGATGGACTTCAACGCCGTAACCGTAGCACCGTATATGGGCGAAGATTCGGTTTCCCCTTTCCTACCTTACGACGGCAAATGGGTAATTCTGCTAGCACTTACTAGTAACAAGGGCTCGGAAGATTTCCAGAACTACACAAACGGTAAAAACAAGCTTTTTGAGGAGGTTTTGACAAAGTCGCAACAATGGGCAGGCAAAGACAAGATGATGTACGTAGTGGGCGCTACAAAGGCCGATATGCTTGCTGGAATCAGAACTATTGTTCCGGATCATTTCTTGTTGGTTCCCGGTGTTGGTGCACAGGGCGGCTCGCTCGAAGAAGTTGCCAAATACGGAATGAACGACCACTGCGGCTTGCTCGTTAACTCGTCGCGCGGAATCATCTTTGCCGACAATACCGAAAACTTTGCTAAGGTTGCCGGACAGAAAGCAGAGGAGTTGCAAAAGCAAATGCAGGCACAGCTTGAAGCAAAAGGAATCATATAACAATTGATAATTAAAAAAGCCGCTATTCGCGGCTTTTTTGTTATTGATAAAAAATCCCCACATTTTAAAAATTGGGGATTTTTATTAATTCAGTTTACTGCTGTTTTGTAAACTTGAGATTCTGTACACCATTGTCGGTCATGACTCTCAACATGTACATTCCAGGAGCAAGACGGCTAACATCAATAGTCTGCAATGTTTCACCCGCAACATAAACGGTTTCGAAACTCATTTCCTTACCGCTTACATCAACGATTGAATACGACATCTGTCCATCGTAACCAGCAACTGTGAATGTTGCAAAGTCGCGTGTAGGATTTGGATAAAGTTCGATTGTCATTGCTGTTTCAACCTCATCGATTGAAGTGCAATTTTCGACAACAACAACGATTGTATCGCTAGCTTCACATGCATCGTTGCTTACTGTTACCCAAACACCATATTCACCTGCATAAGGATAAGTCTGAGAGTAAGTGTTGCCTTCAACACTACCAAGCCAAACTACCGCATCTTCTGTGTCGAGAGTAATTTCAACCAGTTCGTTTACGCATGCTGTGATTGTATCGGCAAGAGTAATTACAGGAGCAGCAATAGAAGTAACAACAATCGCATCAGAAGCTTCGCAACCGAATTCATTTGTTACAGTAAGTGCATATTCACCAGCTTCTGTAATAACAATAGATGATGTTGCTTCGCCAGTGTTCCAAAGGTAAGATGCAAATTCAGCACCTGCGCTGAGTTCCATTTCGGCATTGCTACACATTTCGGTGTCGTCGCCAAGAGCAACAACAGGAACAGGATTAAATGTAACTGCGATTTCATCAGAAGCCACACAACCATGTTCGTCGGTTACAGTAAGCGAATAAACACCAGCTTCTGCTACGGCAATAGAACTTTCAGTAGAAGAATTGCTCCATTCGTATGCGGCGAAATCACCGGCAGCTATTGTCAATGTAGCACCTTCGCAAGCTTCGAGATCCTCGCCAAGATCAAGAGTTGGATTTGCATATACATTGATTGTCATTGTTTGAGTATCGCTTCCGTCCAAATTTGTAACTGTAAGAGAAACAGTGTATTCACCAGCTTCTTCGAAAACGAATGTTGGATTCTGTTCTGCTGAAGAAACTCCATTGAAGTCCCAGCTCCAAGTCTGCGGGAAATTAGTGGAGTTGTCTGTGAAATTAACAGCCAAAGGAGCACAACCTTCAACAACGTCTGCTGTGAAGTTTGCTACTGGAGGAGTATTCAAAGTGCTAACATCAACACTACCATCAACAGCACATCCGTTAGCATCGGTTACGACAACCGAATACTGTCCGTTTGTCAAACCGGTAATTTGTTCGGTAGTTGCAGAAGTGTTCCACAGAATTGAATATGGAGATAAACCACCGTCAATTTCAACAGTTGCAGTACCATCTGTTCTGCCTGTTCCCGATTCAGGAGTAGAAGACATTGTAAGAACTGGCAATTCGTAATGGCTAACTACCACCTGATCGCTAGCTGTACATCCATTGTTGTCGGTAACTACTACAGTATAAACACCTGCCTCAGATGTTGTGAATGTCTGCGAACCAGCAACACCATTCCATTCGTAAGAGATAAATCCAGCCGTTGCATTAAGAATTGCATCAACATTAGCACAAACTGTAACATCATCGCCAAGAGTAACAACCGGAACTGCGTTTACTACAACCTCGGTAGAGAATGTGTTAGCACATCCTGTAGCAGCATTTACAACCAACAACGTATAGATACCAGAGTTGTCAATAGTTACATTCGAGATTTCAGGAGATGCTACATTTGAAGCGAATCCATCAGGACCACTCCACGAATATGTCAAAGTTTCCGAAGAAACAGCCGACAATGCAACGTTACCGCCCACACAAACAGGACCATCATTTGCAACGTCAACCATAGGAAGAGCATTTACTGCAACCGTAACCTGTTCGGTAGCTTCGCAACCATTAGCACTAGTAACAGTTACTTCGTAAACACCAGCATTATCGCCAGAAGCATTTAAAACAGAGATGCTTGCAGATGTAGAAACGAATCCGTCAGGACCATTCCAAACATATGAACTTGCATTTGCAGATACAGCCGCAAGAGCAATGTCTCCGCCAACGCAATAAGCAACGTCACCGCTAATGCTAACAGTAGGAACATTTGTATCGGCTTCGATTGCAATAGATGCCTCAGCCGAACAAGAAGCTTCATTTGTTACTGTAACCGTATAAACGCCTTCGGAAGAAACCGTACAATCAGCAGTGTTTGCACCGTTGCTCCATGCATAAGTTGCACCGCCATTAGCTGTAAGTGAAATGGATGTAACGTCGCATGTAATTGTAGCGACACCTGTATTGTTTGTGATAGATGCTGTAGGATTAGCATTTACAACTACTTCAGTTGAAGCAGATGCTGTACAAGAATTTGCATTTGTAACCGTTACGGAATATGTTCCAGAATAATTAACTGAAGAATTATCACGTGTTGGATTCTGCAATGCGCTGCTAAATCCCATAGGACCAGACCACTGATATGTAGTGCCATTGTCAGTTGCAACAGACAAAGCTATTGTTTCTCCAACACAATAAGCACCAGTATTAGATGCAGTAGCTGTTGGATTAGCATTTACTGTGATATAGTTTGTCTTTTGCTTAGTGTCGCTACCATCAATATTGGTAACTACCAACGAAACTGTATAAGTACCAGCATTTGCATAAGTGTGTGTCGGGTTCTGAACATTTGATGTTGTACCATCACCGAAGTTCCAAGCCCATGTTGTTGGGGTATTTGTTGACAAATCGGCAAATGCTATTTCAGATCCAAGACATACTGTCTGGTTGTTTGCAGAGAAGTCGGCAACAGGAGGAGTATTGGTTGTTGCAACGCTTACCATTGCCGAAGAAGTACAACCATTGCCATCGGTTACTGTTACCGAATAGTTACCACCTGTAAGGCCTGTCAATTGAGCTGTTGTAGCGTTGTTAGACCAGCTGTAAGAATAAGGAGCAGTTCCGTTTGCTGTTACTATTGCAGTACCATCATTACGGCTATGTCCAGATTCTGGAGTTGATGACATAGAAAGTGTTGTCTGCGGATAATAGCTTACAGAAACATTGTCGGTTGCAGAACATTCGTTAGCATTGTAAACCGTTACAGAATAAGAGCCTTCTCCGACAGTGATTGTCTGAGTTGTTGCATTATTAGACCAAGAATAAGTATATCCGGCACCTGCATCAAGAGTTACAGTTGCACCCGAACAAACAGTTCTGTTTGCACCAAGTTCTATTGTTGGATTAGCATTAACCACAACTGCAGTGCTTGTTTCGGCCTGACAACCATTAGCATCAGTAGCGACAACTGTATATGTTCCAGCATTATTATTAGCAGCATTTGCAATTGTTGGGTTTTGGATTGTAGAAGTAAATCCGTTAGGGCCGCTCCATGAATAAGAAGCGTTTCCAGATGCATTTGCGGTAAGAGCAATAGTTTGTCCTGCGCAATATGCCCCGCCATTAGAAGCAGTTACGGTTGGGTTAGCATTTACGACAACAGTAGTTGAAGATTCGGCCTGACAACCGTTTGCATTAGAAACTGTCAACGAATAATTACCTGCATTAGCCACAGTTGCATTTGCAATAGTAGGATTCTGATTTGTTGAAGAGAATCCATTAGGACCGCTCCATGAATAAGAAGTTATTCCTGTGCCATTAGCGCGAAGAGAAATTGTTTCGCCAGCACAATAAGCGCCTGTATTAGAAGCAGTAACCGTTGGAACAGCATTAACTACAACATTTGTAGTTGCCTGTGCAGTACAAGAATTTGCGTTTGTAACAACCAAGGTGTAAGTTCCTGCATTTGCAGTTGTTGAATTTGCTATTGTAGGATTCTGCGATGTTGAAGTAAATCCATTAGGACCGCTCCATGCGAAAGAACCTGTTGCAGTTGTCTGCAATGAAATTGTCTGACCAGCACAATATGCGCCTCCGTTAGAAGCATTTGCTATAGGATTAGCATTTACAGCGACAACAGTACTTGCCGACGCAGAACATCCAGAAGCATTTGAAACAACAACATTATATGTACCGCCATTATTTGTAGTAGCATTTGTAATTGTTGGGTTCTGTTGTGCAGAAGCATATCCGTTAGGACCGCTCCAAGAGTAAGATGTTGCACCAGTTGCTGTAGCTGTAAGTCTGATTGTTTCACCGGCACAATAAGCACCACTATTAGATGCTGTAACGGTTGGATTTGCATTTATAACAACAACAGTGCTAGATGCAGCAGAACATCCTGTAGTCTGGTTTGTAAGCGTTACATTGTATGTGCCTGCATTAGCTGTTGTAGCATTTGTTATAGTATTGTTTGCAAGGCTTGATGTATATCCGTTAGGACCATTCCAAAAATAAACAGTTCCACCAGAACCATTCGCGTTAAGTGTAATAGTTTCACCAGCACAATAAGCACCAGTGTTAGAAGCATTCAATGTTGGATTTGGATTTACAGCCACCAAAGTAGTAGCAGAAGCCGAACATCCAGTTGTTGGATTTGTAAGAACAACAGTGTATGTGCCAGCATTGTCTTCAGAAGCATTTGATATTGCCGCATTGCGAACATTTGAAGTAAATCCGTTAGGGCCGCTCCATGCGTAAACCGTTCCGCCATTTCCGTTAGCAGTAAGACTGATGTTTGCGCCCTCGCAATATGGACCTCCATTGCTTGCCGTTAATGTTGGGTTAGCATTTACAACAACACTTGTGCTTGCTGTAGCAGTACAACCATTGCCTGTTACTGTAATAGTATAAGTACCAGCATTGTTTGTTGTAGCATTTGTAATGCTTGGATTCTGAGTGTTAGCAGTAAAGTTTGCAGGACCACTCCAAGCATATGAAGTAGCACCAGTTACCTGAGCAGAAAGCTGTGCAGTTTCGCCAGCACAATAAGCTCCACCATTAGAAGCTGTTACTGTTGGATTTGCATTTACTGTAATATAAGAAATCTTTGTTTCGGTATCGCTACCAAATTCATTAGTTGCAACAAGAGTAACTGTATATGTTCCAGCAGTTGCATATGTGTGAGTTGGATTCTGCTGTGTAGAAGTACCTCCATCGCCAAAATTCCATGACCAAGAAGTTGGAGTGTTAGCGGTTTGATCGGTGAATGTTATGGTCTGACCAGCGCAAATAGTAGTTGCATCAGCCGTAAATTCTGCCTCTGGAGGAATTGTCATCAATATACCCTTAACTACGATATCGTCGATATAAGCGTATGCAGTATTAGTCATTGTTCCACTGATACCAGTATTAGATCTCATTATCCATCTCAAGTAAACTGTTGCCTGATTGTTACATGCCTCTGGAAGAAGAACACCATCAAGAACACCGGTTGTCCAGTTTCTTGCCACTGTAATATTGGTGTTTGGAACATCTGTCCATGTAGAATTATTTAGACTGTATTGCAACTTGAAATCTCTAGGACTATTGTTAGCACTACCATTCTGTTTAGACCATACCTTTATATTATTATAGTTGGCCGTGGTAAAATTAACTGCAAAGTATTTCGTACCACTTCCATTTTTCCACGTTTGAGCTCTAGCACACTTTGTTGTTGCACCATCGGTGGAGTATGAAAGTGTTCCAACGCCACCACCAACAGAAATAGTTTTGCTAAGGTTTGCCGCAATACCAGCATCGGCAGTAGCATCGGCACTATTAGTTGGGAAGTTCCATTCAACAATAACTTCAGACTGTGGAGTTACCGTTATATAACCAGTCTTTGTTTCGGTATCGGTGCCCTGAGCATTTGTAGCAGTAAGACTTACCGAATAAGTACCGGTTGCATTGTAAACTACAGAAGGATTCTGAACTGTACTTGTAGAAGGAGTACCACCTTCGAAAGTCCAAGCCCAAGAAGTTGGCATCATGGTAGAGTTGTCGGAGAAGTTAACTGTTCCACCAACTTCTACAGAAGTGTAATCAGCAGAGAAATCTGCTTCAGGAGCTGAGTATTCGCTTGAAATCAAGATATCATCGATCAAGAAAGCAAAAGCATCGTTAGAAACACACTGGATTGCAATGTAAACGTTGCGACCATCGTAAGCCGACAAGTCGTAAGTGTACTGGGTCCATGTTGTTGGTGCCTGTACATAAGTGTTTCCGCTCAACTTAGTTGTGAAGCTTGCTGTATTATTGTTTGTAGTAGAAAGCAAAACATTAAATCTTTCGAGACCATATTGGTCATTAACTGATTTAGCCCAGAAAGTAATAGATGAATTGTTGCCCAAAGATATTGGTGCAGAGATCAACCAGTCGTTGTTTGGAGGAGTTGTTGCAGCCATACATGCACCGCAACGGCTACCGCCATGAGGAGTCCATGAAGCGCCAGAAGCAGGTTCTGTAGCCGAAGCATTATAAGCTATGAACGAACCAGTATAGCCAGAATTTTCAAAAGTTACACCTTCGATTCCGTATGTTGTCTTTCCATCGCCATCGTATGTTGTCCATGGGTCAAATTCATCAACCTGGAAGTTTCCACAAGCTTCAAAATCCAAAGAGAAGGCATTTCTAGCATTTGGATCGTAAACTTCTACATAGCCGGCAACAGTCTTTGTATCCTGACCATTAGCATTTGAAACGGTAAGTGAAACCTGATAGCTACCTGCAGTATTATATGTTACAACCGGATTAGCAAGTGTACTTGTAGAAATGTTACCGCCTTCGAAAGTCCATGTACGAGAAGTAACATTACCCGAAGAAATATCTTCGAAAGTTACACTTTCGCCAACAGCAATCTGACGCACATCGGAAGTAAAGTTAGCTGTTGGAGCAGCAGAACCATCATAGCAAACAAAAGGAAGCATTGGGAATTGAATGCTCGGCATATCCAACAACTGCGTATACAGATACCATCCATCTTCATAATAGACGTATGCTGTATTCATGATACCTTCATCTGTTTCGTCGTTGGTATAAGTTGCCAATGTATCACCAGAAGCAGGAGTTCCTGGACGGTCGAAACCGATAGCGAGACCTGTTGCAGGGATTTCTATTGGATTGTCGAAACTAATATCGATATAACCATCGTTATTCATTGCAGTTACAACGCTAGCAAGAGAAATGCTCTTGGAAGCGAGAACCTGGTTCGGCACGTCGCCCGAGATATCCCACAATTTGAAAGTTACATTACAATTGGTTCCTCTCTTTGCAACAGAAGGGATAAATCTAAAGCCCGTAATACGGTTATATGGAGAAGTTCCAGTGAACTTCTCTGCGAAAGAAGTCATATTATAATTGTTTGTTCCGCCAACATAACCAGTAACAGAAGTTGATGAACCGAAAATGTAATTTGTCAGAGAACCGCCAAACTGAACCAAAGTATCGCAGAACGAACTAGAAGCCGAAACTACATTGATGTAATCGTTCTTAGTTTCTGTTCTTGTACCGTTAGGATTTGTAGCAGACAAAGAAACATCGTATGTACCGGCTGTATTATATGTGATGCCGGTTGGTTCCATTGCCGTGCTTGAAGAAGGAGTTGCACCCTGGAAAGTCCACGAATATGAAACAGGATTATTAGAAGTGTAATTGTAAAAATCCACCGAAGAGCCCTCAAGAATGGTTGTTGAAGAAGCTGCAAAATCAACCTCAGGAGGCTGTGTTGCAAAAGGATCGTATGCTGGGCATACTGTTGGATTTGAATTATTAGGATCCAGCCAAGGCTTCAGTTGCTTGTTGTTTGTATTGCCGTTAGACGACCAGTGGTATGACATCTTGCCATAGTAATCGTAACCATTAATTGCAGTACAGTAAGCACTTCCTCCAGTAAGTGTACCAACAATATATCCATTTGAATCGAACAGAGGAGAGCCCGATGAACCGCCTTCGGTTACACCATGACCATTAGCATTTGCAGTCCACTGCAATCTCCAGTGAGCAGAAGAAGCTGCGGAATTATATGTTCCTGTAGTAGAAGTACTATATGTTGAAATCTTCTTGATATCGCCAGAAGGATGGTGAATGCCGACACCATTTGAAGGAGCAGTTGTGCCACGATTCCATCCGTTGTAGTATGGCTGATACTGAGAAGTAGGAGTTTGGTTCAAAAGCAAAAGCTGCATATCGGAACCACCAGTAATACTACCTAAGGCCTTAAGCGAACAACCTGTTATTGACTTTGTAGCCGGTTCTGAATTTAAGGTAGTTCCATGACCGGAAGCTTGAGCAGCAGAAGCTTCATACAAGAACTTGAAAACCCACTGATTATATTCATTTGTAGTTGTTTCATCCTCCCCGCAATGGAATGCCGTCAAGAAATAAGGTGTTCCATCGCTAGCGGTATTATTTACCAACGAACCAGAACACAAATACCAACTACCTCCAGAAAGGAATGTAATCTGTGCAACGCCGCGCTTTTCGTCCTGCCAATTGTCACCCACAGGAGAGCAGTTGACATCGACCTCACAACTTTCTGAAGCCTTGACTGTTTTTGCCATATCGTCCTTATAGGATTTTAAATCTACAAGATCGCGATAGAAATAACCTACGTTATAGATATGGAACATAGTTTTGCCAGCAGATTTCATAAATCCGGGCTCATAATATTCGATATAAACATTTTCACCCTGAACCGGCTCGATGGCGAACGACTTGTTCTCTAGATTGTTTTCAGAAGTGAAAGATCCAAGAACTTGTCTGCGATTTTCGTTATAGAAGAATAATTTGCCACCTTCCGCAAGTTCAAAATTATCGAAGCCAAGAGTAAGAGCCTTTGCGCCGGGCACCGTAATCTTCATGGTCCACAAGCGAGCTCCCATAGGCAAGTCGGTCCATACGCCCGAAGTTTCCATGTCGAAGTCTACATCGATAGAAACACCGACCCTAGGCGGTTTGTCCTTTACGGCATTTGCCTCGTCTTCGGCTAATAGCGGTTCAACATTTGGAGCCTTCAAGGTAACCTCGTCGTACTCCACATTAATAAAGGAATTCTGAATCCCTTTCTCCGTACTGAAAGTCCATGGCTTGCCTCCGTGAGATATCTGCGCCGAGACTTGAAAACCGCTCAGCATCAATGACATCACAATCGACAATACAAACAAGGATTTCACAAGTAAACTTCTGTTCATAATTGTGGATTTTATTAATTCGTTTTTTTTAGACCATATCATATCATTAAACTTTTCAAAGTTACAAAAAATAGTTTTTCATCCAGAATATACACACAGTATTATACCATATTATATTTTTAACAAAGTATTTTGCCGATATTTTACACTTTTGTAGCTTTTACACATACAACCCTAACGACACAAGTCGTTAAAAAATTTTATTTTTTTAATCCACTTTAATAATATGTATAATAAAAAAAGGTCGCCGTAGCGACCTTTTATTTATTTGCTAATTGTAACCCTCTTGACAACTGTCTCTCCATCTGAAGACTTTATCTTAACGGCATATAAGCCATTGGGCAGTCCGGAAACATCAACGGAAATTCTTTCTTCCTCTATGTCTTCATTGTCGATGACAATCTGTCCAATAGAATTTATCAATGTATATCCCGCAATGCCCTGTCCTTCTATATAGAACATTCCGTCGGTAGGATTAGGATATAATTCTATACTCTCGGACGACCAAAGTTCTGCCGCATCTTCATTTCCAGTCTTAGCACAAACGGTAGCCGACATATTATACAAGCCATAACCACAGGAAATTTCTATTGTGTAGCAATACCTTGTATTGTAGTCCAAAGTCATATCGACAAAGACAGTATCCTTTGTTGATGTAATATAGTTACCGTCGCGGTATACCGAATAAGATAATATGTCGGACACCTTAGTCCAGCTAACGATAGCGACATTACCTGCGGTCTCAACCGACAATGTTGGAATGTCGGTGCATACATTTGTGGTTATTTTAGCGCATTCGTAAGTTGATGTCCTCGGCGAACATTCGTCGTTCCTATAATATGCCACTACATAGTAGCAATATTCCGTTTCAACAGAAACTGTACTGTCCGAATACTGATTTCCAACATAATTGGCGACAAGAATTTCATCGTCGCGATAAATTTCGTAATGGTCTACTCCGTATGTTTCGTTCCACGACAGCGACATATGGTTTGCATAAGCGTGAACGCTAAGCGCAACCGGCGCCTCACACGGGAACTCCTGAATTTCTATGCATGCCAAATCTGATGATTCAGAAACACAGTCGGAAACACCTTGCATCAAAGTTCTTACATAATAGCAATGCTGTCCGACTTCAGGATCTGCAAGCGTGTAATTAGTTTGAACAACGGTATCTATAGCTACATTCGACGAAGTCTCGCAAATTATATAAGAAACACTTTCATAATCGCCAAGCTCTACGGCATTCCAACTCATATTTACTACATGGAAGGTATCTGTTTCGGCAACAAAGCCAGCTGGCGACTCGCATACCGGTGCCGACACCTCGCTAGAGAACGAAACGGAAACAGCGCTAGCATTGAATGATGACGGCTTGAAACTTATTGTTGCATCATACGATCCAACTTCAGTCACAAACTGCGTAACCTTAACTGTAGCCCTGTCGTGAGGAGCAATTGTTCCACACATCTGGTCGAGTTTTATCCAAGACTTCTTGCGAGCAATTTCATATACAATAATATCGTTGGTCGTCCTGCTGTTCTGGATGTTTGCCAGCAAAACGAACTTGTCGTCATACAACAAGTCGGTAGCACAGATACCGCCCGCAATAGAAGATGAAGTTGCAATATCCAAGCTATCAAGATAATGAGTCTTACCGGTAAGCTGTCCCGTTGATATATTCAGCTGCTGTATTTTTGCAGAAGCACCATTGTTTTCGGAAATCTGCGAGAACAGCCACAAATAAGGGCCTCCTTCGGAAAGGCCATCAAATGCGGTACTATATACATTCGACAATCCTGATGCAATTGGAACTGGAACGAGCGTCGGATTATCGGAATTGACGAAACGCACCTCATATACAGAAGTCCAATCGCCAACGTACAGCACTTCATCATTCTTGTCGTATGCGCAGTGACGAATCTGGAAATCAGCATCCAGTTCAATTGTACCGATGAGCTCCTGACGTTCCATGTCAATTTTGTATATTCTGTTGGTATTGTCTGTAGCAAAGAAGCAGTTTTCGCCATACGCAAGATTTCTAATCTTCCCAACACCCTGAACATAGAACGTGCCTATATATCCGTTGAGCGAATATTTGTTTATTTGACCTTCGCGCATCCACGAAGCAGTATAAATGTAATATCCATCTGTAGCAACAGCCTGCTCTGCATTATCGTTGGTAGAAATTCCCGAATACTTATCCCACAAGCTTCGTGTATTATGCGAACGCTGTCCTTCGTCAGACTCCAATGTGACATCACTTGCAGTTACAACGGAAGCCCAATCAAGAGAACCATCGCCATTGTTGGATATTTCCATCATAATTTCCCTTGTTACATACGGATACGACTCGTTTACTACAGGCGAATCGTCAACCACCATGTCAGGTCTGTCCATTACGACATTAAGCGTTGTATCCCACATTGACCTAACCATGTATGAAACGAGGTTATACGAATCGAGCGAGTAGGTCAAAAGTCCGTGTCCTATATTATGAACAATCGAATAATGACCATTTCCGTCGGTATTTACATAATTATCGAACGAAGAAACCTTAACACCCTCAATCGGGTTATTATTGATATCGACAACCGTTCCCTCGACAACTATCGTATAGTTTGTACTGTTAGAAGAAAGCGTCAGTTTCACAACGCTATCACAACCTTCTGCAGTATAGCCGCGATAAAAATATTCGCCGGGAGCAGTTAAGGTGTCGCCATTCCAAATGTAATCGCCACCATAAGCTATAAAATCGGTAACTTCGCCATAATACGACTGATGAACGGTCACATTAATCTGTCGTATTTCTTCACATTCAAGATTTTCGCTGTCGGTAACAGTAATAACATGAGTTCCTGATTCATAAATTACAACCGTTGAAGGAGAAATCTCGCCGTCAACCTTGACAATGATGTCCTCCTTTGCAATTTCTAGCACAAGCGAATCGCAAACCGTAGTATCCTGAGGAATGTCAAAAGACAGACTTCTAATTTTCACAGACACAGTATCGTGGCAAGCATCAAACTGGTCGGTTGCAATTGCAACATACTCGCCTTCCGGAAGAACAACATTATCCAATCCAGTAGCAATAGTCACAAACATATTGTTAGTGCTATACCAGTCAGCATTATCATACGAAGTTACTAGCGAAACTGTAGCTGTATCGGTGTTACAAAGCAAATCATCTGATGAAACAGAAACAGTCTGATGATCGGCAACGACAACGCTCACACTACCCGACTTGCTCAAGTCTACTGATCTTCCACTCAATTCTGTAACAACGCTTATAGGTATCTTGTTGAACATGTAAACCAATCCATCATCCGCTGTCTTTGCTGCCTTGACAAATGCCATATGAGCGACAGAAATAGCATAAACCGTACTATCATCCTTCTCAGTCGAAGACAAGATGTTGCCCTCATCATCGTTGTTAAAAATAAAATATAACTTATTATAGTTCAGCAGTATATAGTTAAGTTCGCCTGCCGAAGGAACATAAAGATTTGGATTGTCGGATTGGACAAGAGAAGCCACATTTGAATCGTTTCCGTTTTCCTGCATTGCTGCGGTGTTAGCCCAACCATTCATATCGGCAAGTGCCTGTGGCAAGGTAGAACAATTCTGAATTCCATCAATGTCGTCATTTACCTCGGACCAATTGTGGTGAACAGGACTAGTATTCATGACTACCAAAGAATCTCCATCTATAGCCATTACAACATATTCAGGGATTTCACCGTTTAGACCCATTTCAAAGTTCTTGTAAGCAATATATCTGCCAGGATTTATTTCTATTTCGCGAATGAAATCGCCTACCTCTATCTCACCAATAGTCTTTTTTCCTTCAAGAGTAACGTCATACGTAAATGTACCAACGCTTTCTGGATTAATTTCAAGACGGCTTTCCACGCCAAGAGTATCAGTGCTACCAGAAAGCATCCAAGCATATGAATAATCGACATGTACATCAAAATCTGTTGGACGTTCAGACGTTGACAATGTTGTACTCTCGCCAAGACAGATAGAATTGTCGAGTGCTGTTGGTGTTAAATTAACCTCATCATATGCTCCTATATAATTAGAATAAGTTGCAGGCGGACAATTTCCTGTCTGTGGAAGTGTAACATAGTACATATATTCACCCGGCTCTGGAGCACCAACAATTTCGGTAGTATAATCATCAGACGGGACAACAGAAACGCCACTTGGAGGAGTTGTTTCGCTATCGGTACCCTCCCATCTTATCGAATTCATAACATCACTCTGGCTAACATCCGCACAAGACAAATAGATATCGAGAGGTATGCCGGAAGTTAGAATCTGTGAGAATTCACCGGAATAGAACCTAGGGCGCTTTGTAACCGACAATGAGCCATTCGATTCGAAGCCACAGCTCGAAACATTATATGTGAAATTTCCATAAGTATTTCCTCTTTGGTCAACAGGACGACCCGACAGTGTCAATAGATTAGCCTGACTATCGTAATCAGCATAAATTCCGTCTGGAAGATTATTCTCAGGAGAAACAACACTTAAAACTACCGGCTCCATCAATTCGCCCTCGCACAACTGCTGGTCCAGTGTACCGCTTAAAACAGAAATCTCAGTTCCAGCAACTACATTCAAACTTAAGTTTACCGTATCGCGACATTCAAGATTTTCGAGATACGAACTTACGAATATCACACGGATATCCTGGCTTTCAACTATTGACGGTATGTAATAGCGTGTGGTATTACTAAGCGGTTCGTCTGTTGCAGCATCATACCATTCAAGATGGAAGTTTTCCGCAACATCAGTATGATTTGCCGAATATTCAGCATCAAGCTCGTATACTAAATTTATCTCGTCGCCTACACATACATTGCTTTGGAAATTTGAAATAGCATAATGCATAGCCGAAGGGCTTACATCAAGGTCGATGGTTTTTCTATGAGGATTATCACATCCTTCGACAGAAACAATTAAATTTATATTGAAGTCATACGGGTCCCATGCCGAATCGTCGGATATCAGACCGGAAGGGAGTCGCAAGGTAACCGTAGAATCAGTATCGTTTCCACCTGCGACTAAACATTCGTTCAAAACATCCGGTAAATCCCACGAATAATTATAAGCCCCTACCGTTTCAACCGATATAGTGAAATCACTTCCTTCGCAAGCCACATCCGAACTAAGCGTATATGTAATAATACCTTTAGCGTTGGTAACATTCCTAAACATTTGGAACGGCGATTCACTTAATTCCGTTTGTATCGAAGATACGACAAAATTTGTTACCGTATCCTCTTCATTCAACACACAATCCAAATTAAAGCCGCCATCATATTCTATGCTACCAGACTCCTCGTCATACATATCCCACACCACATTTCCTCCTTCTTCAACGCTCAAGGCAGAAACATGATTGAAATCAATATCGTTCTCTCCGATAAACAAAGGCTCGGCCAACAGCATTGCCGGCATATATGTCAATATTCCAGATGGTATCGGGTATCTTTTTGGCGCAACAGTCCAACCAGACATATCAGAGAAGGCATTCTCATTTGCAATCTCTCTGGTTGTAAGAGGTATAACGTTATCATTTTCGTTAACATTTTCATCTGCTCCCCACATCTGCTTGTCGAATATACATGTATTAACAGTGATATTTTCACAAGAGTTGACAACTGGATATGAAGATATATTTCTATATGACTGCCCTACGACAAGACAGGTATCAACTTCCAGTCCATCACATACACCTGCAATTGCGCCATATATAATATTTTCATCCATGGAGCCATCTTCACCAACCATGTCATCTGGAGATTTCGACATTGGTGAGTCTAATAAATAAAAAGAAATAGAAGGATCCAAGACTGATCCAGATATACAATTCCTAATTACAGTATTGTATGCAGTACCAACGATTCCTCCTATTGCTCCCATAGAGAAAACAGTACCTGAGAAACCACAACCGGAAATTTCTGTTCCATCGTATGTCTCCCCAACAATACCGCCGACAGAAGAAACACCTTTTATTATGCCGTTAACTGCACAATTAATAAATTTTGAATCATAAGCGACATCAGCAACGCCACCAAATACAGATGCCGAATCCACTATTTCAACACTATTAACCAAAACCATCAGATTGCTTATTCTTGCCTTATTGGTTTTCCTGAACAAACCTGATTCCATGCTATTGGCAACAATCAAATTGCCATTGCCGTCAAATGTTCCCTGGAATGAAGATATTGATTCGTTTTCAATTACAATATTAGAGTCAAGCTGATAGTACAAATTGAAGGCACCACAGTTGGTGTTATTTATTGTCGTAAAACCTTCTGTATTGGAAATATGCGTCGGATTGTCGGCAGAAATACCAGCAAGTCCATGGATGTTAAAGACAAAGTCTCGGGTTTCTCCATTATATTCTGCTGTAATTATAACCTCTGTAGCATCCTGCTGATGAACGATTGCGACTTCACCGCCATCGGCCGGAACTGTAAGAATAGGACTTTCCGACGACCATGTAACACCATCTACCTGAGGAAGTAAAATGCTTGTTATTATATCGCTTGGCCTTTCGTTTCGCCCTATGCCCTCGGAATACAAAAAGATAGGGATACGCGACAAGCGGATATGAGGTGTTTCTTCAATTCCTTCTGGCAAAGGATACAAATTGCTAGCAAAAGTCCAGCCCGAAGGAAGTCTGTCTTGCAAAGCTTCACCTACCATTTCGTTTGTTGTCAGTGGGGTGCCAGTACTTGCATAGTTTAAACGCATTGTCGGCACATTAACCTCGCTATTCTGCTCGTCGAAGAAATTATTTTCTTCACAGGCCGAAGCTATTGCAAATGGGAACAACGATGTGTCGGAAGAAGGTGCAACATTAATTGATGAAACTACAATATTAGACGAAATATCAACCTCAGTATCTAGATAAATTCCAGCCGATACAAAAGAGCCGACAATTCCTCCCGTACAATTGAACATATCATTTACAGTACTTGTATTTGAAACGCTTCCGTAGTTTGCACAATTCAATATAGAACATGCATCATGTTGAAAACGACCAGAAATACCACCAGCAACATTTGACCCCGATATCTGTGATGTGTTCAAACAATTCTGTATCTCAACTATTGCCCTTCGGCCAGAACCAGGATCCTCTGAATATCCGATTATTCCTCCAGCATATTTTCCTTCTACATGACCATTATTTACGGAATATCTTATTGCCATTTCCGAATCATCTATTTGGTTACCCATCTGTCCAACAATACCACCAACATAGCCGCTTGAAATAATTGTTGCATTATTGATACAATTTTCCATGGTTAATGCATATGCCGATGCAACAATACCGGCTGCCCTTGAATAACCGTCACTTCCATCAACCCGAACATCAACATCATTGGAACACCCTACTACAGTTGATTGGTCACAAATGCCAACAACTCCTGACACTTTTAAATCTCCAGCTCCATAATCAGCTGGAGAAAGAACAGTACCGGTTCCGTATGTATGACAATTCAAAATATTGGAATATTCAGCCTTTCCGCATATCAAAGCCCCAATAGTAACTGTAAATTCAGAATTAAGATTTACACTACAATTGGATATCATAGAATTTGACTCAGCCACAGCACAAATTATCCCGGCAATACCAACATGGGTGGCATTTATGTTATCATTGATAGTAATATTCAAACTATCTACTTTTCCATAAAGCTTAGATATCAAGCCTCCTTGTACATTAAAATCTTTATAGTCAACAGTAACAGTTTCGTAAGTTTCCTGCGGTTGAAGTTTCACGTTGCTAATTGTATGGCCTTGTCCATTTAATGTGCCATTAAAAATTTTTATTGAAGGCAATACGATTGTATCGGGCAAAGTGTTCAAGTCGATATCGTTGACTATATAAAATGTCGAGCCCAAACCATATTGGCCAATCTCATTGCCGTGATAAACGCCTCCGTTGGAACTATTTATTACATTGACAAATTCATAATAATCTTCAGCTGTGGCAATTTCAAGTTCGCCATGAGTTTCACTTGACTGATGCGCCACAATCATATAATAAGTTCTCGACACCCCATTAAGAGTTACAACGACTCCTGTTTCGACATCATTTATGACATCGGGAGTTACAATTACCGTATTACCAGAAATTTCAAGCACATTGTATTCAGACTCAAGCACAGACCATGTTGCACCCTCTATTTCTGGCAAGTAAAAATTATGGCTAACTCTAGTTATTTCATCTGCAGTTCGTCCCGTGCTTGCCAGACGTATTGGATACAACGCAAGGGTTGCCACATCGCTATCAACCCTTAAACCTGCCGGTATCGGATATCTATCTTCACCAAAAGACCAGAAATCTGCATCCATATCTGTATACCCAACAGGCAATGCTCCAATCATCTGCGTTGTGTTCAAACCTGTCAAATTTGGAACAGATGTGTAGGGATATAGCTGTTTGTCGAAATAACAATTATGAAGACTGTCGTAATAATTATCATAAAAAATACTTGAAATCAAGCTATTATTATCATCAATAACATTTACACCCAATATACAATTTTTTACCAACTTACGAGTATGCAACGCGCCTTGAGAAGGAACTAACGGTGCCACAAAATCGCCATAGACGGCACATCCGTCAACAACGCCAGAATAGTCGCTTGTAACCGTAAAAGAACTTGCAATTGCATAATTCTGTCCTATTAAATCTTCTGCAATATGGCCAAAGTTAACACATCCAACAATGTTCGAATCTGTACAATCACCGGCTATTCCGGCGCAAAGAGAACGATTTCCTCCGTTAATATTTCCAGCATTAGAGCAAGATTCAATTTGAGAGGAACTAGCCACAGCACATATTCCTCCGCATGTTGCCTGATCTAAACTCGTAATAGATGCCTCGTTCAAGCAACCACTTACATACGAAGCGTCAGCATCCATAACTATACCAGCCAAATGCGAACCTTGTCCAGCGCTTTCGATGCTTCCTGAAACTTTACAGTTGTAAATAACAGAAGCATATGAATTTGCCACAAGACCTGCGATATCCATGTAAGTGGCAGCAGATATATTGCATTGTATTTCCAAATCGGAGATGTATGCATCATAAATATAACCGAAAAGGCCAAAATATTCTTTGTCGTAACCTTCCGGAAGTACCAAATTGCTTATCTTGTGGTTGCCGCCATCAAAATTGCCATAGAAGTTGCTATGATATGGATTGAGGTTGTCATCATCATATAATCCAATTGGAGTCCAATCACGTGTAAGCACAATGTCGCTTGTCAACTTGAAATACTTGCCCGAAGTACTTTCTAGGCTTACACCCTTGTATGTTGACTTTCTATTTACCGCATTGGCGAAATTGAAAAGATCATTTTCATTGTCTATTGTCAAAGGATTTTCAGGAGAGCCCAAAATACCGTTACTAGAACCTGCAGTTGTTAGAGTTATGGTCTTCATAACATCGTTTCTATAGGCGAAAATCTCTACATCCTCGGCATTTTGGCGCAATGTAACTGTAGCATTGGAACCATTTATTGAGACCAGATTACTTTCGGTTTCCCAGACCACATCATTGCTTGTATTTAAAGCAAAAGCGTTTGCGACGGAATTTATGCAATCAGCTTCGTTAAGCATAATTGGAGAAGCAGCCAGCAAGGCAACATCGGTATTGGCAACTGCTGCTGGACGCGGATAAAGACCTTGAGTCTCTGTCCAGCCGCTATTATTAAGAAATGCTCCAGATGTTAACTGTGCCGTTGTTGCCACACGAAGTCCATTAGGCAGAAATCCAACTGCCGGATACGACACAAATCCTGTATTCTGATGGTCCAGATAGCATCTACTGTATGCCATACCGACACTTCCATAATCTACTTCTTTAACATTAGTCTCTGTTAAAATACAATGACTGACAACACCATCACCAGCAAATGGAACGAAAGAATATGCATAACCTAAAGGATTAACAATATTAAACTCCACCAAACAATTTTCCACTGTGCCATCATGTGTATAACTACAGATTCCATTCAAATAAGCGATGTCTGTTGCATCGGATGGTGAATCATAAAAAACAACATTTATTATAGTTACACAGTTGCGTATTGACGAACTTGGCGATGCCCCTGCTATACCACTGGCATCAAAACTTGGTGATGTAGCATATAAGTTAGCGGATACTGTTACATTTGAGATTTCTGATTCCTCTATAAAAGTCGCTACGCCACCTAAATTAAGACTACCAGAAATGTTGGCGTTTAATATGTTAAGGTTTTTTACAGCTCCATTTATCACACCCAAAAACAAAGCGGCATCTTCACCTCCACTAACTTTCAATTTGTTTATGTAATGACCGCCGCCATCATATGTGCCTGAAAAACATATGGCAACATATTCGTCAAGACCATTAATGTCATAATGTCCAATCATCGGAAAACCTTCAGAAAAGTTTTCGTTCATATCAAGGTCGGCAGTCTGCAAGAAAAAATTTCCCAAATAACTATTGCCTGCGTTTACCGAATCGGAAAGACGCTTAAGATCCATATCCGAACGAATCAAATATGGGTCTGCTGCCGTTCCAGAACCAGACCATTGCGCCATTACACAATTGACACACGACAACAAAGTGACAAACAATAAAGTAGATATTATTTTTCTCATATTTAAACTATTATACTTTTTTACAAAATCATTGGGACACAAACAGTTACCTCAAAAGAATAACTTTGTCTTCAATTTACAAAGATAATTAATATTTAAAATAATAATTTTATTTTTAGCCATACATAAGCCGAATGGCGAAAGTGGATTGGTTATATAAAGTTTGTAGTTAATCTGATATAAAACGGCCTCGTTTTTTTTGCGACACACAAACGACGTCAACTGTATTTTCCGTCTTAACCGAGAAAATACCACATGTAAAATATAGTAAACCTATAAATTTTCCTCCCAGGAGATTTCGTGTTGCCAGCTACTCCTTATCTCGTAGCTATCCGGATAATAAAATACATTTTCGGGTTGAACATGTTTCGAATAGTCGCCTGTATCCCAACGTCCATTTTCATTTTCATCCTCAACCACCCTAATGTCGTATTTGCCAGGAAGCAAATATTGGAACTCGGCAGTTCTGTCCGACACCTTCTGTACACTTATCAACTTTTCATTTTGCAGGAGTTCTACAAAATATTTCCTGTCGCTTGGAAAAATAATTTTCAACGAACCAAGCTCAGCCTCACGCTTCGGCACAAACTCCACCGAATCTGCAGCGTTTGCATATCCATAGATACAAGTTGCAAAAGCAGAATCGACAACCAATTTATAGCTATTGCCTTCCGAAATATCACCCAGAACCTTAACGTTAAGCGGATTTAACGAATCACTTTCTACACTGCAGTCAATTCGTTCATATACCGTATCAACCTGAGAAAACAAGGCCACTTTTTCGGAATCAAAGTCTTCTATAGGCAACGAAAAGGAAATGTAATAGTCGCTATTGGGCATTTTTTCTTCCGGAAGTGTCATTTTCAACACCGTATCACAAAAAAGTTTGTCCTGCTTGCGGAATTTCAATGTATCATGATGCGTAGAATCAGGGAATGCAGGGTCTACATATTCTGCAAGAATCTTCATTGTATCGGCTGCGATAAGCGAAGTATCCTTTAGCCACAGGAACACTGTATCGGGGTTTTCCTTCGCCCATACAAATATGGAATCGTCGCCAGGTACCGTGAAACTATACTTTTCATACTGGGTGAAATTAAACACCAGCTCGAAGTAATTCCTTCTCACACGCTTTGAGGAACGAAAATATTGCGGTGTTTTGTTTTCCTTGAAAAGCAACAGCTTAACATCGTCTGGCTTATGATTATACTTTGTAACGACCTTCAGTGTATCAGCCGTATCCTTCGGCATTATAGTATCATGTATAACTTCGACGGATGGCCTAAACACGGTATCAATGAACGCTATGCTTTCCTCTGGCAAGTCGAACTTGAAGTTTGAATTGTTGTCGCGAAGAGCAAATGTCTTGTATTCGGCATCTGCAATATATTTAATAATGAACTTGCCGTTCTTGTCGACCTTTGTTATGTAGCTTGGGATCTGAGAGACAACAGCAGTATCCGAAAAATCAGTATGCAGCATTACCCATGCATCATCAACCGGCTTACGGGTATATGCATCGAAAACGGAGCCAGCGAATTCGAGTGAGTCGATTTGGGGACCTGTAGAAAAAGCATATACGAAACTGTTCAATGCATTGTTTTCGTTGATGTCGGCCACAGCATCGTTGAAATTGAGACAATACGTAGTGTTTGGCTTCAGATTTTTCTCGTTTATTGTAATTTTCAACTTCTTGCCGCTAACTACGGCTGTCGGCTTCTCGTCCATTGGCGGAGATACAATAAGCTTCGACGACACATCATTAAGCTTGATGTATTCGTTGAACTTAACGACAATGTGTTTCTCCGAAAAATTCGTTGAGCCATTTTCCGGCGCACACGCCTTGACTTCGGGAGGATTTGTATCCTTTGCGCCACCTGTAAGCACAACCTGCTTGGCACAAGCAACAACAAGCAGGCTTGCCAGTGCAAGTGTTACAAACGACTGCAAATGCTTTGCTTTCATGATACAATCAATCCCGATGCCTACCTGTTTGTTTTAAATGCAAAACTCAGGCAGGCAAATCTGGCAAATATACATTTAGGCATGCTATTATGCACAAGCATAATAGCGCCAGAATCAAGACTATTTAAGTTCGTCCAAAGTAAATTCGTACGATTCGATAATTGGGTTAACGAGAACCTTGCTGCAGAATTCGTCGATTTTCCTGTTAGCCTCATCCTTGTTACCAGCTTCAATCTCCACATCGATATGTTTTCCGATACGGACATTGCGAAGTGCCTCAAAACCGTTCTTTACTGCGCTGTTCAAAACAGCTTTGCCCTGTGGATCCAACAATGCCTTCAAAGGCATAACATTGATTTGTGCGTAAAATTTCATTTTTTATTCTTATTAATTAAGTTCCTGATTATAGACAAAATAACATATAAAATCATTGTAAGCGCCAAACCCAGCACTCCGAAAAAACATACCAGCGCCACCAGCGAAACCGCCAATATCAACTGCCAGATTATAGCATTTATCCTAAACGATTTGATCTTCATGGAAAACAGGCGGACATTTACCACCATCATAATGCAGACAAAAGCCACAACTGCGATAACAGCAACTTTTGAAGTCAGAGCTTGAGACAAGGCCGAATCTGCTGTAGAACAATAATAGCACAAAGAAATAATCAGCAAGGCAGATGCTGGCGTTGGCATTCCTTTAAATTCTGTCGTCTGTTCGGGATCGATATTGAATTTTGCAAGGCGCAACCCTGAAAAAACGGCAATTAGCAAGACAAACAGGGCAACATACTCGGTAAAGATTCCGTTAGTCACGACAAAATTGTACATTATCAGAGAAGGTGCCAAGCCGAATGTAATGAGGTCTGAAAGAGAGTCCATCTGCTTGCCGAATTCGGAAGATGCATTAAGCAGACGAGCGACAAAACCATCACAGAAATCGAAAACAGCGCCAAGGATTATCAGCGCCACAGCGAGTTCTATTCTTCCGTGCATGGCCATCACCGAAGCGCATACGCCACAAACCATATTAAGTGATGTGACAAATGACGGGAAAGCTGCTCTTATCTTATTCATACCTTTTTTAAAAAAAATATAATATAGTTACCGTTAAAATTCTTTTCTTTGCAAGATAAAACTTTACAAATGAAAGCGACTGCAAAATTAGCATTATTTGTGTTATTGACAATTATCGGAAACTATTTAAATGCTCAAGGAGTTTCAAAATACAGCAACGAATTCCTATCAATAGGCGTTGGTGCAAGAGCCCTTGGAATGGGAACATCCGTAATTTCGTCAACTGGTGACATTTCTGCAACATATTGGAATCCGGCATCGTTGTCAAACATCGACAAGACAATGGAAATCGGTGCCATGCACTCGGAATATTTTGCCGGAATATCAAAATACGACTATGTAGGAGCTGGCTACAAAATCGACGACGAATCGGCGGTAGCCATTTCTATGGTTCGCTTTGGCGTTGACGACATTCCGAACACTCTTTACCTCATCGATGCAAACGGAAACATCAACTACGACAACATAACATCTTTCTCTATTGCCGACTATGCCTTTATGGCGTCGTATTCGCGCAAGCTTCCTGTCGAAGGTCTGAGTGTTGGCGGAAACGTGAAAATTATATACCGTAATGTCGGCGACTTTGCCCATGCTGTTGGATTCGGTCTCGACTTCGCTGCAAAATACGACTACAACAACTGGCGTTTCGGAGCTGTTCTCCGCGACGGAATAGGAACATTCAACGCATGGAACTACAACCAGGAACTCCTTGAAGACGTTTTTGCCGAAACAGGCAACGAAATACCAGTGAACGGTGTGGAGACAACAGTACCAAAACTAATGCTTGGTGCTGGATACTTGTTTAGAATAAAGGAAAAATTCACAATTTATCCCGAAATAGACCTTGCCGTTACTTTCGATGGAAAAAGAAGCACTCTCATTCGCTCAAAAGTAATGAGCATAGACCCAACATTCGGACTGGAACTTGGGTACAACGACCTCGTTTTCCTTCGTTGTGGATTTAATAATTTCCAAACCGTTCCCGACTACAACGGCAAAAACACATTCTCGTGGCAACCGAATCTAGGTATAGGTGTCAAATTCTACGGAATACGTATCGACTATGCCTTTACCGATGTCGGAAACCAGAGCATAGCACTATATTCACACGTTTTCTCATTGAGCTACTGCTTCAACATCAAGAAAAAAGGATCAAACGCCAGATTATAAATTTACGGAATGGCAAAACTAAACAGAATATTAGCAAATTGTGGCTTCACGATTATTATTACAGCTTTTCTTCTTGCCTTGTCGCAGGAGATTTGCTCACAAGAAAATTCGTGGATCAACTACGACCAGCAGTACTTTAAGATTCAGGTTACAAAAGATGGCATCTATCGGGTCAGCACACAAAGTCTCATTTCGGCAAACGTTCCTGTTAATATCATCAACGCCAGCCACATACAAATATTCCACAATGGTGAAGAACAATACATCTATGTGAATGGCGTAAATAGCGACGGCACATTAGGAACCAACGGATATATTGAATTCTACGGTCAAAGAAACCGTGCAAATGACGAATACGATTTTTGCTCGTCGCCAGAAAGCATGATTAACCCCGACTACAGCTACTACAACGATACCGCGGCATATTTCCTCACATGGAACTATCACAACGGAAACCGCCGCATGACATCGGTAAACGACAACAATTACGAAAACCATATCGCCAACAAGCCGGAATACTGCATAAAGCACAGCAGAACCAACTATACAGGCAAATACTACAAGGGCGACACCAGAAGCTACATTACAGAATCGGAAGGCTGGCTCGACGCCACCACATTGACATCTGCGGGTCTTAACAAGACTATCTCCACTACGGAACTATACACCGGCGGGGCCGACACAGAAATAGAAATTGCCGTTGGCGGAGTAAATCCCGGCTCAACTCCAATTTTCAACGGACAACACCATCTAACTTTAAGCATCCAGAACCAGACATACATCGACACAACGTACCGCGGACATGCTTTTATCCGCAAAAACTTCTTCGTGCCTAGCTCAAGACTGTCAAGCTCTACAATATTTCATTTTGTATCGGACAACGACGATAGCGACAAAAATGCCATTTCGTACATCGACATGAAATATCCTCACAGCTGGAATTTTGAAAACAAATCATCGTTTGAATTCCTGCTACCGGTAAACTATAGCGACGACAAGGATTACCTTGAAATAAGAAACTTTGCCGCTGGCAGCGGAGCCATACTTTACGACCTGACAAACCACGAACGAATTACAACAACCATCGAAACGAACATTAAGGCACTTGCCGGACATACCGACAACCAACGCGAAATGATTCTTGTTGGCTCAAATGGTTACCTTTCGGTTGCAGGAATAAAAAAGGTGGCTGCCGACAACAAATTTGTCAACTACCTGGCTAACGTTCCAAACGCCGACTTCCTTATCGTAACACACAGCAAATACATTTCGGCCTGTCAGCCGTACGCAGCATACAGAAACACAACCGGTCACAGGGCTTTAATTGCAGATGTTGCACAACTATACGACCAATATGCATACGGAGTTAACAGAAATCCGGCCGCCATCAGGCGTTTTTGCAAAAATGTTTACGAGTCGTCACCTTCAGAAAAATATCTTTTCCTCGTAGGCCGTTCCCTCGAATCCAATGAAATCAGAAATACAGCATCAAACATTGCATATACAACAGTCCAATCCGCCGGGAATCCAGCTAGCGACGTCCTGTTTACAATAGGAATCGGGGGCACAACCGTCGAACCTCTTTTTGGAACCGGACGACTTGCAATCACATCTGCCAGCCAAGTGTCGACATATCTTAATAAGGTAATGCAATACGAAACGGCAGCTCCTGCTGAATGGATGAAACAAATTCTTCATTTTGGCGGAGGAAACAATGCAAGCGAACAAACAACCATAGAAGAATATCTACGCACATACGAAAACATCATCGAAGACACACTTTATGGTGGCAACGTTCATACTTTCCTGAAAAACTCTTCCGCAACAATTGCCACAACTAACAGCGATTCTATTACCAACCTAATAAACGATGGCGTTTCAATAATGACATTCTACGGCCATGGGGCATCTACCACATTCGACCACGACATTCAGGAACCGACATTCTACACCAACGACAGAAGATTCCCATTTATGATTGGAAACTCTTGCTATGTTGGCGCCATTCATTCAACGACCAACACCTTGAGCGACATCTGGATAAAAAACAGCAAGGGTGCAATCGGATTCCTTTCGTCTATGGACCAAGGAAATACTGTTTTCTTAAACACATATACAAAGGAACTTTACAAGAATATCGCCTACAAGAAATACAACCGGTCAATTGGCACACAAATAAACAACACACTTAAGTACGTGCTGACAAACAACTGGAGTGTTAACGTAGAAATTTCCAGCCTGCAGCTAACTCTGCAGGGCGATCCATGCATAATTATAAATTCAAACCCGAAGCCAGACCTAATGATTGACAATTCGTCGATAAGATTGCTACCAACAGAAATCTCCACAATAACAGACAGTTTCGACGTGATAGTTAACATCAAGAATCTTGGCAAGGCAACCAGCCAGAATTTCTACCTGTTTGTCGAGCGTACACTTCCCGACGGAAACGAATCCCACTACGAAACCATTGTTGGCGGGTGCAACTATCAGACTACTGCCAGAATCAAAATCCCGACAGACATCATAAACGGAACAGGCATGAACAGCATCCGCATATACGTGGACGGGATGAATGAAATTGAAGAAATCTACGAGACTAACAATTATGCAACTCTTGACTTCATGATAAAGTCAAACGACGTCTTCCCGATATATCCATACGAGTATGCGATATATCCGAGCGATACCATTTCTTTGGTAGCATCCACCGGTGACCCGTTCATGACTTTCCGCAATTATCGTTTCCAAATAGATACCACAGACCGATTCAACAGCCCATTGTTACACGAATCGACTGTTGGTTGCGAAGGTGGTATTGTAAAATGGAAAGTTCCGTTCACAATGACAGAAAATACGGTTTACTACTGGCGGGTTTCGACAGAGAATGGTCCTGAAGAAAATACCATCTGGAAAGAATCTTCTTTCATTTATATTGATGGAGAGGAAGGCTGGTCGCAAGCACACTACTACCAGTTCAAGAAGGATGAATTCAACTTAGTAGAATACAACCCAGCCACACAAATATTTACATATTCGCAGGCGCAACGACAGCTTAATTGCCACAACAGGGCAAATGTAGGCACAGGAACTTTCGAAGTCGTTCGCTGGAGCATCGACGGCACCATGGGACAGCAAACAGGCGGTAACAGCAACTGCAACACCGGATCCGCAATGGTGGCCGTTGTTATTGATCCAACAACACTTCACGCATGGCAATCGGACAGACAAAACTACGGACATAGGAATTATCCTAAATGCTTCTCAGCATCGCTGCCGCAACCTTATTTCACCTTCGACATCAGCAACGCAAAGCTTGACTCGCTTAACAGCCTTCTCAACGACGTACCCGAAGGGTTCTATATACTTATCTACTCATGGAGAACTGTAGCTTACTCATCGTTCCCCGAATCGTTGCTGCAAACACTCGAAGGCCTTGGCGCAACACAAATACGCAATGTTCCCAACAACAAGGCATATATTTTCTGCACACGCAAGGGCACGCCATCAATTCACAGGGAAATATACGGCGACGACATCGACATGGATCCGCTCAACCTTACAACAGACCTCACATACGGATACATCAAAAGCGTAACCGTAGGTCCAGCTAAACATTGGGAATCGTTACAATGGGCACACGAGAGCGAAACCAACGAT
The DNA here is from genome assembly GCA_937899245.1 of uncultured Bacteroidales bacterium. Taxonomy (GTDB): domain Bacteria; phylum Bacteroidota; class Bacteroidia; order Bacteroidales; family ML635J-15; genus Bact-19. The sequence goes on along the minus strand of CALDKB010000048.1, from coordinate 18,986 downwards.
GAAATCAAGCTTGAATTGTACGGAATACGGCCAAATGGCGAAGAGACTCTCATCATCGACAGTATCGGCGCTTCCGAATTAGAAATTCTCGACCTTGATAATATTGTAAATTACGAAACTTACCCTAATGTTCGTCTAAACCTATTCACTCGCGACACATTAAGCCACACACCTTCGCAACTGAAAAAGTGGCAACTTCGGTTCGACGAGGCCCCTGAAACTGCAATAGATCCCAAGTCAGGATATTTCTTCCATACAGACACGGTTGAAAGAGGCGAAGATATAATTTTTGCCATAGCGACACAAAATGTCAGCAACTACGACATGGACAGCCTTGTCGTAAAATACTGGATCCGCGACAGCCATAACAACGAAACAGTCATCGATATTCGCACACTGCGTCCACATCCAGCACACGACATTATTATCGACACTATCAGATACTCGACATTAGGTCTCTCCGGACTTAACAGCATATGGATTGAATTCAACCCGATCAACGAACATACAGGTACATACTACCAGCTAGAACAATACCATCACAACAACATAGCGGCAAAGTACTTTTATGTAGCCGCCGACAACACAAACCCATTGCTTGAGGTAAGTTTCGACGGAAGGTTTATTATGAACGGTGAAATCGTTTCTGCCAAACCAGAAATTCTTATCACGCTAAAAGACGAGAACAAATTCATCGCTCTTAACGACACGTCGCTTTTCGAGATTCATCTTACAAACCTTACAACCGGCGAACCGAAACGAGTTAACTTCGGCATTCAGGAAAATCCATTGGAAACCATAGAGTGGATTCCGGCGGAGCTTCCTGATAATAGCTGCAAGATTATTTACAAGCCGATATTCACTAGCGACGGAACATACAGACTTCAAGTTCACGCAAAGGACATGGCTGGAAACATATCTGGCGACAACGACTATATTATTGATTTTGAAATTATTACCAAGTCAACAATTACAAATCTACTTAACTATCCAAATCCATTCAGCACAAGTACACGTTTCGTTTTCGAACTCACTGGCAGCGAAATTCCCGACGAACTTGTAATAGAAATCTTTACAATAAGCGGAAAGGTTGTAAAACGAATTTATCTGGAAGAACTTGGCAACATCACAATTGGAAAGAACATTACCGAATTTGCCTGGGATGGATGCGACACCTACGGCGACAGACTTGCAAATGGAGTATATTTCTACACTGTAAAAGCAAAAATTAACGGCGAGGAAATTGAAAAACGTGATGTTGGCACCGATAAATTCTTTAAGAGGGAAATCGGCAAGATGTATATCCTAAGATAATAGGGAATTGCTTAACCCAACACTTTGCAGCCAGTAGTAGTAACTTCGGCTACACTATTTCCAAGATTATCGGTCACACTTATTCTGAAGAAACTTGTTTTGCGCCCCGACTTCAAGCATTTTGCCTCGGCTATAAGAATACTACCTTTGGCAACATTGGTATAAATGATAGTGGATGATACCGAAACCGTTGAAAGTCCCATGCTGTTTGCCGCCACGGCGAAGCAAAAGTCGGCCAACGTAAAAATTGCACCGCCCATTACAACACCCATTGCATTGCAATGGCGCTCTTCAACCGCAAGTTCACATTTAGCATAATTTTCTTCAACATCGACAATCCTTATGCCAGCAACTTCGGTGGCGAACCGATCGTGAGAGAATGTTTGTATGGCTTTTGCCAAAAGTTCCTGCTTAGTCATTGCCAAAAAGTTCCTTTTCAACAAGTTCACATAAAATATGACCCACAAGAATATGTGCTTCCTGAATTCTTGGCGTACAGTCGGACGGAACATTTATTAGCACATCGGCAAGGCCGGCCATTCGGCCTCCCGTTGTCCCCGTAAACGCCACGGTAACAACACCTATCTCACGCGCCTTTTCAAATGCCCGGACCACATTTGCCGAATTTCCAGAAGTAGATATACCTATTAATATATCACCACAGCGACCAACGGCCTCAAGCATTCGCGAAAAAACATTTTCGTAACCATAATCATTCGATACAGATGTGGTATATGAAGTATTGCAATGCAAGGCCTCGGCATACAATGGTTTGCGATCGAGATTAAAACGTCCGGAAAGTTCGGCGGCAATATGCTGTGCATCGGCGGCGCTTCCACCATTGCCACACAAAAGCAGCTTTCCGCCATTGCGATATGTCTTGACAACCAAATCCTTCAGACATTCAATGCGGCAAAGCAACTCCTCGTCACCTAGCATTTTCTGCTTTACAGCCACGCTGTCTGCTACAATTCTTGATATATCACTCATCTTATTTGAAAAAAGTTTGTATGGTCTCAGTTAAATTTTTCCACGAATATTTTTGCTTTTCCACAGCCACATTCCTTTCAAACTCAGCCTGCCTGTTGTTTTCATAAAAATCGACGATAGCATCGGCAATATCCTTTGCGTCGGGCTCAACTACATATCCGACAACTCCATTTGGAACAACATCTGCCGACTTGCATACATTTGTAACTAGCATTGGCTTTTCAAAATGATATGCGACCTGTGTCACTCCACTTTCCTTCGACTTCCTGTAGGTCTGCACCACCATATCGGCGGCCGAAAAGTACTTGTTTACATCACGATTGCTTATGTATCCAGTGTGAAGTTCAAGATAGTCATCAAGTTTAGCTTCGCGAATCATATCAATATATGGCTGGATATTTCCCTTGAACTCACCCGCAATTATAAGCTTGACATTATATTTCCGTATACGCTCATCGGAAAAGGCCGAAATAAGCAAGTCTATTCCCTTGTATGGCTTGATATATCCGAAATAAAGCAGATATCGGTAGCTTGGATCGAGCGACAACTGCGAAATTGCCTCTTCGCGCGACAAGCGCTCGCCATATGGAACATTTATTGGCATGTATGAGTATTTCTTAGGTTTATTTTCTTTCTCAAAATACTCTATATCCTCCTCTATACCTTTAGAAACACAAACAAAACCATCCACATTACGGACAAACCTATATGGAAGAATCTTGTCGAACATATTGGAATCCTGAGGAATTATGTCCTTTACCAAGGCAACACACTTTACATTTGCATTTTTGTTCAGCCGCTGCGCAATCTTGCCCATACAAACCGACAGATATGAATTTGTATAAGCGAAAAGCACTTCATCGGGTTGAATCTTCTTGATATAATTGGCTGATCGCTCCCAACTTATAGGATTGATGGAATTTATCATCCTCGTAATTTTCAAATCCTTAGGCGATGAATCGCCAGAAAGTCGCTTGTTGCGAGGATCTTGCATAGTATATGTAACGATTTCTACATCATTGCCCTCAACCATCAGCTGGCGTGCCAGACTATGATTAAAAGCTGAAACATCCCCTCGATAAGGATATGCAGAACCGACTATTACAATCTTCATTTTCTTTCGATTAACGAGATTACAAAGTTAATTATTTTTAGATATAAACGAACACCACTTGGAATATTTAGGCAAAACTAGTTTTAGACTACTCCTGAATTTTGCATTAAAATTATTATTCTCTTCTCTTGTATTACAAAGTAAATAAGTTACCTTTGCCAATATTTTCACAAAGTAACTAACTTAGATTTGAGTTTTAAGATGAAGACAAAGTATCAGGATTTGATTGAACAGTCGTTTGACTTTCCAACCGAAGAGTTCGAAGTTGAAGACGGTGAATTACTTTATTATGGAATTCCATTGATGGATCTAGTAAAGCAATACGGGACTCCTTTGAAATTCACGTACTTACCTAAAATCACCGAAAACATTCAAAAGGCAAGACGTTGGTTCAACGTAGCAATAACCAAGGTGGACTACAAAGGCAAATACGTTCAATGCTACTGCACAAAAAGTTCCCATTTCCAGTTTGTTATGGAAGAAGTGCTTAAGAACAACGTACAGCTCGAAACTAGTTCCAGTTTCGACATAGACCTCATTCGCGCACTAAAGGACCTCAATCTAGTTGATGAAAGTCTGCATGTTGTATGTAACGGCTTCAAAATTCCAGCATATATAGAGAACATCGCCAAACTTATGAACGAAGGATTCAAGAATGTCATTCCAATTCTTGACAATCCAAACGAATTGAATGGCCTGCTTGAGAACGTAGAAGGAGATTTTAACGTTGGTATTCGTATTGCTGCCGAGGAAGAGCCAAAATTCGAGTTCTACACTTCGCGATTAGGAATATGTTACAAGAACATAATGCAATTCTACCACGACAAAATAGAAAACAACCCGAGAGTCAAGCTAAAAATGCTTCATTTCTTCATAAATACCGGCATCAAGGACACAGCATACTACTGGAACGAACTGAACAAATGCATCAACGTTTACTGCGAACTGAAGAAGATATGTCCCGAACTCGACTCCCTGGATATCGGCGGCGGCTTCCCAATCAAGAACAGTCTCAACTTCGACTACGACTATGAATACATGGCCGAGGAAATTGTCAACCAGATTAAGATGATTTGTGCCGCAGCAAAAGTTGACGAACCTGACATTTACACAGAATTCGGATCGTTCACAGTTGGCGAAAGTGGTGGCGCAATATATTCGGTTGTCGACCAGAAGCAGCAGAACGACAAGGAAAAATGGAACATGATAGACTCATCTTTCATAACTACCCTACCCGACTCTTGGGCTATAAACAAACGCTTTGTAATGTTGCCACTTAACAGATGGGACAGCCAATATGAACGAGTTTTCCTTGGCGGACTTACTTGCGACAGCGACGACTATTATAATTCAGAACAGCACGTCAATGCGATTTACCTGCCCGAATTTGATCCAAACGAAACACTTTACATTGGATTTTTCAATACTGGAGCATATCAGGAAGCCATTGGCGGTTTTGGCGGAATACAGCACTGTCTTATCCCTGCGCCAAAGCATGTTCTCATCAGCCGCGACGAAGAAGGAAAAATTTCCACACGTCTTTACTCAAAGGAGCAGAGCTACAAATCAATGCTGAAAACATTAGGATACTATTAGAATAATTGATATTTGACAATCGACAAAAATCCGTTATGCTTTATGCGCAACGGATTTTTTTGCTTCTACTCAACTACGATGTTCCTTACCACGACGCCCGCCGATGTTGTAATTCTTATCATATACGTAGCGCTTGGCATGCCAGAAACATCAATGGTTTCGTTATCAGAGAAAACATCCTGCTCGACAACAACCCTGCCCAGCATATCAACAACCTCTACCTTATCCATACCTTCTGCATATACATTAAGCAAGCCGCCTACAGGATTTGGATAGACCTTAACCTCTTCTGTCTCGTTTAACATAACATTTGCATTGTCAACAACCATTATATAGTTGACCTTAGACTCCATGTCGCTTGTAGCGCCGTTGGTTGCAAACAGCGTTACATTGTACACGCCGGCATTCAAGTAAGTCACTTCGGGCGTTTCGTCCATTGATGTTGAAGGTGTAGCCCCTTCAAACGACCAATAGTAAGATGATGCATTTGTACTTAAATTTGTGAATGAGATATGTTCGCCAATAGAAATAGCAGTCGAGCTGGCGATAAAATCTGCAGAAACCACATCGGCGACACAAACTTCTACTGTCTTGGTGTCGCTATTTGTACCATTAGTAGCAAAAAGGGTTATCGAATACCTTCCGGGTCGCAAATATGTAATTGTTGGATTCTCTTCTGTTGAATTTGATGGACTAGCACCTTCAAACGACCAGAAATAAGCTGTAGCATTACGGCTAATATTCTGCATAGTAACCGACTCGTTGACGTCAATTGCAGATGCCGGGATATTGAAATTTGCCTCCACTGCTGTTGTATCAATCGGGTCTGCAACCACTGTAATGTATTCTGATTTTGTCTTTGTAACACCAGTAATATTAATCAGAATATTGCTAGTTCCAGCTTTCAATCTCACATCATATACACCTGGAGTATCATATACGACCTCCGGATTTGCATTTGTCGAAGTAGAAGGTGTTCCCCCGTCGAAGGTCCATTGGTATACCTCCACATTTGAACTGCAATTACTTGTAAAATGAACAGTTTCACCAACTTGGACCGCAGTTTGATCTGCCTCAAAATCGACAGAAATGCCAGAAGAAGTCGGCGCTGTTACTATGATATAATTTTCCTTTGTTTCTGTCACACCATTTGTAAGAAGCTGCAATGTGCTTGCCGCCGCTCTCAGCGAAACCGTATAAATACCGGCTTCCGAATATGTTACAGATGGGCTTTCTTCCGTTGAGGTAATAGGATTTCCGCCTGTGAATGTCCAAATATATGCATTTGCATTCTGACTGAGATTCGTAAATGTAATTGTTTCCCCTTCGGTTATTTGTGTTGCACTGGCTACAAAATTTGCTGTTACAGCATTAGGATTCTGCGATATATGAAGTATAATTCCTGTTTCAAACGACAATGTCCTATCGGGAACATTCATTGTCAACGGTGAAGTTATTCTACCGACAATTGTTCCTGATATATTTATATTGAAATCCCCCTCTTCGGTAGGAGTGCCATAAAAGCGGATTGAAAAATAATCGCCAGCCGAGACATTTGATTGACTCACACAATATTCCAAACCTTCCGGAAGGTTTGTTAGACCGCTGATGCTGATACTTGACACATCAACAGTTGCGTCTATGCCATAATTGTTATAAATTTCAACTCTTACATTTGTTGTTTCAGGACACCGAGCAGACACACAAAGGTCCATATCAGCATTTACAAGATAGCTCAACGGCTGGTCGGTATAATAAGGAATTGTTGTTTCAACAAATGGCTGATCTGTAACAACAGCACAGGGAGTTTCGCATATAGCAACCTGAGCAAAGGCCCCCATGCTAAATGCGACAAGAGCAAACATTACTAGCAATAAATTTTTCATATTCTGTTCGACTATTTACCAATGAGTTATTGTGTGTAAATATATCAAAAAATCATATAAAAGAAATATTATATGATGTTTTTTATTGAAAATAATTTCAATAGGCAAAAAAAAAAGAGCGAACCGAAGTCCGCTCTTTTTTATATTAACCAATTTTCCGATTAGAATGTGTATCTGATACCAAGAGCTGCGCCCCAGCCAAATCCACAAACACTACTTGCATAGTGGTTGCCAAACCAGAAGTGGCACAAAGGACGAGCATCCAAGCTCAACTGGATAGGAGCACCAAGGTCGTTGAAATCGTATTCAAGACCAATCTGACCGCCAATACCAAGACCAAAATCAGAATAGTTGTGGTCAAAAACTAAATTTACCTGTGCAGCAGGACCAACGAACCAGTTCAAACCAGCTACAATGTTCCAATCCCACTGATAAGCGCCTGTGAAGCTTACACAAGACCAGCTGTGGCCACCACCAAAACCGAGGTCAAGTTCCCATCTGTTGCCATCCATAGATGTCAAGTAAGAAATTTCACCACCAAAGAAAGTACCACCACCAAGTCTCAAACCAAGTGCACCCTGTGCATTAGCCTGCTGTACTGAACCGAATGCCAAAGCAACGGCAGCAACTAAAACCAATAAAAATTTCTTCATTTTAAATTGTTTTTAAAGTAAATAAATCAACTAATTATCTTATAAAAAATCTCAAGTTTTGAGAGTGCAAAAGTATATTATTTTTTGATATGCTTAACTTTTTTAATTTTTTTTTTAACCTTACAACCTATGTGTACCATCAATTTGTGTGCAGTAACAAAAACAAAACACTAGCGAAACCGTTTATTTTCTCCTATTTCAACTATAAAAGCCCCGTCCTTTCTAATATCATAGACATCTACACCGAGAACCGAGTTTTCGGCGAGCCAGCTTTCTTCCCGCAAAATGGAGTTTGAGCTATCAATAATAATTTGCTTGAAATCGAAGTATGAAGCCACCTCTTCAAGGGTCAACTGCGGACTATTTGCAAGTACTACATAATCGACAGAAAACTTCTTGCCGCCATTTTCAAATGGCATGAAGCAATCGTCAAGAACATATATGCTTGTACCTTCGTAACAGATGAATTTCTCTTTGAAAAAAACTTTGCGATTGTCTATTGCAACTATCGTCGACAGCAGATTGTTCTTGCTTGACGAAAGATTTACATATTTTTCCTTGTCAAGGCCGTGTTTCAACCAATTGTTTTTGGCCGTAAACTCAATTTTCTGCGGTTGAACAGAATCTAGATTGGCAAACATAATATTGTCTGTACCATCAATTATGTTGATTGCTGTTGCCTTACTGATATTATATATCACAATTGTTTTCTGCATGCTTGCCTCGTACGCCTGCCACAAATCGACTATCGCATAAAAAGCAACGAAGACAAAAGCAGCAAACAGATGACGATATTCCCTCGTAAACGAAAAGAAAACCACAAGCAGAATTATAATTGCATAGAGCGACAGCATTTGCGAGGTGTTAATATAAACGTTCTGCGTAGTCGAAAACGGGAGACTTTCAATCGACAAGCAAGCAAAATTCATAGTCCTTGCAATCCACGACAAGCACCATGCTACGGCCGTTGACAAAAAAGGAATCCACGATACGGCAAAGAAGATTATGCAAGTCCAGATTGCGATGGTTGATATTGGAATCATCACATAGTTCGTGAGCAGGAAATAATTGGAGAACTGATGAAAATAATATAGGCACAATGGAGCCGTCGCAAGCTGCGCAGCTACCGAAACTGTCGTCAGCGACCACAACCAATCAAGAAACTTATTCTTGACTTCGAAAATAGCATACATTTTCGGCTGAAATATGATAATACCAATTACTGCCGAGTACGAAAGCTGAAATCCTATATTTACAATACTGTATGGATTGATTATCAACAGAATAAACATGCTGGCAAAAACGCCATTCAGCGTGCCGGAATTATTTTTCTGCAATTTTCCAAGCGACATTATCGTAAACATCAGCGATGCGCGCGACACCGAAGGCGATAGTCCTGTAAATATTGCATAAAACCAAATGAGAAATATGGTAATCAGAACCTTGAGCCAGTTATACTTTTCGTTTTTTATAAACGAAAGCAAGAAGACAATTATGCCATATATGATACCGACGTGCAATCCCGACACTGCCAATATATGCATTGCCCCAGCCGACGAATAAGCATGACGTATCTCACCGCTTAAATTATCGCTGTAGCCCATGATCATTGCCGCCATTACCGAAACCTCATCGTCGGAAAGTCCAAACTCGGAAAGCAGGTTTACTAGTCTCAGTCGTATCCGCGACATCTTGGCACGGAACGACGACGTCCTTGTATCTACAAGCATCCAGTCGTCGCAAGCAAGAAAGTCGGAACTAATAATCATATTGTAAGCAAGATAGCGCTTATAGTCGAACTCCTCTGGGTTTTCCTTATTCTCTATCTCTGATAGTTGCGGACTAAAAACTATCTTGTCGCCAGTACGCAAAGCCAACGATGACGAATCCTTTTCAAGGTACAGCAATGTTCGTCCGGATGTTTCCATCCATTCGTCCTTATCCTTTATGGCAATTACGTTTATCTCTATCGACACATTATTTTCCTTGACCTTTGGATCATCGGAAATTTCTCCTATTACAAAACCGCTATAATCAGCCAATTTGTCCGAAGACACGTCATCCTGCTTGAATGATGTAAGGACAATACCGGCCGAAATCAGGACTACATTTGTGGCAATGCCCAAAGCCGTAGCCAGCGAATATCTTGGAATAAACTTGAACGTAAAGAAGCAGACTGCAGACACACCCAGGAGTCCCCACCCTACAAACTGAGGAATTTCGAGGCATAGAGCCAGCACAATTCCTACAGCAAAAGGAATTGTAAGCCTCACAAACGGATATCTTTTTATTTCATCAGCAAAAGAGAAGGTCATTCCTTGCTAATTTTTTCAAGGATATCAACAAGCTGCTCATCAGTCATTCCTAAAAACATCATGGATGAATTTGCGGTTTCAACAAGTTCGTGATTTGGATAATCATCTATAAACTTCTGGTAATAATTGCGTGCAAACTCAATGTTCTTAAGGCAATTCTCGTAAATATATGCCTTCTTGAAAATAACAAGAGGATAATTGCGGTACTCCTTGTAATTGTCTTCTATTTTTGTCAAATATGTAATCGCATTATTCGGATGTCCGGCATTCTCAGCTATTTCAGCGGCACGGAAAAGGTATTCGGGAGAAAGAGTATCATCTGCATATTTGTCGGAATAAGAAATATACAGGCGTTCCATTTCCAATGCCTTATCCCTGTCAACTTCCTTAGTCTTGTCGCTATAAAGTGCAGCTTCATGTTTTGAAATTTCATCGCGTAGTTTATCCTGTTCCGATTTCTTGCACGAAGAAACGACAAGCAGCGACAAGGCTGCAATGATTAACACCAAAGGAAATCTGTTTGCTTTCATAATTGTTTTGATTTAATAACGCAAAACTAAAAAAGATTTGATGATTGGGCAACAAAAAAGCCCCGCATTTCTGCGAGGGCTTATGTGTGTTATGTTAATTAAGATTACTTAACAAGATTAATCTTAATAACTTCTGCATTGACCTTTACGAAGTAAGTGCCGTTTGCGAAGTTAGAAGCATCGATAGTCTGGTTTGCTGCTGCATTTTCGATATTAGCGACAACCTGACCAAGAGCATTAACAACTATGATATTTGCACCTTCTGCGTTAGCAACAGTGAAGATATCGCTTGCTGGGTTTGGATATACGCTGATTGCACTGATTGAACTTTCAGCAACATCTGTTACAGGGTCAGTAACTGTTACAGTAAGGGTTACAGTATCAGTAATGCTTTCGTCAGAATTGTAAGCTATAAGAGTAGTTGTATAAGAACCGGCAGTTGCATATGTTACCGATTCGATATCGTTTGTAGAAGAAGCTGGAGAACCACCGTCGAATGTCCATGCTATATGATCTGTATTTGCATTGCAGTTGCTTGTGTAAGTAACAGTTGTACCAGTTTCAATTGCAAGGATTCTTGTAATGTAAAGGTTTGTGAAAGCAGGATCTGTAGTAAAGTCTGCCTCTACGGCATTCGGGTCAACAGAAGCCACATTGATAGTTAGCGACTTGGTATTGCTGATAGTTTCATCCTCATTGTAAGCTGTCAATGTTGCGGTGAATGTTCCGGCTTCTGCATAAGTTACAGTTACAACTTCGTCGGTAGATGTTGCAGGATCGCCGCCATCAAATGTCCATGCTATATGGTGTGTATTTTCGCTGCAAGCGCTTGTGAAAGTAATGGTTTCGCCCTGATTGATAGAAACAAATGATGTTATTATTATATCAGTAGCAGCAGGGTCAGTAGTGAAGTCTGCGGTAACAGCATTTTCAGCAGAAGCATTTACAGTAATTTTTAAAGTAGCAGTATCGGCTGTTTGCTCGTCTTCGCTGTAAGCAACCAACTGGGTAGAGAAAGAACCAACAGTGTTGTATGTAACTACGACAGCTTCGGTAGCTTCGGTAGAAGTTGCAGGATCACCACCTACAAACGACCATGCTACATGGTGAGCGTTTGTGCTTGTATTTGTATAAGAAATAGTCTGTCCCTGTTCGATAGTAACAGATTGTGTCAACAAACCAGAAGCAGCCGGATCTGATGTGAAGCTTGCTGTAATAATAGTTGAAGGATCCTGAGAAACCTTAATAGTAGCTGTAGCAGTCTGGCTATTGCTTTCGTCCTGGTTGTATGCGGTAAGAGTAGCAGTATAAGTACCTGCAGCAGCATAAGTAACTGTTACTTCATTTTCTGTTGAAGTTGCAGGGCTTCCACCTTCGAATGACCAAGCGATATGATCAGCCATGCTTGTGTTTGTGAAAACAACGCTTCCGCCTTCATATACGCGAACTGCCTGTGTGAAATCAAGTGAAGCAATATCTGTAGAAGCGGCTGGGTTTGTAGTAAAGCTTGCAGAAACCGAACCTTCCTCAACAACCGTTAGTGTAATTCCCGTATTATAACCATTTTCTGTATCAATAGCGACATTTGCGATTGTAACAAAGATAGCACTTGCTGAAGAATAAATGTGGGCTCTCATTTTCAACTGGAAATCACCAGCTTCGGTTGGAGTTCCCTCGAATCTTACAACACAATATTCTTCTGCTTCAATCATAGTATCAGACACACAGAATGTAAGGCCTGTTGGTACATTCATAAAATTCTTGAACTGAATACTGTCGATAGCAACGTTCAATGCCTCAGCCGGACACATAATCGTTACATTTTGTTCTACCGGCTGTCCAACTATCATTGTTGGGAATGTAGACGGGCTATAAGGAACAACACCCGTTGTAAAATCATCGGTTGCAGGAGCATAAGTTTCAGTGCAAACCGTAACCTGTGCGAATGTGCACATTGTAATTGCTAAAATTGCAATTGCTGAAAGTAAAAATCTCTTCATTTCATTACTGATTTTAAATTTATAACATAATTATCTTTTGCAAGTTTAATTATTTTTTTTGAAGGAATGATGTGTCACACAAATAAATACTCACAAATATTTGTGAACAAAGCAGAGAATTTATTGTTACAAGGACTTGTTATCATTTTCCAATCCTCAACTGGCAAATTAATCAACGAACTATTATATTTCTTTACTTCTTGACAACCTTCTTAATTATACTTCCGTTTTCTGTTTCAATCTTTACCATATAGGTTGAAGCTGCAAAGTTTTCCATATCTATGCTAACTTCCGAACAAGAATCATCTGTACGATAAACCATCTTGCCTGTGATGTCGAAGATTTCTACAGAAATAATGTTTTCTCCAGCAATGTTAAGGATAGTGCTTGTTGGATTTGGATAAACGCTAACATTTTCGAGAGAATAGCTTTCTACATCAACGACATTGATTGTGCGAGACAAAGTATCGGCACCAAATTCGTTTTCTGCAACTAGGGTTACATTGTATTCTCCTTCTGTTGCAAAAGCAACAACAGGATTCTGCTCTGTAGATGTTGTAGGTTCGCCACCTTCAAATGTCCAGTTCCAAGATGTAGGCAAGTTAGTGCTCAAATCGCTGAATTGTACTGTAAAACCATTTTCTGTCTGTGTAGTTGCAAAAGAAAAGTCTGCTACTGGAGCTTCTCCGGTTACTACCTCGGTTACAGTAATGAATGAAGTTTCTGTCTTTGTGTCTTCGCCACATGCGTTAGTTACATGCAAACTTACAGCGTAAGTGCCAGGTGTTGAATAAATTACACGTGGATTTTCCTCATTTGAAGTTGCTGGATTTCCACCTTCAAACGTCCATGTGCGAGTTGCTTGATATCCAGTGGAAGTATTGGTAAAATTAATTGCATTACCAGCAGTTATGCTTGTTGCGTCGGCAGTAAAACCAGCCACTAAAGCAGGTCCGTCAACTACAGGAACCTGAATTGCATCCATGCCGTTAGGGAAGAAAGTATCAGTATTAACCGAAAGAATAGCTCCTGAAAGAACTGCACTTAATTTCAACTGAAAAACACCCGATTCTGTTGGCTCACCTGTTAGATGAAGTGTATAATATCCATCTGGCTGCCACGATGCACTAGAAAGGCAATATTCAACACCCTGTGGTAAGCCACCAAAACCTTTTACCTCAACACCACGCAATGATATTGAACCAGAGCCCAAACCTACATTGGAAAGATTGATACTTGCCGGGCAATGCAATGTTATGCACAAATCCAACGGCTCACAAGTTCTTATTTCTGGGAAATATTCACTATTTACATCTGGTGCATAAGGAACTACACCCGATGAATAATGTCCGTTCTGATCTGGTGGACACGATTCGCCTGCACCACATATTACCAAAGGACCAGCACCTGCACTTTGTGCGTTGACAGCAAAGGCAAGAAATACAAATAATACTAATGATAAAATTTTCTTCATATATTAAACTTTAAAATTTTGACGAAATAGAAACCTCAAATCTTCTAGGAGCACAAATATCGCCCGGACGTCCGCAGTAAACCTGATTCAAAAGATTCTTTATGTGGAAGGAAATCTTTGTTTCCTTGTACAATTTTGCTCCTACATACATATCAATGTTCCAGCAGTTTTGGTTTGCTGTTCTAATGCGATAGTCCCAATAACCTGGCAGAACGAGACCACTAAGAACTACATAGTCTCCAATAATTTGATCTTCCGGACGTTCATCGCAGAATAGACGGTCGACATTCTTTACTGCACTCTTCCAAACTAGATCGACGCCGAACTCAAACCATTTTGCATCGATGCTCAAGTCTGCTTTTACAGAATGTTTGTACCTGTATTTCAAAGTCTTGTCGTCGGTAGATGTCGACGGATCGATGTCGTCGGAGATATATTTTGGATTATTGTATGTGTAACCAACTGTTGCTGTAAGTTCACCCCATTTCCCAAGTGGACCATTCAACACACCAGACAAATCGACGCCAAAAATATCAGCATTTCCAACATTTGCACACTGGAATCCCATTTCCGGATTACCTTCCTGACCTATTTCATATGGCAAACCAGTCTGGTCGTTAAGAACAACAAAACCGAATTCCATCATATTGTACATTCTCTGGAAATAAACGGCAGCATCAGCGAAACCTTTCCACTTGCCAAACTTATATCCTTGCTTTGCACCGATTTCGGCACTCCAGCTTGTTTCTGGATTAAGATTATTGTTCGGGAAAATCTTTATTGCACCCAAAGCCATAGAGATAAACTTTTCGGAAACTGCCGGGAAACGATATCCCTGACCGAAAGAAGCACGCAAGAATGTGGCCTCTGCTACCTGATAGTTGGCTCCTAAACGAGCAACCGGCTTGATAGGGAAGAAAACGGTATCCTTGCCGAAACGGATCTCTGTCTTTGTCATAGCTGTATCGACCTTGAAATATTCAAGACGAACACCAAGCGAAAATTTCAAACGGCCATAACGAGCATCTCCCTGTGCGTATGCTGCAAATTCGTTGCTATAATGATCGCTGAACATATTCGAAACAACTTCCTGATAGTTCTCAACTGCACCGGCAGAAACTTTCCAATGGTCCAAATCCTTCTGATATTGATATTCGGCATACCAAACATCTCCAAGACTATTCTTCATAGTGTCGATAACCACTTCGTTCATAGTACGGAAGAAACGTGTGCGCAAGCTATGACGGTCGCCATTCTTTGCATAATACTGCACAAACGGATCGACATTTACTCGGTAGCCCTGAGTTGGAGCTGTTGCACCAAACATCGTATTCGAAATATACGGACAAGTATCCGAATCCCACATGAAGAAGTCGCTTATCTGATTAATCATGTAGTTGGCATTAACACCGATAGAAAGTCCATCAACCTTCTTGAAACGATAGCGCAAATTGGTATTCAAACGAGCACGACGTTCGTATTCACTATTGCGGAAACCCTCGTTCTTGTAGAAATTACCACCAAGCACAAAATCAAAATTGCCAAACTGCTGGCTATGAGTAAAACTTGCACCCATATAAGCAGGATTCTGTTCGTCGCCCCACCATTTGAAGCGTTCATCAGCAGGATCACCGTAAATTCCATAGAACGCACTGATTTTTGTCATAGGTTCCGATGTAGGATAAGCCGTACGGATATTAATAACCCCACCAAGTGCCTGCGAACCAAACAATGCAGAAGAAGCACCCTTCAGCACCTCAACCTGCGATATGTTTTCTGTTGGAATATAATTCCACTTTGCATCACCGACATCTGCCGACATAAACGGCATGTCATCAACCAAAATCATTACTCGGTTTCCTGCCCCGTAGCTCCAACCTGTACACGAACGAATGCTCGGCTGATGATTATTTACGTCAACACCAGGAATCTTATTTAGCGACTGCTCTATATTATAGGTGTTTTTGTTTTCAATCATTTGTGGCTTCAGAACCTCCATCGAAACTGTAATATCCTGAAGTTTCTGCTCGTACTTACCCGCACTCACAACCACCTCGTCAATGATTTCGGCATCCTGCGCAAGAACCACATTCTTTGTAACATCTGAGCCAGAAATCGTTACATCCTCGTGATGATTTTTGTAACCTATGTAATTATACTTTACTTTGTACGAACCTTCCGGAAGGGCAATCTCGTAGTTACCATCAAAATCGGTACTTGTACCAGTCTTTATCTTTTCGTTGGTGCTTGTCACCATGACATTTACACCAAAGAGACCTTCCTTAGTAGCATCGTCTGTTACTTTTCCTTTAAGTTTCGCTGATTGCGAATATACATTTGCACAAATTAGGACAGAGGTTAAAACTGTCAGTATACTTAACAATATATGCTTTACCATATATACACCTTTAAAACAGGGCACTAAAGTAATTTATTTTTTCCCTCTTAATTGTTTTGGACGTATATTTTACTCACAACCTATTGTTCAACACTAAAAAAATCAAAGAGTTACAATCATATTTCAAAACGATGATTTATACTAATTTTTAGAGTGTAACAAGCAGATTATATTTATTGTTATTGGATATATATAATATTATGCGATAAGCTGAGAATGGAAACAACAACTGGGAAACAGCATAGCCATAGAGCAGAAGACCAGTCAGTCTGCAAGACCGTTAGCCTGTCAGCCTTTTCGCCATCAAGCCTTTCGCCCGTTAGCCCACCATCCTTCAAAATTAGTCCAAACTATATGTTTTATTAGCCCAAATGCAATATTATCTTTTTTCATATAAAAATTATTCTTACATTTGCTCTAAAAAAAAACATTATGGCAACAAGCACAACACAACGCAAAATAGGAATATATCCGTCCCCAATCCGTAGGGGGACGGAAAAGATGACTGCGGACGAAATGATTGAATAACTAAAAATTATAAATTATAAAGACATGAAGAAGAAAATACTAATATTACTACTCGCTGCTACAATTGGGGTGGTGGCATTGAGTGGATGTGAAAGTACGGGCGCGACATTCAAACCAAACGATGAACTATTCGAATATACATGCTATGCAAAAGGCAGTTATTGGGTTTACGAAGATTCTGCAACACACGAAATTGATAGCCTTGCGGTCATTACAGAACCGATAAAAGAGAAAACGGGTGATTTCCCTTGCAATGGAACAAGCTCATGGGTGAAAACTTTCAAGCTGAAATATAATTATGTAAATATTACAAAATTCATCAATGATACATTTACATATATGCCGACTATACATGGCGATTTCCGGTTTGTAAATGACTCCAGATCTGGTTATGGAGACTTGCTGCCACCAGATTGCTATTATTCTCCGAACGTAGAAACAATATTTAAAATTGAAAATAAACGTATTGCATACTCGTTACCATACATAAACACCCCAAATCCAAGTGAATATGTGTACTATCATTGCTTACCGTGGTACATAATGTTTTATTCTTCTTATTATGTTGGAAATAAGGAATACAACAATGTAAAGAAATTTGCGTATAAAAATTATTCACATTACCCAACAGATTCTATTGTTGCATACTGGGCAAAAAACATCGGTGTAATTCGTTGGGAATGTCACGATACAACAGGCTCTACAATAATGAATCTAGTTAGGTACAACGCAAAAAATGTAAAGAAAAAGGAATTATATAAATAATAAGCAAATGAAAACAATATTTAAGACAATTGTTATTTAACAAGGTAATCGTTTTACTAATATTTTTACAAATTAATTCTGTAAATGCACAAGGAGTAGATCCTGTATATTTCAGTCAATTTAATCCTGTATTTGGAAGAATTGTTAATTCTGAAGCACCTGTCGCTTCTGAATTTACAGCCAATGCAAAAATATATATTGGCGATACTGTCTCTATTGATAGTTTATCGTATTCGTTGCCTACAGGATTTACAATATCAAGTGCAACAAACCTTTCCCTATACCGCCAGCAGCACCGTACAGCGGGCATCGCATAGCAGTCCCCAATCCGCAGGGGGACGGAAAATATGACTGCGGAAAAAAGTAATTCTAAAATGAAGTTAAATTAAAATATTATAACAATGAAAAAGATAGTTTTATTATCACTGCTTATCGGGATGATGGGTGTGATAGCATTTATGGGTTGTGAAAAAAATAACTCTTGTGAGTTCTGTAAAGAATATAGTTATTACAAGCCAACTGGTCGTTTCTTAGAATTGGCTCCGGAAATATTCCAATATGACTCTTTGTCCCAAACTCTAAGTATAGATCAAGAAGAAAATAGGAAAAATAGAGAATTGGAACAGGCATTTGTTACTTCAAACAGAATTCCGCAAGAATTAATGTATTCACAATCAAAAACAGATTATTTTATTGTATGTGCTAAATTAAAAATAGTAGGACAAAAAGGCAAACAAGATGCAGGTGGAAATTACAAAAAACGTGATAGGATAAAATGCTACAATAACATAAGACCCGTTAACTATATCAGCAGTAACGGTCATTTATATAATAATGATAGTGTATATTATAAAGGAGGATTAGAATATGAATAAAAAGTTGTTATATTTGTAGCTCTGATTTTGAGTATGACAAGTGTCTATTCTCAAAACTATTTTTATAGTGGAGGGCAGCAAAGATATTATACGGATGACAACAAGTCAATAATTATTGTGGTAAAAGATACCACACACTATAATGGTATAGTAAATAATATACAAAACCGACTCAACATATCATTGGATTCAATAATGTTTGGAGAGGAAGGAAATTGTATTATGGCAAACGGTTCAATATTTGGCACATTGCCATTTGCTAAGATAAAAGACACAATATCAGTTGCCAATCAAGATATAGAAATGATTTCATATTCTAAGAGTATTGTAGAGACTGGTGTAAGAATATGGTTTACGGGAAAAGTGCTTGTTAAGATAGTCGTAGGCTCTTGCCTGCGACGTAATCTTTACAAGGCTCTGCCTTGAATATGCACACCGTCCTTCGGGATTTGTAATCCTCAGCTCGTTGCTCTAAGCAACAACATTTAGCACACCGCCTAAGCAGTAATCCTCAATCCCAACTACCATCATTCATATTTTCTCTGCAA